>JBGPIT010000055.1:0-17775 GCA_041485125.1 Binatia bacterium | reverse complement strand
GCGCGCACGGGGCCTAATCAATTGCCGCGCGCGCTCGAAGCCGCGCTCGGCGCGGGCAAGGACGCCTGGTCGTTAGTGGTGATCCGTACGCTGTGGGACGCGCTCTTCGCCGGCGCCGCGTCGCGCACCATCACCGCCGACCACGAGATGCGTTGGATCAATCTCTGCGGCCATCTCCTGCGGCCGGGCTTCGGTCACGAGCTCGACCCTTGGCGCATCCGGCAGCTCTCGCCTGTCTTGGCGAAGGGCCTCGCTTTTCCGCGCGCGGTGCAGAACCGGGTCGAGTGGTGGAACCTCTGGAAGCGCATCGCCGGCGGCATGGACCGCGGCCACCAGTTGCGCTTGCATGTGGAGATTGCGCCGGCGCTCGTGCCGCGCTTGCAGCGGAAGGCGAAGGTGAAGCCGCAAGGCGGACGGGCGGGATCGCAGGAGGTGCGCGAGATGTGGCAGGCGATCGGCGCCTGCGAGCGGCTCGACGCGCGCCTCAAGGCCGAGCTCGGCGAGGTGATCGTCGCCGACGTCGAGCGCCGTCGAGCCGCGCCGCAGCAGCTCTGGGCGCTGTCCAGACTGGGTGCGCGCGAGCCGCTCTACGGGCCGCTCAACTGCGTCGTGCCGGCGGCGACGGTCGCGCACTGGATCGAGCGCGTCCTCGCGCTGGCGGAATGGCCAAGCCCCGACGCGCTCGCCTTCACGCTGGTGCAGCTCGCGCGTGTCGTCGACGATCGCGAGCGCGACCTCGATCCGGCGTTGCGCGAACGCTTGAGCGAACGCGTGCGGCTTACGTACGGCGGCGCCCGTAGTGCGCTGCTGCTGCACGAGGCGGCTCCTCTCGATCGTGTCGAGCAAGGGCGCCTCCTCGATGAATCGTTGCCACCGGGTCTGCGCGTGCGCGCCGGGTCAGTTCCCTGACCTACGCGCACGTCCTTCGTTCAATTCGCGTACAGCGCGCGTCCGGCGCGCGATCGCTGATCTCGATGTGACGCGATAGCACGCTTTCGCGCGCCACTTTTCACGTGAGCGACGTGGCATGAGCCGTGCTGATCGCACGCGATGCCACGGCGGGACGCTCGACTGGTGAACAAACGGGGGCGCGGGAGAGCACGGTGGGCGACCGCCACGCTCACGACGACTCGCATCCTCGACGCGGGCGCCGCGGCACGACCGGCGCCGCACCTGACAATGGGAGCCCCCTGATGAGGATTCGGTTGCTTCTCATCGACGACAATCCGCTCGAGCGCTGGGTCGCGCTCGAAGGCCTGCGCCGCTTGACGTCCCCGCCTGGTCCCGCCGAGGTGCGGATCGCGGCCGATTGCGCCGAGGGGAGGCGTCAGGTCGAAGGCGGCGCGTTCGACGCGATTCTGCTCGACCACAGCCTCCCCGACGGCACCGGGCTCGAGTTCCTCCGCGGGCTGAAGGGCCACGACCACCCGCCGGTGATCATGATGACCAGGCAGCGTGACGTGCAGACGGCCGTCGAGACTTTGCGGGCCGGCGCCCACGATTACGTGACCAAGACCGGCGCCTGGGGCGCGGCGCTCGCCCTCACCGTCGAGCGCGTCACGGAGCGCGTCGGTCTCGAGCGCGCGCTCGCCGAGTCGCGGCGCCAGCTCGAGCGCTACGCGGCCGACCTCGAGGACAAGGTCGTGGCGCGCACCGCGCTGGTGCACGCACAGGCCGCGAAAATCGAGGAGCTCTGCCTCAAGATCGAGGAGTCGGCACGGCTCAAGGCGGAGGTCATCGCCAACGTCTCGCACGAGCTGCGCACGCCGCTGAACAGCATCCTCGGCTACGCCGAGCTCCTTCAGGACGAGCTGCCGCGCGAGGATCTGAGCGAGGCACGCCAGATGCTCGCGGGCGTGCGGACGCAAGCCGACCGGCTGCACCACGTGGTGGAGTCGCTGCTTGCCTTCGGCCGGATGCGGACCGGCGCCGAGACGGTGGTGCCCAGCCGCTTCACGCTGACCGGCCTGCTCGAGGAGCTCCGCGCCGAAGCCCAAGTGCTGACTGGCGACCGCGACCTGCGCTTCGAGTGGAACGCGCACCCCGCGGGCGCCGAGGCGGAGACCGATCGCGAGAAGGTCGGCGCGATCGCGTACCATCTGCTGAGCAACGCGATCAAATTCACGCACGCCGGTCGGATCACGCTCGCGGTCGAGGCCGGCGCCGGCGGCGGGCTGAAGCTGCGAGTCACCGATACCGGCATCGGCCTTCCGGTCGAAAACCGGGCGGTGCTCTTCGAGGACTTCCACCAGCTCGATGGCTCGAGCACACGCCGCTACGAGGGCGTGGGCCTGGGTCTCGGGATCGTGAAGCGCTACACGGCGCTCCTGCGCGGCACCCTGCGCGTCGAGAGCGAGCCGGGCGAAGGGACGACGGTGACCGTCGACCTGCCGCCACTCTCGACGGCGAGCGAGCACGAGGTCGCGGCGCCGCGCATCGGAGATCTACGTCGGCTGACGCACTAGGACTGCACCCGAGAGACGCCCCCCTCCTGCGAACGACGATCACGACCGCGACGGTTTCAGCACGGGGCGGCGGCCAAGGAGGCCGCAGCACGCGCGTGTCGATGGAGCGGAAGATCACGTGGGGATTCGGACTCGCGCTCCTGATCATCGTGGGCATCGGCTACGGGTCGTACCAGAGCACTGCCCGGCTGGTCGCCGATGCCGGGCGGGTCACCTACACGCGCGCCGTTCTCGAGACGCTGGCAAGCATCATCTCGAGGGTGAAAGACGAGGAGGCCGGAGCGCGGGGCTACGTCATCACGGGCGAGCCCAACGATCTGCAGCCGTACCAAGCGGCGCGCGAGCCGCTCCGCGATGACATCGCCCACGAGCGTGACCTCACCCGCGACAACCCGCGGCAACAGGCGCGTATCGCCCAGCTGGCACGGCTCGTCGAACGCCGCTCGTTGCTTCTCGAGCGCACGATCGCGAGGCGCCAGACCGAGGGCTTCGACGCGGCTCGGCGTGGAATTCTAGAGACGAACAGTGCCGTCGCGATGGAGGATGTCCGCGCGGTCGTCGCGGAGATGAAGGCGGAGGAGGAGACGCTGCTGGCGGAGCGCACCACGCGCGCCGCAGCGAGCGCGCGCTGGGCGAGCGTCGTGGTCCCGCTCGGCAGCATGATCGCGTTCGCCTTCGTACTGGCGGCGATGGTGTACGTCCGCCGCGACCTCGCGGCTCGCCAGCAAGCGTCCCGCCTCCTTCGCGCCAGCGAAGAGAAGTTCCGCGGCATGATGGAGTCGGCGCCCGACACGATGCTCATCGTCGACGCGGCCGGCACGATCGTGTTGGCGAACTCCGAGGCCTCGCGGGCCTTCGGGTACGCACGCGAGGAGCTGATCGGCTCCTCGGTCGACGATCTCGTGCCCGAGCGGCTGCGGCGGCGCCATCCGACGCTGCGGGCCACCTATCACCACGCGGCGACACGACGACCGATGGGCTCCGGCCTCGATCTCTCGGCGCGGCGCAAGGACGGCAGCGAGTTTCCGATCGAGATCGGCCTGAGTCCGCTCGCGACCGAGGACGGCGAGGCGCTGGTGATGTGCGTGATCTGCGACGTCACCGAGCGCCGTGCGGCGCAGGAGGAGACCAGCCACGCCAAGGACGTCGCCGAGGCGGCGAGCTGGGCCAAGAGCGAGTTCCTCGCCAACATGAGCCACGAGATCCGCACGCCGATGAACGGCATCATCGGATTGACCGACCTCGCGCTCCACACCGAGCTTCCCGCCGCCGCCCGTCGCCAGCTCGGCATGGTGAAGACGTCGGCCGACGCGCTGGTGCGCGTCATCAACGACATCCTCGACTTCTCGAAGATCGAGGCCGGCAAGCTCGAGCTCGACTGCGTGCCGTTCAACGTGCGCGAGACGCTCGGCGACACCGTGAAGACACTCGGCATTCAAGCGCACGCCAAAGGTCTCGAGCTCGCGTGTCGCATCCATCCCGAGTTGCCCGAAACGCTGATCGGCGACCCCGACCGGCTCCGGCAGATCGTCGTCAATCTGGTCGGCAACGCGATCAAATTCACCGAGCGCGGCGACGTGATCGTCGAGGTGCAGGCGGAAGACGTCGACCAGGACGGGATCACGATGCGGATCTCGGTTTCCGACACCGGCATCGGGATTCCCCAGTCGAAGCAGCAGGCGATCTTCAAGTCGTTCGAGCAAGCGGACAGCTCGACGACGCGGAAGTTCGGCGGCACCGGTCTCGGCCTGACGATCTCGGCACAGCTCATCCGGCTCATGGCCGGCAAGGTGTGGGTGGAGAGCGAGCCGGCCAAGGGCAGTACGTTCCACTTCACCTGCCGCGTCGGCTTCGACCGAGCCGGCACGCCGGCAGTGCTGTCGTGCCCAGTCGTCCTCGCAGGCCTGCCCGTCGTGATCGTCGACGACAATGCCGCCAGTCGCGAGATCCTGCTGGAGACGTTGGCGAATTGGCGCATGAACGCGAGCGCCGTCGGCAGCGGCAACGAGGCGCTGAGGGCGCTGGCGCATGCCCGTGACCGCGGCACGCCCTATCGCCTGGTCCTGCTCGATGCGCGCATGCCGGAGATGGATGGTTTCACGGTCGCCGAGCGGATCCGGCGCGATCCCTCGCTCGCCATCGCGACCGTCATGATGCTCACCGCGGACGACCAGTCCGGCGACGCAGCGCGCTGCCGCGAGCTCGGCGTGGCGGGGTACCTCACCAAGCCGATCAAGCAATCCGAGCTGCTCGACGCGACCGTCAAGGCGCTCGGCAACCACGTGCAGACGAGCGACTGCCGCGACCAGCCGGAGGCAACGGCAGGCGCGGCGTGTCCGCTGCGGGTCCTGCTCGTCGAGGACAACCTGATCAACCAGAGCCTCGCGCTCGAGCTGCTCGAGGGACGCGGGCACTCGGTCGTGGTCGCCGGCAACGGCCGTGAGGCGCTCGACGCGATGGCGCACGAGCCGTTCGACGTCGTGCTGATGGACGTGCAGATGCCGGAGATGGATGGCTTCGAGGCCGTCGGCATCATCCGCGAGAACGAGAAGATGTCGGGCGGCCACGTGCCGGTCGTCGCGATGACGGCGCACGCGATGAAAGGAGACCTCGAGCGCTGCCTCTCGGCGGGCATGGACGAGTACATCTCGAAGCCGGTCCACGCCGCCAAGCTCTTCGCGATCCTCGAGCGGATCGGCACCGCACAGGGCGCCGCGGATACGGCGGCGGGTGCGCCGGCAAAGGCGCCGACCGCACCCGCCCCGACGACCGCGGCGCGCGACACCGTGGCGGCGCGTGGCGTCATGGCGATCGGTGGCGCTCCGGCTTCGGCCTCGTCCGATGAAGCCGACGCCGATGCGACCGCGCTCGACGTGGCCCAGGTCGATGTGGAGGCGATCCTCGATCGGATCGGCCACAATCGCCAGCTTCTCGCCCGTCTGGTGGCGATCTTCTTCGACGAGTCGGCGCGATTGGTCGCGGAGATCTACAAAGCGGTCGCGCGCGAGGACCGCGCCGGCTTGCGACAAGCGGCGCATTCGCTCAAAGGCTCCGCCGCGGTCTTCGAGGGCGAGGCCGTCTGCGCGCTGGCGCAGGCGCTCGAGGACCTGGCGAGTAGCGACGCCGATCTCGGCTCCGCGGTCCATACGGCGGCGGCGCTCGAAAGCGAGGTCGAGCGCCTGAAGCCGGCGCTGGCGTCGCTCGAGCGCGCGGCCTGATCAGCCGAGGCGGGGCTTCATGCGCCACGCCGTGAGCGAGAGCATCACGGCGAACATGGTGAAGAGCACGGCGACGGGCACGGCGACGTCGGCGAGCCCCGCGCCGCGCTCGACCACCCGGCGGAGCGCGATCTGATACCAGCGTAGCGGCAGCAAGGCGCCGATCACGCGCGGGCCGCTCGGCATCAGCTGATAGGGCATCATCACACCCGAGAGCACGAACGACGGCATCACGAAGAAGACCGAGAGGAAGACCGACTGCGCCGAGTTGCGGGCGACGGTCGAGACGAAGGTGCCGATCCCGAGCGACGCCAGGACGAAGGGCAAGGTCACGAAGAAGAGCAGGAACCAGCTCCCCTGCGGCCACACCGCGAAGAAGATCCCGGATGGGACCACCGCGATCAGCAGCTCGAGGTACGAGAGCGCGACGTAGGGGAGGAGCTTGCCGAGCAGAATCTCGACCGGCGTCGTCGGCAACGCCAGCATCTGCTCATAGGTGCCGTTCTCGCGTTCGCCGACCAGCGCCAGGGCGGTGGCGGAGAGGCAGAGATTGGTGAGTAGCATCCCCGCGACGATCGAGAGGAAGAACTCGCGGTCCTCGAGCGTGGCGTTGAACCAGAAGCGCTGGCGGACGTCGATCGGCCCCGCGAGGCGCGTCGGCCCGGGGCGCGCCGTCTCGGGCTCGACGCGGAACGCCGCCCCGATCTGCGTGACGTAGCCGCCGACGCGCGCGGCCGAGAGCGGGTCGGCGCCGTCGAGGAGGATCTCGACTTGCGGGCGCCCGCGCTCGGCGTCGGCCGCAAACTCGGCGGGGATGACCAGGACCGCGAGCGCGGTGCCGCCGGTGAGGAGGGCGCGTCCCTCGTCGTAGCTCCGCACCGTGCGCGGCGCGCGGAAGTAGCCGGTCGCCCGCACCTCCTCGACGAAGCGCCGCGAGAGCGCCGACTGGTCACGGTCGAGGACGGCCCAGGGCACGTTCGCAGGCTGGTTCGAGATCGCGACGCCGAAGATCGTCAGCATCATGATCGGTTGAAAGAAGACGGTGGCGAGAAAGGGCTTGTCGTGGCGCAGCACCGCCGCCTCTTTGTAGGCGACGGCCCAGACGTTCGACCAGAAGCGGCGTCTCACGTGCGTGCCGCCACGGCGCGAAACGCGATCGCCATCAGCACCGTGCCGAAGAGGAAGAGCAGCAGCACCTCGGGAAGGAGCGGCAGCGGCCCCTCGCCGCGTAGGTAGATCGCGCGGCTGATCCGGATGTAGTGCGCCGCCGGCAGCATCTCCGAGGCGATGCGGAAGAAGAGCGGCATGTTGCGGACGGGAAACGCGAAGCCGCCGAGAAAGATGAGCGGTACGCTCGAGAGCACCGTCTTCTGCACCGCCGCGGCGGCGGTCGCCGAGGTCGCGGACAAGTACAGTCCCATCGCGAGCGACACCAGCACGTAGAACGCCGAGACCACGAAGAAGAAGAGCAGGTTGCCCGCCGGCCAGACGCCGAGGACGACGCCGGCGGTCACGACCATGAGCGCGACGTCGAAGGCGAAGACGGCGCCGAGGGGCAGGATCTTCCCGAGCACGATCTCCGCCGCCGTCGCGGGCGTGACGCGGAGCTGCTCGAAGGTGCCGCTGACGCGCTCGTTCACGATCGAGACCGCGGTGATGAGCGTGGTGAGGAAGGTGAGGACGAAGCCGAACGTGCCCGCGACCATGAAGGGCGCACCGTCGAGGCGCGGGTTGAAGAGCGCGTGCGCGACGATGCCGACGCCCGCGTGCGCACCCGCGCTCGTGCGATGCGACGCGGCCGAGCCGTCGGCGTTGCCGTCCGAGACGACCCCCCGGCGTGACGGCGCATCGCCGGTCACGAGGCTCAGGCCGGTCGCGCCGACGAGGCCGCGCAAGAAGGCCTCGGCGTTGCCGGCAACGACCGTCTCACCGCCGTCGTAGAGCACCTGGATCTGCGGCGGATCGGCGGCGGAGGCGGCGCCGCCGAGGTGGCGGTCGAAGTCGGGCGGGATCACGACCGCGACGCTGATGTCGCCGGCGACGAGCGCGCGGTCGATCGCCTGACGGGTCGCGAAGCGCCGCGGCGTGAAGGTGCCGTTGGCGGCCAGCTCGGCGATCAGGCGGCGGCTCGCCGCGCTGCCGCTCGCGTCGTGGACGCCGAGCGCGAGGTGATGCACGTCGGTCGAGAGCGTGTAGCCGAACGCCAGCAGCGCCGCGAGCGGCACCGCGATCATGATCGTGACCGTGAACCTGTCGCGCAGCGTGGTGCGGATCTCCCGCTGCATCAACGTGCGGAGGCGCTGCCAGGCTGCGACCGCTCCGTGCGATCGCGTCCTGCGCTCGTGCGGAGCCGCGGCCGAACGCGGACCGGGCGCGCGTTCCGCGGTGGGCGATGGCGGCACGACCGGCGTCGCGAGGACGGGCGCCGGCGCCGCCGCGCCGGCCATCGTCTCGCCTGATCGGCCAGCGTCACTTTGTGGTCGCGCGGCCGCGAGCATCAGGTCCCGCAGCACGTCCGTCATGCTCGGTTCCGCGATGTGGACCGCACTCGTGGGATAGGCGGTACGCAGACGCGCGAGCTCGGTCAGGAGCACGTCGTCGAGGCGCGTGGTGCGCACGTCGAGACCGGCCGGCGTGGGCGTGATGCTGCGCGCGGGGGCGGCGAGCGCCGCGGCCGCGGCGTCGCGGCACGCGGGCGCGAGCTCGAGGGTGATCGCGTAGCCCGCCGCGTGGCGCGCGCGGATGTCGTCCGGCGGCGCGTTGGCTATCAAGCGGCCGGCGTCGATGAAGCAGACCCAGTCGCAGTAGTCGACCTCCTCGAGGAAGTGCGTGGTGACGAAGACGGTCACCCCTGCGTCGGCCTCGTCCTGGATCAGCTCCCAGAAACGCAGCCGGTTCTCGATGTCGACCCCCGCCGTCGGCTCGTCGAGGAAGAGGACGCGCGGGTGGTGCAGGGTGCTGAGCGCGAGGCCGGCCCGCTGGCGGATGCCGGCGGGCAGATCGGCGGCGAGCTCGTGCTCGACGTCGCGGAGCGCGAAGCGCTCGCGCAGCGACCCCCAGCGGCGCTCGAGCTCCACGCCGGCGAGACCGTAGAGGCCGGCATAGAAGTCGAGGTTCTCGCGCAAGCTCAGGCCTTGATAGAGGCTCACGCGCTGCCCCATGTAGCCGATCTCGTCGCGGACCTCGCGCGGCGTTCGCACCACGTCGATGCCGTCGACGTCGATCGTCCCCGCGGTCGGCTCGAGCAGACCGATCAGCATGCGGATGGTCGTGCTCTTGCCGGAGCCGTTGGCGCCGAGAAAGGCGAAGATCGAGCCGCGGCGGACCTCGAAGGTGAGCTGGTCGACGGCGGTGAAGTCACCGAAGCGCTTCGTCAGACCGACGGCACGGATGATCGCATCGTCGCTCACGCGGCGGCTTCCGTGCGCCCTGCGGGTGAGCGCGCCGGGTCCGCGCCGTGCGAGCGGCGCGCGAGCGCGAGCAGCGTCGCCTCCATGTCGATCGCGAGCCGCTCGACCAGGCGCACGCCCGGGTCGAGGGCGCGGAGGTCCGCATCGACGCCGCCGTCACCGCGGCCCGCGCCACGGTCGACCTCGATGCGGGCGAAGCGCCCGGTCGAGTGCGCGTGCTCGACGTAGGGCAGCGTGCGCGCGGCTCGTGCGATCTCACGCGGACGATCGCCCCAGACGCGATAGAGATCGACGGGGACCATCGCCCGCAGCTCGGCCGGCGTGCCGGTCGCGACCACGCGCCCGGCGTCCATGTAGACCAAGCGGTCGCACGCGTCGGTCTCGTCGAGGTAGCTGGTGCTGAGGACGATCATCGTCTCGTGGCGCTTCGCGGCGAGGAGCGCCCAGATCTCGTCGCGCGCCACCACGTCGACGCCGGCGGTCGGCTCGTCGAGGACGATCAGCGCCGGCTCGATGAGAAGCGCGTTGACGATCCCCAGCTTCTGGCGCATGCCGCCCGAGAGGGCGCCGGCGGGACGCGCGGTGAACGCGGTGAGACCGGTGCGCTCGAGGAGCGGGGTGGCGCGCCGCCGGAGCTCGGCCTCGGACAGGCGATGCAGCCGTGCGGTGAAGCGCAGGTTCTCCATCACCGAGAGGTCGCGGTGCAGGCTGAAGACCTGCGGCACGTAGCCGATCTCGGCTTTGAGCGCGCGCACGTCGCCGGTGAGATCGTGACCGAGCACGCGGGTCTCGCCGGCATGGACGTCGAGGAGACCGACGAGGGTACGCAGCAAGGTCGTCTTGCCGGCGCCGTCGGGGCCGACCACGCCGACGATCTGCGCGCCCGTGATGGTCAGATCCACGCCGGCGAGGGCGCGCTTCGCGCCGTAACGGACCTCGAGGCCGCGCAGGCGGATCGCGCGCTCAGCCGCCATGCTCGCCTTGCGCGCGGCGCTCGCCATCGTCGGGCTCGACGGCGAAATAGACGTTGCCTTCGGTGCCGGGCTGGAAACGCTCGACCTCGGCGAGGATCCGCACCTTGGCGCGATACACCTGGCCGAGGCGGTCGGAGCGGGTCTCGATCTTCTCGGGCGTGAAGGTCGCTTGGTCGGCGACGAAGCTCACCTCGCCCGGCACCCGATGTCCCGGCTGACTGTCGAGCTCGATGTCGACCTTGCATCCGAGCCGGAAGCGGCCGACGTCGCTCACCGGCACGTAGAGCTGTACGTACTTGTCGGCGGGGTCGAGCACGGCGACGATCGCGGTGCCGGGTTGGGCGAGCTCGCCGGGCCAGATGAACTGCGTCTGCACCACGGTGCCGACCGGCGGCGCGTGGATCGCGTACTTCGCCGCCGTCACCTCGAGCTCGCGGAGCTCGGCGAGCGCGAGGTCGCGCTGCGCCCGCAGCACCTCGAGCTGATGCCGCGCGACGGTGACCTCGCCCTCTTGCGCGACGCTGCGAGCGACCATGTTGCGGGCGCGGTCGCGCGCGCTCGCGGCCTGGTCGCGCGCGGCGCGGGTGTCGTCGAGGAGCTGCGCCGTGCTCGCACCCGACTTCACCAGCGTCTGCTCGCGCGCGAAGTTGCGCGCCGCGAGGTCGGCCGCCGAGTCGGCCTGCCGGAGCTCGGCGCGCTGCGCGTCGAGCGACTCCTTCCAGGTGCGCTCGACCAGCGTGATCTGCTCGTCCTGGCGGCGGATGGAGGCGTCCTGCACCGCGATCTCCTGCTGCTTGGCGGCGAGGCGGCTCCGCACGTCCTGGTCGTCGAGGCGCGCGACGACCGCGCCGGGCGGGACGGTGTCGCCCTCGCCGAACGGAATGTCGGCGACGCGGCCCGTGACCTCGCTCCGCAGCACGCGGTCCTCGCCCTCGACGAAGCCGGTGTAGTGCGGAGGGCCATGCGGGCGTTGCAGCCACCACGCTGCGAGCGCCACGACGGTCAAGAGGATCAGTCCCACGATCACGCGTCGGCGCATGCTCACTCTCCCCCCGTCACGAGCTCGTCGAGCGGACGTCCCATGAGCCGCTGCAACTCGGCGCGCCGCGCCTGTGCCTGGTAGAGCGCGGTCGCGAGCGTCGCCCGCTGCTGCGCGAGCAGCGCCTCGGCGTCGAGGACGTCCTCGCTGGTCGCCCGGCCGGCGTCGAACTGCTGGCGGCGGATGCGGAAGTTCTCCTCGGCCTGACCGACCGCGATTGCGGCGGTCTTATGCGCTGCCAGACGCTCGGCCGCCGCGCGCTGCGTGCTCCGTACGGCCTGCTCGAGCTCGCGCAGCTCGCGCTCGACACGGATGCGGTTCTCGCCGGCGGCGAGGCGGGCCTGCGCGATGCGCGCCTCGCGGCGCGTGTCGGTGCCGAGGTCCCACTCGAAGCCGGCGAACCCGGAGCCGATCGTGCGGGGCTCGATGATGTCGGTCGTCGAATGGTCGATCGCGCCGCCGGCGGAGAAGCGCGGCAAGCGGCTCCGCGCGAGCGACGTCGACTCGGCCTCGAGGCGTTGCTGCTCCTCGACCAGCGCTGCCAGGACCGGGTTCTCGGCATACGCGATGCGCAGGGTCTCGACGGGATCGGGCAGCACCGGCTCCACCTGCACGTCGACGACCTCGGTCGGCGCATCGATCGGCAGGCCGACGGCTTCGTTGAGCGCCCAGCGCGCCTGGTCGACCGCGAGATCCTCGAGGAGCAAGCGCTGCTCGGCGTTCCGCAGCGCGACGTCGACCACCAACAGCTCGTTCTTGGTGAGGCGCCCGCCCTCGAAGCGGCTCCGCGCGAAGTCGAGCTGCTGGCGGTGAAGCGTGATCGTCTGCGTCGTCACCTCGCGCAAGCGCTGCGCCTCGAGGAAGTTGTAGTAGGCACCGACCACGACGACGTCCTGCTCGAGCGTCGCCGCCCACAGGCGTGCCGCCTCGCCGCGATACCCCGCCTGCGCCGCCGCCAGCGCCCAGCGGATCTCGCCGCTCAAGTCGACCGGCAGCGAGAGCGTGCCGTTCACGACGCCGAGCTCACGGTCGCGGACGGGGACGGTGAACGTGGCCGGCTGGGCGGCGGCGCCGGGGACGGCGAACGGCACAGCGACGGTGTTGGTCTGCGCGTCGGTGTCCCAGGTGTAGCGACCGCTCGCGGTCGTTGCCGGGAACAAGCGGCCGCGGGCTTCGAAGACACGCTGGCGCGCGATCGCGAGCTGCTCGCGCGCCTCGGCGAGACGGCGGTTGCCGGTCGCGGCGCGCGCGAGCGCGTCTTTCAGCGAGAGCGGTCCGATGGCGGCGCTCGGCGGGCCCGTGGCTGCCGCGCGTTCCGCGGGGACGGAGGGAACGCCGGCGCGCGTTGCCCATTGGTCGAGCTCACGGGCCCGCCGCTCTGCGCTCCAGCCGCCGCTGCCTTCGGGACGAGTGAGTGTCGCGAGTGGACCGGCGCAGGCGGCCGGCGCGAGCGCGAGCGCGAGGGCGACGATCGCGCGACGGTCAAGCATGGTGCGGCAGTCCCTGACGCGCGCGAGGCGTCGAGGCCCGGCGACGCGATGCGCCGCCGGCTTGGGCGATGCCCGCCAGCGAGAAGGCGGCGATGTGACGGGCGATCCGGGTGGTGAAGCCGCGTGGATAGCGCGTGTGGCCGAAGTAGAGCAGCAGCACCGGCATGTTGTAGCGGTAGAAGAGCACCTGGCTCACGATGCTGAAGACGGTGAGCTGCAACGCCGTCGCGTCGGCGTGCGGCGCGAGCCGTGCCACCACGAGCTGCATCTCGCGCACCTGCGGGTCGATGAACTCGCGCACGACGATCGGCAGGGCCTCCGTCGGGTCGCACATCTCGCGCAGCATCAGGGCACCGTGCGGCGGCGGCGGCGGTCCGAGCAGAACGTCGAGCATGGCTTGGATGCGGGCGTGGAGCTGCCGCTCCAGCTCGCGGCGCGATGCGGCGCGCAGCGTCGCGGGCGCGCGAATGACGCCACGGCGCTCGAGCAAGGCGCCGACCAGCGCGAACTGGTGGCGCAACACCTCGAGGTACAGCCCTTCTTTCGACCCGAAGTGGTAGTGACCCGCCGCGACGTTGGCGCCCGCCCGCTCCGCGATGTCGCGAATCGACGTGCCCCGAAACCCCCGCGCCGCGAACAGCGCCGTCGCCGCCTCCATCAATCGCCGCCGCGTCGCGCCGGTCCCAGCCGCGCCGCGCGAGGTCGCCCGCACCCCCGCCACCCCCGTCGATCTCCCAACCCGCGCCGCTCCTGTCACCCTCGTGCCCACGAACAACTGATTAAAACACTCGTTTCACTGCTGCAACACCCCCATTTCGGTCACCGCGACGGCACCAGCGCGTCGATCCGGCAGTGGTCCGACTCGGCGCCTCGTAAGGGAAGGTACGCGGCCGTCCGAGCTAGGTGCCGCCGTGCGAGCGTGGAGTCGCTCGTGTGCGCGCAGGCGAGTGAACTCCCGAGCCGGCGCGCGCACGAGCGACTCCACGCTCGCAGTACGGCAGCCCGCTTCGACATACGCGCGCAACGATTTGCCTTCCGCTGCGCCGCCCAATAGAAGCGCCCGTCATGCTACGGCGACTGCTTCCTCGCGACGAGGATTTCTTCACCTTGTTCGAGCGTCACGCCGCCCTCACCGTGGTGGGCGCGCGCGAGTTCGTCCGACTCGTCTCCGGCGGCGAGAACGTGCTGGCGCTCGCCGCCCGCATCAAGGAGATCGAGCACGAGACCGACGTCATCACGCACGCCTGCGTCGAACGGCTGCACACCACCTTCATCACGCCCTTCGACCGCGACGACATCCACCGCCTGATCACGCGCATGGACGACGTCATGGACTTCATCGAGGCGGCGGCGGAGCGCACCGCGCTCTACGAGCTGCGCGACATGACTCCCGAGGTGCAGCAGCTCGCGATCGTGCTGGTGCGCGCGACCGAGGAGGTCGTGAAGGCGGTGACGGGCCTGCGCGACCTCAAGCACTCGAAGACCGTCCTGGAGGCATGCATCGAGGTGAACCGGCTCGAGAACGAGGGCGACACGATCCTGCGCCACGCGGTGGCGACGCTCTTCAAGGAGACGCCGGACCCGTTGCTCGTGATGAAGTGGAAAGAGGTCTACGAGGCGCTCGAGAGCGCGACGGACCGCTGTGAGGACGTCGCGAACATCATCGAGGGCGTCGTGCTCGAGCACGCGTAGATGCTGACCGTTGGCGCCATCATCCTGGTGGCGCTGCTTTTCGATTTCGTGAACGGCTTCCACGACGCCGCGAACTCGATCGCGACGGTGGTGTCGACGCGCGTGCTCTCGCCGCGCTGGGCGGTGATCTGGGCCGCCTTCTTCAACTTCGTCGCCTTTCTGTTCTTCGGGCTGCACGTCGCGACCACGATCGGCAAGGGCATCGTCGATCCGCACATCGTCGACGGCGCGGTGGTGTTCGCGGCGCTGATCGGCGCGATCAGCTGGGATCTCATCACCTGGTATTTCGGCATCCCCTCGAGCTCCTCGCACGCGCTGATCGGCGGCCTCGCCGGCGCGGCGGTGGCGAAGGCCGGCACCAAGGTGCTCGACGCGCCGGGCCTCGCCAAGATCGCCGTCTCGATCGTGCTCTCGCCGCTGATCGGGCTCACGTTGGCCTTCATATCGATGGTGATCGTGCTGTGGATCTTCCATCGCTCGACGCCGGCGCGGGTCGACGCGTTCTTCCGGCGCGGGCAGCTCGTCTCGGCGGCGCTCTACAGCCTCGGGCACGGCGGCAACGACGCGCAGAAGACGATGGGCATCATCACCGTGCTGCTCTTCGCGCGCGGCTATCTCGGCTCGGAGTTCTACGTGCCGCTCTGGGTGGTGCTGGCGTGCCACGCCGCGATGGCGCTCGGCACGCTCACGGGCGGCTGGCGCATCGTGCGCACGATGGGACTCGGCATCACCAAGCTGCGGCCGATCGGCGGCTTCTGCGCCGAGACCGGCGGCGCCATCACGCTCTTCGCGGCGACGGGGCTCGGCATCCCGGTCTCGACGACGCACACGATCACCGGCGCGATCGTCGGCGTCGGGGCGGTCACCAAGCTCTCCGCGATCCGCTGGGGCGTCGCCGGCCGCATCGTGTGGGCGTGGATCCTCACCATCCCGTCCACGGCGTTCATCTCGGCGCTGACGTGGTCGGTGCTGCATTGATTCCTTGCGTGAGTGCCGCGTCCGCGGCAGATCAGGAGGCACCATGAGCGAGATCGGACTCTTCGACGCGATGTACAACTGCCGCGCGATTCGTCACCTCAAGACCGACGCCGTTCCGGACGAGACGATCAAGCGCATCCTCGACGCGGCGATCCGCGCGCCCAGCGGCTCGAACCGCCAGGCGTGGCACTTCCTGGTGGTGAAGGACCCTGCGGTCAAGAAGGCGATCCAGGGCTACTACAAGACCGCGTTCGATGCCTACGCGTCGATGATGGCGGACGTGCCGCCGCGTCCCGGCGTCAGCGTCGAGAGCCAGGAGCGCGTGAAGAGCTCCGCCACGCACTTGGCCGAGCATCTCCACGAGGCGCCCGTCTTCATCATCCCGCTCTTGGTGAGCGAGCAGGGCAGGGTGAGCGGCGACGGCCCGTTCCAGGATCTTGCCCGCAAGTCGCAATACTCGTCGATCTATCCGGCGGTGCAGAACATCCTGCTCGCGGCGCGCGCGCTCGGCCTCGGGGCGTGCCTGACGACGCTCCACCTCATGCACGAAGCGGAGATCGCGAAGCTCCTCGGCTTGCCCGAGAACGTCGAGACCATGTGCTTGATCCCGATCGGCTGGCCGACCGCGAAGTTCGGCCCAGTGAAGCGCGTGCCGGTCGAGGAGGTCGCGAGCCTCGATCGCTACGGACAGCGGCTCTGAGGCTCGGGCCGGCTACGCCGGGGCGGAACGTGCAACCGCGCTGCCGCGGTACATCTCGCCGAAGATCCGCGGCATGCCCTCGAGCCCATAGCGCTCGAGGGCGGTGATATCGAGGCCGCCGGCGCGGATCAGCGAGTCCATCGGCCGGTTGATGTTGCAGCCGCAGGCCATGACGTTCTGGAGCGGGTTCAGACGATCTTGCCAGCGCGCCACCTGGGGATCGTCGCTCCGCCCGTGCTCGAGGAAGATGAAGCGCCCGCCCGGCCGCAACACGCGGCCGATCTCGCGCACGGCGGCGAGCGCGTCGGGGATGGTGCACAAGGTCCAGGTGCTGACGACGTAGTCGAAGCGCGCGGGCTCGAACGGCAGCCGCTCGGCGTTGAGCCGCGCCCGCTCGACCGGAAACGGCACCATCGCGACGCGGGCGTCGACGCGCGCGCGCAGCAGCTCCGCGTCGTCGATGATCGTGAGGCGCGTCACCGCCGGCGGATAGTGCGCGAGATTGAGACCGGTGCCGAAGCCGATCTCGAGCACCTCGCCGCCGACCTCGCGCAGCACGCGTGCCCGCTCTCGCGACGGTACCTCGCCACCGAGCGTCCAATCCATGAGACGCGGGAAGACGTGCTGCGCGTAGAGGCCCATGGCGGCTAGTATCGCTACTCGCGCGGTGCCGCGCGAGAGGGGTCGTCGACGGGCGTCCAGGCCGGCTCGATCGCGGCGCCGCGCGCGTCGTCGAACGGCTCGTAGGGCATCACGACCCAGAGCACGGCGTAAACGATGAGCCCCATGCCCCAGCCGATCAAGACCGAGAGCAGAAAGGCGACGCGCAGGATCGTGACCGAGATGCCGAACTCCTTCGCGAGGCCGGCGCAGACGCCGGCGATCATCTTGCCGTCACGCGAGCGATACCACGGCCGGCTGGCGGCACGGCCGCCGGCACGGACGCCACTGCCGCAGTAGCGGCACTTGATCGCCTCGACCCGGATCTGCTCCGCGCAGTAGGGGCAGCGTTTCGTGATCGCGTCAGCCATGTCGCACCTCGTGAGCGAATCCGACCTGGCGCGCCGCGAGCAACGGGATCGCGCCGTAGATCGCGGCGAGCAGCAAGGCCAAGAGCGCCGCGTAGTTGCCGATGAGAAAGAGACTCACGCCCACCGGCAGGACCGATTCCATCCACACATAGACGGTACGGACGAAGAGTAGGTTCGCGACCAGGACGATCGGCAGGGGAATCAACGCCGCGGCGACGGCGCGCGCCGAGCGTCGCCAGAGCTCGCGTTGCGCGTGCCGGGCGAGGAGCGGCTGGGCGGCGTGCAGGACGTGGGCGGTCGCGTGGCGCGGCGGCTCGGCCACCTCGTGATCGAGCGCCGCAGCGAGCGCGCCGAGCTCGCGCTCGACCGCGCGGCACTCGTCGCAACCGGCGAGGTGGGCGGCGAGCGTCGCGTCGAGCGTCCGGCCGAGCAGCAGCGCCTCGCGCAGATCGTCGCATCCGATCATGACGGGCCGCCTTTCCCGTCGCGGACGAGCGCGAGCAGCGTCCGCATCGCGTGGTGGAGGCGGCTCTTCACGGTGCCCGGCGGGCAACCGACGATCGCCGCGACGTCCGCCTCAGTCATGTCGTGATAGTAGCGCAACACCATCACCATCCGTTGTGCCTCCGGTAACGCGGCGAGCAGGCGGCGCGCGTCGATGCCCGCTTCCGTGGCGTCGAGCCCGCGCGCGTCACCGGCGTGAGCGTCGAGGTCGGCGGGATCGTGCGGCTCCGGGCGCTGCCGCCGATGCTCGTCGCGCGCAAGGTTGACGGCGATC
>JBGPIT010000054.1:0-18213 GCA_041485125.1 Binatia bacterium | reverse complement strand
TCGCGGATCGGCACCGAGCGTCGCGCGCCCGGCGGGAACACGCACCGTCTCCGAGCGCGGCGGCCAAGCGCCGGGCATGGCGCGATACCCTTCCGGGCGCCGCTTGGTCTCGTACGGTAGGCGATGGAAGATGTAGAGCAGCGTCTCGTGGTGCATCGCCTCGTGCTCGAGGATGGTGTAGACGGCGGAGCCGTCGCGGATCATCGGGCTCTCGGCCCGCAGCAGCTCGTCGGAATGGAGCACCTCCCGCACGGCGCTCTCGGCGGTCGCGCAATACGCCCGCACCTCGTCGCGACGCGGCCAGCGTTGCGCGGACTCGACGGCGGTGTCTTCGGCGGGATCGATGCCGCGCTCGAACAGCTGATCGAAGGTCGCATGGAGCGGCCCGCGGCCGAGTCCCCGTCCGAGCAGCGTGTTGGCGCTGAATGCCGCGAGGTGGCCTTCGTAGAAGACCAGCGGGTGACGGAGCGTGATCGGGCGGGCGTAGTAGGTCTCCGCCGAGACGAGCTCGAATAGCGATCGCGAGCGCCGGCGATTCCGCAGGAACCAGCGGGCACACGCGTCGCGCTGCGACGCGGTGAATCCGGCCACGAGCCGCGCCTCAGGCCATGCCGAGCTTCGCTTTGCCCTCGGGGGAGATCATGTTGGGGTTCCAGGGGGGATCCCAGACCACTTGCACGTGCGCTTCCTCGACGCCGGCAAGAGCCTCGATCCGGCGCTGCGCGTCCATCGCGATCGACGGTCCCATGCCGCAGCCTTGCGCCGTCAACGTCATCTTCACCTCGACGTTGCTGCCGCCGGTCGGCAGCGTGCTGATGCTGAGATCATAGACCAGCCCGAGCTCGACGATGTTGACGGGGATCTCGGGGTCGTAGACGTTGCGGAGCTGGTCCCACACCAGGTCCTCGGCAACGGTCCCGTCGGCGCTGGTGGCAGTCTCCCGCACCGGCGCACTCGCGCGCGGCGTCTTGCCGATCGCGTCGGCGTCCTTGTCGGCGACGCGGAAGAGACCGCCCATCTCGGGAACTTGCAACGTATAGGTGTCCCCCAGGGCCTGGGTGATGATCGCCATGGTGCCTTCGGGGATCGTCACGCTGTTGCCGTGGGGAATCTGAACGGCCTCGCACTCGCGGCTCACGACGATTTGCTCGTAACTCATCGCTTCTCCTTTCGAGCGCGCGCCGTGGACGTTGCGCGCATGGACCTCCGTAATCTATTCCGCGTGCACGGGTAGGACAACGTCGCGGTCCACACACCTACGGGGTGGCCGCGGGGCCGACCGGATTTCGCTGCGGGCGGCGCTATGGCATAAGGCGCCGCCACAGGAGGGATGACGCATGCGAATCCGAGCGCGAGGGGCGGCAGCGATAGCGGTGATTCTTCTCACGGTGGCGGCCTGCAGCAAACCCGCCGAGCCGGTCAAGATCGTCTCGATCGATCTCAGCAACGCGGTCGACGCGAACAACCACGTCGTCGGACTGTCGGAGACCTTTGAGCAAAAGGGCACCGTCTATGCCGCGATCTCGACCGAAGGCAGCGGAACCGCCGAGCTGAAGGCGCGCTGGCTCGACCCGCAGGGGACGCTCGTCACCGAGCAGACACAGAAGATCAACCCGACCAAGCCGAGCACCTTCGAGTTCCACTATGTGCCGCCAAGCGGATGGGCCAAGGGCCGTCAGAAGGTCGAGTTCACGATCGACGGCACGGGCGGGCGCACACGCGAGTTCGAGGTCCGCTGATCGGCCCGCGCGCGTTGACCCGCCGGCCGACGCGCGCTACTCCCCCGCTCATGCCGTCGATCAAAGCCATGGAGAACAAGACGCTGACCGCGCGCTGCGCGAACCCCGCGTGCGGCAAGCAGCACTCGACCGAGCTGATGGTCGGCGTCACGGTGGGACCGATCGGACGGCGGAAGCAGATCACGGTTTGCGCGGCATGCACCGAGGCGGGCTGGCGTCCGGAGAGCGACGCCGCGGCGTCGGCTTCGTAGCGACGCGCCGACGACGATCGTCGCGCGTCAGTCGGCGAGCCGCAGATGGACCGCGGCGTCCGCGCGCCAGCCCGAGCGATTCGTCGGAGAATCCGTCGGAACGGCGGGCAGCTCGATCGCGAAGGTCGCGCCCGCCCCCGGAACGCTTTCGACGGCGAGACGGCCGCCGTGGCGCTCGATGATCTCGCGCGAGATCGGGAGCCCGAGGCCGGTGCCATCGGCGCGCGTGGTGAAGAACGGGTCGAAGATGCGGGCGGCGTGCTCGGGCGCGATCCCGGGACCGGAATCGATCACCCGCACGGTCGCAACCGGCGCGCCGGCGCCGCCGCCGGAGGCGACGATCTGCACGCGTCCGCCCGCGGGTGTCGCCTCGAGCGCGTTCAACCCGAGGTTCATCACGACTTGGCGGAGCTGCGCGACGTTCGCCGTGATGCGCGGCGCCGAGCCGTCGACGGCGAGCTCGATCGTGACGTGCTTGTTCGCCGCGTGCGCGCGCAGCAGCGGTACGACGGTCGCGAGCACGTCTTCGACGCTGCTCTCCTCGAAGGACGCGCTCTGATTGCGCGCGAAGAGCAGCAGGTCGTTCATCAGGCGGCCGACGCGGTCGAGCTCGCTCAGCACGACGCCCGAGAACTCACGGCGGAAATCGCCGTCGTCCCAGCGCTGCGGCAGGAGCTGCGCGAACGTCCGCAACGCGACCAACGGGTTGCGCAGCTCGTGCGCAAGACCGGCGGTGAGGAGCCCGACCGAGGCAAGACGATTGGCGCGTTGCACGAGCCCGACCGAGCGCGTGAGCTCGTCGCGCAGCAGGGCGTTATCGGAGCGCAGGTCGAGCAGCGCGGCGAGGACGGTCTCGAGGTGGCGGCTCAGCTCGGCGGTTTCCGAGAGCGCGCGGATATCGGCGCCGGTCGGGGCGTCGGCAGGGAGCTTACGCTCGCGACGCGCGACGGTGAGCAGCGTGACGCCGGCGACTACGAGCGCGCCCGCCGCGGCGATCAGCGCGATCGTCGCGAACGCGCTCGAGCCGATCAGCGCCGTTCCCTGGGCGAAGAGCGCGACGATCACGGCGGTAAGAGCGGCGACCGCGGTCCGACGCTGGAGCAACGGACCGTCGGAGACGGTGCACTGAAACACAAGCGGCGGCGTCGCGGTGGCGGCCATGGGCTCGGTCACGCGGGTCTCCGCAGCAAGGCGCGCGCCAGCGGGCTTCGCAGGCAAGCACTCGTGAATGCGAGCGCACGCCGCGCGGCCCGTGCGCCGGGTGGGCGGTCGCGACACACCGCGTGTGCCAACGGCGACCATATAGAGCGTATGGGACACGCAGCGTCCGCCCGCTTTGACGCGATCGGCGCCGCGTACTAGCTGAGGGGTATGGCGTCGAACACGGCAGATGTCACACCCGGCGCGCCGCGAGCCGCACGTCCCTCGCACAGCGCACCGGCCTCACCCCTCCCGCCCGTTCCGGAGCCGCCGTTCGGCGAACGCGTGCGCACGCTGCTCCACCTCGGTCGCACCGGAACGCTCGCCACCCTCTCGCGCCGCCACGCCGGCTATCCCTTCGCGTCGGTGATGCCCTACGGCCTCGACGCGCAGGGCCAGCCGACGTTCCTCATCAGCACGATGGCGATGCACACGCAGAACCTCGAGAGCGACGGCCGCGCGAGCCTGCTGGTGACGCAGCCGGGGTGGAGCGAGGATCCGCTCGCCGGCGCGCGCGCGACGCTCGTCGGCACCGTCGATCCGGTCGGCGAAGACGCCGCCGCGGCCGTGCGCGACGACTACCTCGCCCGCCACGAGAATGCCCGCTATTGGGTCGAGTTCGAGGACTTCGCGTTCTGGCGCATGGCGATCGAGGAGATCTATTTCGTCGCCGGCTTCGGGGCGATGGGCTGGGTGGCGACGACCGACTACGCGGGCGCGACCACCGATCCGCTGAGCGACGTCGCCGCGGCCATCATCGAGCACATGAATGCCGACCACGCCGCCGCCCTGGTCATCATCGCCGAGCACTTCGGCAAGGTCGCCGCCCGCGAGGCGACGATGACCGCGGTCGATCGCCTGGGATTCCGTGTGCGCGTGCAAACCGACGAGCGGCTGCACGGCGTGCGGATCGCGTTTCCCGAGGAGGTCCGCTCCGGGGAGGACGCGCGGCGCGTCCTGGTCGCGATGGTGCGCGAGGCGCGGAGTGCGCTCGGCCGCGGCTGATCGCCGCGGCGCGCACAAGAACGGCTGCGTCCGCGCGCACGCGGACGCTCAGGTCAGGTCAGCGCCCGGCCGCAGCGCGCGCGCCGGCAGTGAGGAGACCCGCGGCGCTGCGCAGCGCATCGGCGCGATCGGTCCGCTCCCAGGTGAAGAAGTGCCCCTCGGGGCGGCGGCCGAAGTGCCCGTACGCGGCGGTGCGCTGGTAGATCGGCCGCTTCAGATCGAGCGCGCGGACGATCGCCGCCGGCTTGAAGTCGAAGACCTCGCGCACCACGCTCGCGATCTTGGCGTCCGGAAGGACTCCGGTCTCGAAGGTGTCGATGAGCACCGAGAGCGGCTCGGCGAGACCGATCGCATACGAGACCTGCAGCTCGCAACGCGACGCGAGACCGGCCGCGACGACGTTCTTGGCGACGTAGCGCGCCATGTAGGCGGCGCTGCGATCGACCTTCGACGGATCCTTGCCGGAGAACGCGCCGCCGCCGTGACGGCCGTAGCCGCCGTACGAGTCGACGATGATCTTACGGCCGGTGAGACCGCAATCGCCCATCGGACCGCCGACGACGAAGCGCCCGGTCGGGTTGACGTGGAAGCGCGTCTTGGCGTCGAGGTACGCCGCCGGAATCGTCTTCTTGATGACCTCCTCGATCACCGCCTGGCTGAGCTCCGCGTGCGACACCTCGGGCGCGTGCTGCGTCGACACCACGATGGAGTCGATGCGCACCGGGCGGCCGTCGCGGTACTCGACCGTGACCTGCGACTTCGAGTCGGGGCGCAGATACTTGAGCTGGCCCGACTTACGGATCTTCGCCAAGCGCTCGACCAGCTGATGCGCCATCTGGATCGGGAACGGCATCAGCTCCTCGGTCTCGTCGCAGGCGTAGCCGAACATCAGGCCCTGATCGCCGGCGCCCTGCTCCTTGTGCAGCCCCTCGCCTTCGGTGACGCCCTGGGAGATGTCGGGCGACTGGCGATCGATCGCGATCAGCACCGCGCAGGTGTCGGCGTCGAAGCCCATCTCCGAGGAGGTGTAGCCGATGTCGCGTACGGTCTGGCGGACGATGTCCGAGTACGGCACCACCGCGTTGGAGGTGATCTCACCGGCGACGACGGCCATGCCGGTCTTCACCAAGCTTTCACACGCGACTCGGCTTTCCGGATCCGCGGTGATCAGCGCATCGAGAATGGCGTCCGAGATCTGGTCGCACATCTTGTCGGGATGACCTTCGGACACTGACTCGGAAGTGAACAGGAAGTCCTTGAGCGGCATGTGATTCCTCCTAGAAGTGAGTCGGCATTTATAGCGGCCCCCGTCGCGCAGGGTCAAGGTGAGAACGGGCATCGTGAGAACTGGCGTCGGCGCGACGACGCAGCGAACGATATGGCGTCGCGAATCGCCCCGTCAGGTACCCTCGTGAAAACGTTGCGCGACAAGCTCGCCGAGCGCATCGACGGCGGCCTCGGCGTCGGGGCCGGTCGCGACCAGCGTGAGCTTCGTCCCCTGCGCGGCGGCGAGCATCATGAGGCCGAGGATGCTCTTGCCGGAGACCGACTCCTCACCGTTGGCGACGGTGATCTCGGCAATGAATTTGCTCGCGGTCTCGACGAAGCGCGCGGCGGCGCGGGCATGCAACCCGAGCTGATTCACGATCTCGACCTCGGCCCGGACGGTATCCGCTCCGACGCGTTCCTTGCTCATCGCGGCGAGCGTGTACCTTTGATCGCCGCGGCGACCATGCCGGGGTCGGCGCGCAGGATGTGATCGCGGCCGTAGTCGACGACGAAAGTGGCGAGCGTCTCGAGGTCCATCGAGTGGCGCGCCGAGATCACCTTGAGGAGGATCGGGAGGTTCACACCGGTGACGACCTGGACCATCTTCCCCTCGCGCGCGAGCGCGACGCTGATGTTGGTCGCGGAGTCGCCGAACATGTCGGTCAGGATCACCGTCCCCTGCCCTTGCTCGACGCTGCGCACCGCCTCCGCGATGCGCTCCTTCAGCCGCGCCAGGCTGTCATCGGCCTGCGCGCCGACGGCGACCATCCCGGGCACCGGATGGCCGAGCACGCTCTCGAGGCTGCTGAGCGCCGCCTCGGCGAGGGCACCATGGCCCACGAGAACGATGCCGATCATCGCGCCGCGTCCCGGTGTTGGACCTTGACGGGATAGCCGTGACCGGCGAGCCGGCGCTCGAGCTCCTCGACCAACACGACCGAGCGATGGCGGCCGCCGGTGCAGCCGAGCCCGACCGTCAGGTAGCGCTTTCCTTCGCGCTCGTAGAGCGGCAACGCGAAGTCGAGCAGCCCCATGGTGCGATCGAGGAACTCGCGGGTCTCGTCGCGATCGAGGACGTAGCTCGCGACCGCGGGATCGGTACCGTCGAGCGCACGGAGCTCGTCGACGAAGAACGGATTCGGCAGGAAGCGCACGTCGAGCACCAGATCGGTATCCGTCGGCAAGCCGTACTTGTAGCCGAACGACACCAAGAATACCCGCATGACCGCCTCGCCCAGCACCCCGCCCTGCAGCGAGCCGCGCAGCTCGTCGCGAAGCTGATGGACGGTGTAGGCGGAGGTGTCGATGATGCGGTCGGCGAGCGCCTTCAGATCCGCGAGCTTCTCGCGCTCGCGCCGGATCCCCGCGGCGACGTTCGTCCCCTCGGCGAGCGGATGCGGGCGGCGGGTCTCGCTGAAGCGCCGCACCAGGACGTCGTCGGCGGCGTCGAGGTAGAGGATCTCGACGTGGTGCCCGGCGCGGCGGATCTCGTCGATCACGGCGGGATAATCGACGAGGAACGCGCGCTCGCGCAGATCGATGCCGAGCGCGACGCGCGAGATCTCTTCCTCCGAGTTCTCGCAGAGATCGATGAAGCGCGGTGTGAGCACGACCGGCAAATTGTCGATGCAGTAGAAGCCCAGGTCCTCGAGCACCCGGATCGCCGTGCTCTTTCCCGACCCGGAAAGGCCGGTGACGATCACGACGTGGAGCACCTTCTCTTTCACGATCGTGAGGTTCCGCCGCCGCCCGAGGCGCGACGCGGCGGCGTCGGCGGCGCCGGCGTCGCGGCTGCACGACGGCGCGCGATCGCGTCGTCGAGGCGTGCCGCGAACTCGCGCGCGGTGTGGCGGCCGAGTCGCTTCAGCACGTGGTTGCGGGCCGCAACCTCGATGATGGTCGCGATGCTGCGGCCGGGGCGGATCGGGATGCGGACCATCGGCAGCGGGACGCCGAGGATCTCGTAGGTGTCGTCCTCGAGCCCGAGCCGGTCGGCGGGATCCTCCAGCGACCACTCGATCATCTCGGCGACGAGATCGATCTCCTTCTGGTGCAACGTCGCGAGGATGCCGAAGAGATCCTGCACGTTGATGATGCCGAGCCCACGGATCTCCATGTGATGGCGGATCAGCTCGGCGCCGCGCCCGATGACGTAGCCCGGCCGGATCGACCGCACCTCGACCACGTCGTCGGCGACGAGCCGGTGGCCACGCGAGATCAGGTCGAGCGCCGCCTCGCTCTTGCCGATGCCGCTCTTGCCGTGGAGGAGGACGCCGAGCCCGTGCACCTCGACGAGCACCCCGTGCAGCAAGGTGTGGGGTGCGAGCTGATCCTCGAGCCAGCCGGTCAGGCGCCGGATGAGCTCCGAGCTCTTGAGCGGGGTGGCGAGCAGCGGCAGCTGATGACGGGTCGCCGCCTCGACCAAATAGGTCGGCGGCACCGTCCCGTTGGTCACGACGACGCAGGCGATCCGCTCGCGGAACACCTGCTCGACGGCGCGTTCCGCGGCCTCCGCGCTGAGTGTGCGCAGGTAGCCGAGCTCGGTGTTGCCGATCACCTGCACGCGCTCGGGATGGATCATTGGAATGTAGCCGGAGAGCGCAAGGCCGGGCTTTTGGATGCGCGGCACGGTGATCGCGTTCGACGTCGCCGACGATCCGGCGAGCAGCGTGAGCTTCCAGGATGTGCCGTGTGCCTCGAGCAGCTCGGCGACGGTCACCATGCGATCAGCCTACCACGCCCGGCAGCGGGCGGCGATTCTCGAACCTCCGCGCCGCGCAGGCGGCGCGCGCGGCGGGCGGCCGAAACGTCAATACTTCTCGTCTTCGGCCTTGATCGCCGCGTTGAGCTCCTCGCGCGAGTTCGCCGCGAAGAGCCGCTCGCGGAAGCTCTTGTCCTTCAACAACCGCGAGACGCGCGCCAGCGCCTTCAGATGGACACCGGCGGAATCCTCGGGCGCGACGAGCAGAAAGAAAAGCCGCGTCGGGGTGCCGTCGAGGGAGTCGAAGTCGACGCCGCGCGTGCTCCGCCCGAACGCCGCGATCACGTTCGGAACACCGGCGAGCTTGCCGTGCGGAATGGCGATGCCCTCGCCGATCGCGGTGCTGCCGAGCTCCTCGCGCTCGAGCAGGACCTCGACGAGACGCGTCGGGTCGATCTCGGGATGCTCGGCGTGCAAGGCGGCGGCGAGCTCCTGCAGCGCCTCCATCTTCGAGGTCGACCGCATCTCGGAAACGATCGCCTCTGGCGCGAGGATGTCGACGATCTTCATCGCGAACCCGCCCGTCTATACCAGCGGCTCCGCGACGGCGAAAGCGCGCGGCTGGACGCTGCCCGGCACGTCACGGCGAATCCGGCGCGATCAGGCCGTAGTTCCCGTCCTTGCGCCGATAGACCACGCAGAGGGTCGCGTCGACGGCGTTGCGAAACACCAAGAACTCGTTGCTCATCAAATCCATCTGCATGACCGCCTCTTCCACCGACATCGGCTTCACCGGCATGCGCGTGCTCTTGATGACCTCGGGGCCGTTCCGGCGCGAGAAGCTCTCCGCGCGAATGACGTCGACCCGCAGGCCGGGCGATGCCGGCGCGCTCTCGACCGGCACCGCCGAGGCGGCGGCGCGCCGGCGCGCCGACGGCACCGCGTGCTTGAGACCCTTCAGCTTACCGGCGAGCTTCCGCGCCTGGTGCTCGAGCTTCTCGACCGCGAGATCGATCGCGGAGTAGAGGTCGGCGGTCTCCTCCTTCGAGCTCAGCGTATGCCGATCGCCGTTCAACACGATCTCGGCGCAGTGGCGCCGCTTCACGACCGAGAGAATGACGTGCGCGTCGATGGGACGGTGGAGGTACTTGTCGGCGAGCCGCTGCACCTTGGCATCTGCGTACTGGTGCAAGGCATCGGTGGCTTCTATGTGCCGAAACGTCACGTTCACCTGCATGAATCCCCCCCGGTGGGTAACGCCGCGACAACCCTTCAGCAGAACTGCTTACGCTTCGATGAGGGCAGGATGCCCATCAGCTCCCGATACTTCGCGACGGTGCGCCGCGCAATGTCGATGTTGTCTTTCGCGAGCTTCTCGGCGATCGATTGATCGCTGAACGGCTTGGTCGGGTCCTCCGCGCCGATGATCTCGCGGATCTTTTTGCGCACGCTCTCGGCCGAGACGTCCTCGCCGTCGGCGCTGCGCAGGCTCGAAGTGAAGAAGTACTTGAGCTCGAAGATGCCTTGCGGGGTGTGCGCGTACTTGTTGGCGGTGGCGCGGCTCACCGTCGACTCGTGCATGCCGATGTCGTTGGCGACGTCCTTCAGCACCAACGGCCGCAGATGCGACACGCCGTGCTCGAAGAACTCGCGCTGGAACTTGATGATCGACATCGTGACCATGTGGAGGGTGCGCTGGCGCTGATGGATGCTCTTGATGAGCCAGGCCGCCGCTCGCATCTTGTCCTGGATGTAGCCCTTTGCCTCCGACGCCTCGCCCTGTCCGAGCACGCGACGGTAGAACTGGCTCACGCGCAGGCGCGGCAGGCCCTCGTCGTTGAGCGTGACGACGAGCTCCTCGCCGACCTTGTGGATGTAGACGTCGGGCGTGACGTAGCGGATGTCGCCGTCACCGTAGTCGCGACCGGGCTTGGGCTCGAGCGTCGCGATCGTGCGCGTGGCGTCGGCGATCTCCGCCATCGTCACCTTCAGCTCGCGCGCCAGCTTGTCGTAGCGCTTCGCCTCGAGCGCCGAGATGTGGTCGCGGACGAGGAGCGCCGCGAGCGAGTCGCCGAGGCCGCGCTGGCGGAGCTGGACGAGGAGGCATTCGGGAAGGGAGCGCGCAGCGACGCCGGGCGGGTCGAAGGCCTGCAGGCGCTGCAGCACCTGCTCGACCTGCACCAGCTCGGTCTCGGTCATGAACGCGATCTCCTCGAGCGAGCAGCGGAGATAGCCGTCGTAGTCGAGATTCGAGATCAGCACGGCGCAGAGGCGCTGCTCGTCCTCGCTCAGATCCGAGAGCCGGAGCTGCCACATCAGGTGGTCGGTGAGCGACCGGGTACGGACCAGCGTGTTCTCCAGCGCCGGCCGCTTGTCCTCGTCGCGATCGCTCGAGCTCCCGCTCGGGCCGTTGTGGAAGTCGTTACCGTAGTTGTCGAGGTATTCCTTCCAATCGATCTCGCCGAGCGCGCTCGCCGTCGAGACTTCGGGCCCTTCGTCGGCAGCGGGCTGCCATTCGTCGGTGGTCGTCTGCGAGCCGTCGACGGTCGGGACCTCGGTCTCGAGGGTCGGCGCCTCGCTTGCGACCTCGGGCGACTCCTCGAGCACGGGGTTCTGCGCCATCTCGTCGACGATCAGCGCCTCGAGCTCCATGCGACCGACCTGGAGGATCTTGATGGCCATCCGCAGCTGGGGCGTCATGACCAGCTGCTGCGTGAGCTTTTGGTAGAGTTTGGTTTCGAGTGCCATGGCTAGAGACGGAAACGTTCACCCAGATAGATTTCGCGCGCCTGGCGGCTCTCCGCGAGCCCCGCGGGCTCGCCCTCCTCGAGAATCGCGCCGTCGTTCACGATGTACGCGCGGTCGCAGATGCCAAGCGTCTCGCGCACGTTGTGATCGGTGATGAGAACGCCGATGCCCCTCTCCTTCAGCTGCTGGACGATGTTCTGAATGTCGAGCACCGCGATCGGATCGATGCCGGCGAAGGGCTCGTCGAGGAGCATGAACGACGGCGAGATGACCAGCGCCCGCGTGATCTCGAGTCGACGGCGCTCGCCGCCGGAGAGCGCGTACGCCTTGGTCTTCGCGAGGTGCGCGATGCTGAGCTCCTCGAGCAGGCTCCACAGCCGCACCTGACGCTCCTCGGCGCTGAGCGGCAGGGTCTCGAGGATGGCGAGGATGTTCTCTTCGACGGTGAGCTTGCGGAAGACCGACGGCTCCTGCGGCAGGTAGCTGATCCCCGCCCGCGCGCGCTGGTACATCGGCATGTCGGTGAGATCGGTGCCGTTCAGCGTGACGCGTCCGCGGTCCGGCCGCAGCAGTCCGACGATGATGTAGAAGGTCGTCGTCTTCCCGGCGCCGTTCGGCCCGAGCAGGCCGACCACCTCGCCGCCCGCGATCTGCACCGAGATGTCGCGCAGGACGCGGCGCCCCGAGAAGGACTTGTCGAGTCGCTCGGCGCTGAGGACGGTCTCGGTCATCGTCAGCGCTGCTCCGCCTTGGCGTCGTGGCGCGCGCCCGAGCCCGCCGCTTCCACGCGTTTCGCCTCGTCGGCGCCGGCGGAGCTGCCCGGGTAGAAGACCGCTTGCACGCGCGACTTCGAGCCGCCTTCGACGACGCTGCGCTCCTCCTGGAGGTAGACGACGATACGATCGCCCGCGACCTGATTCGGTCCCTCGTGCAGCACCGCGCCGTCGCTGAGGACGATCGTCTGCTTGGTCTGGTCGAAAACCGCGCGCCGCCCTTCGGCTATGCGGTCGCCTTTGCGGATCTTGACGCGTCCCTCGGCGACGACCTCCTTGATGCGATCGGCATCGCCGCGCCCCGGCACCGCGTCCGCCATCGCCTCGGCGCGCTTCTCCTCGGCAGGCTGCGAAGCCGACGCTTTCTTTCCTGCCGGTTTCTCGTCGCGCTCGAAGGTGATCGCGAGCGTGTCGCTGTCGAGCGTCACGTCGCCCTGCACGACCTGGACGTTGCCCCGATAGGTGAGCGTGCTGCCCTTGTAGTCGAGCTCGAGCGTGTCGGAGTGGATGCGGATCGGCTCCTTGCGCGAGCCGAGCGCGAGACTCTGGAAGAGATCGCTCTGGTCGGCGGGCTTGCGGGGCGTCGTCACCGGCTTGGGGGCCGATGCTTCGGCCTCCGCGCCCACGCGGCGGCCCTCGAAAGCCGTCCCGATGCAGACGCTCACCAGTGCCGCGAGCACGGCCCGGCTAGAGCGTCCCGGCATCCTTCTCCCCGGACGCCGCGGTGCGCTCCAAGACCGTCTCGACGTTGCCTTCCACGAGCAGCCGCTGCGTTCCCATCTCGACGGTCATCCGGCTGCCGCGGAGCGCGAGACCGTCGCCACGCACGTCGACCGCTGGGGTCACGACCGTGTCGCTTTCTTGCGCGTACGTCGCATGGTCGGTCTTCACCAGGTAGTCACGGAAGCGGAGCTCGATCTGCCCTGTCAGATCGACCCGCTGCATCTCGCGGCCGCTCAGGAGGATCTTCCCCTCGTTCCCTTTCAGCGACACCGCACCCTGATCGCCCTTGAGGAAGAAGCTGACCTCGGGCGCCCGGACCACGATCTGCTGGTCTTCCTCGAAGTACTGGGCCTCCTGGGCGGCGACTTCCCAGACCTTGCGGTCGCCCTCCATCTTGACGCGGCGAAAGTTCTGGATCCGCTGGGCGACCTCGGGGAGAAAGTCGAGGGCGCTCGTCCTGAGGCTTCTGAGATGTTGGGTCCAAAGATTGCGTCCGAGCTGGACGCCGACCGCCCCGACGGCCACGAGAACGGCGAGCCCGAGCGCTTGCCGGACCCGCCGACGCGTGAAAAACCTGCGTTTTTCCGCCCTCATGCAAGAAAAATACCTTTCCCTAGCGCGCTAGTAAAGCTGTAGAATTTTCCTAGCGCTCGGCACGGTTCGTGAGGTGTCAGACCGAGGACGGGCGAGTGACCCTATACGCTCCGCGTCTCCGCGTCTGACGCGGCGGGCCGACGGCGCCAGCGCCGGTGCCACCACACCCATTCGGTCGGATGGTCCCGAATGTGGCGCTCGATCGCCGCAGTGTAGACGGCCGTCAGACTCTCGGCCGTGTCGCAGTCGCGCTCGACGTCGGCGAAAGGCGGATGCACCTCGATCAGATGCCCGCCGCCCGGGCGGCGCGAGATGAAGAGCGGCAGCACCGGCACGTTGGTCCGCCGGGCGAGCGCACCGACACCGCTCGGCGTCGCGGCGAGGCGCCCGAAGAACGGCACGAACACGCGCGGGCCGCGCGTGTCCTGATCGATCAGCAGCGCCAGGATCTCGTTGCGCTTGAGAGTCCGGAGGATTGCGCGCGACGAGCCCGCGCTCTCGCGCAGGATCGTCCGCACCCCGGCACGGGCGCGCACCGCGATCAGCAGGCGATTCAGCAGTGGGCTGTGCAGGCGGCGGCCGATCGCATTCACCGGAAAGCCGACCATGCTGCAGTAGGCGGCGAGCAGCTCCCAGTTGCCGATGTGGCCGGTGATCGCCATCAGCCCCTCGCCACGCGCGAGCGCCGTCCGCATGTGATCGAGCCCTTCGGCGTGGACGTAGGTCTCGAGTCGGCGGCGAACGGTGCCGAACTTGGCGAGCTCGGCGAACGAGCGGCCGAGGTTCGCGAACGCCGCGCGCGCGATCGCCGCCCGCTCGCCGTCCGACCGCTCGGGGAACGCGAACGCGAGGTGCGCGTTGGCGAGACGCCAGGCGCGGCCGAGCCACGGCGCCAGCGCCCCCGCGATCGCGCCGCTCCAGGCGACCGCACGCTCGAGCGGCACCAGCGCGTAGAGGCCGAGGACCGGGAAGATCAGGAGGAAGAGCGCCCCGTCGCGCAGCTGACGGCGGGCACGACGCAGCCGGCGCACGAAGCGCGGGCGCGCCTTCCGCGGCTCCGGCGCGAGCTCGGGAGCGGCGGGCGCGCCGCCCGCGCTCATCGCAAGCTGTCCCCGAGAGTGCTCGCCCACTTGCCTTGCGCGCGCAGCACGAGCTCCGCGACCTCGCGCACCGCACCGCGGCCACCCGGAGTGGAGGTCGTCCAGTGCACGTGGCGCTCGAGGCCGGTCGCGGCACCGGCGACCGCGATCGCCAGACCGACGCTCGCAAGCAGCGGCTGATCGAAGAGGTCGTCGGCGACGTAGGCGACCTCCTCGAGGCCGAGCCGCCAACGCCGGCAGAGCCGCCGCGCGGTCGCGAGCGTGCTCTGCACGCCGTGGACGACCGCGCTCACCCGCAGCTCGCGTGCACGCTGCGCGACCGCCGCCGAGCGCCGGGGCGAGACGAACGCCACGCGTAGGCCGGCGTTCAAGAGCAGCGTGATGCCGTACCCGTCGCGCGCGTGGAAGAGCACCAGCTCACGGCCGCGCGGATCGAGGATCACACGCCCGTCGGTCACGACGCCGTCGGCGGCGAGCAGCACCAGCCGGACGCGACGGGCGCGCATGACGACGTCGCGACCGGGTCCCGCGCCATCCCGCGGCTGGCGCGACGCCGCGGTCGCGGCGCGGGCTCGACGGCGCGATGCCAGGTCATCCGGGCGGGCTCGCGGCAGAGCCCCCACAGGTCGCGGCGCCGCCGCACGACGGCGCGTCGGCCGGGAGGACTCGGCTCGGCGGCGAGTCATGCGCGCACCCGTCCTCGCCGGCCCGGCTCAGACGAGGCCGGCGCGGAGGAGATCGTGCAGATGGATGACCCCAATCGGCCGCTGCCCGCCGTCGAGCACGAAGAGCGACGTGATCGGGTGTCTCGCATCCTCCTCCATCACGGCGAGCGCTTTCGCGGCGAGGGCGTTCGCGGCAATCGTCTTCGGGTTGCGCGTCATCACGTCGGCCGCCGCCAGGGCGAGAATGTCGCCCGAGCGCGACAGGGCGCGCCGCAAGTCGCCGTCGGTGATGATGCCTTGCAAGACCCCGCCGGCATCGACGACCGCGGTCACGCCGAGACGCTTGGACGTGATCTCGAGCAGCGTCTCGCGCATCGACGTCGCGACCGTCACCGCCGGCACGGCCTCGCCGGTATGCATCAGGTCGCTGACCCGCAAGAGCTTCCGACCGAGCGTACCGGCGGGGTGAAGCGCGGCGAAGTCCTCGGGGCGGAAGCCGCGCTCTTCGAGCAGCGCGACCGCCAGGGCATCACCCATCGCGAGCGTCGCGGTCGTGCTCGCGGTCGGCGCGAGACCGAGCGGGCACGCCTCCTCGGCGATGCTGACGTCGAGGACGACGTCGGCGGCGCGGCCGAGCGTCGAGTCGGGCCGCCCCGTCATCGCGATGAGCGGCGGCCCGAGCCGGCGCACGATTGCAATGAGCTCGAGGAGCTCGACGGTCTCGCCGCTGTTCGAGACCGCGAGGACCAAGTCCTCGCGCGCGAGCATGCCGAGATCGCCGTGCAGCGCCTCGCCCGCATGCAGGAAGAACGCCGGTGTTCCGGTGCTGGCGAGCGTCGCCGCGATCTTGCGGCAGACGTGCCCGGACTTCCCTATGCCGGTGACCACGACTTTCCCCGGCGACGCCTCGATCAGCTCGACGGCGCGCGCGAAACGGTGGTCGAGCCGGCCGGCGAGCGCGCGGATCGCGTCGGCCTCGATGCCGAGGACGCGGCGCGCGTGGTCGATCGCGGAGCGCCGGCTCGTCGCTTGCGCCGGCGCGGTGCCGCGTGGCGCGGAGCGGGCGGCATCGGTCGCGCGTGCGGCTCGCGCCGCACCGACACGGCCGCCGTGCCCCGCGCGCGGCGCGGCGGCCGCGACCGTCGCAGAGGCTTTCACGACCGTCGCCGCGGCCTTCGTGCGCGGGCTGCGCTGCACCCGCCTCATCGCACGCTCTCCTTGGCGACACGATCGAGCGCGACGAGCGTCGCCAGCAGCGCGGGCAGATCGGCGAGGCGCAGCGAGTTCGGTCCGTCGCTCCGGGCGCGATCGGGGTCCTCGTGCACCTCCATGAAGACGGCGGCCACGCCGACCGCGACCGCGGCACGCGCCAGCGCCGGCACGAACTCGCGCTGGCCGCCCGACGCACCGCCGGCGCCGCCCGGCAGCTGCGCGCTGTGGGTGGCGTCGAACACGACGGGGTAGCCGAAGCCACGCATGATCGCGAGCGCGCGCATGTCGACGACGAGGTTGTTGTAGCCGAAGCTCACGCCGCGCTCGGTGACCAGCAGCTGGTCGTTGCCGCCGGCCGTCGCCTTGGCGATGACGTGCTGCATTTCCGCCGGCGAGAGGAACTGGCCTTTCTTGATGTTCACCGGCTTGCCGGCCGCGGCGACCGCGGTGATGAAGTCGGTTTGCCGGCAGAGGAACGCCGGCGTTTGCAGGACGTCGACGACGGCCGCAACGGCCGTGACTTGCTCCGGCGTGTGCACGTCGGTCAGCACCGGCACGCCGACCTCACGCCGCACCTCGGCCAGGATCGCGAGCCCCTCATCCATGCCGGGACCGCGGAAGCCGTCGCGCGAGGTGCGGTTCGCCTTGTCGAAGGACGCTTTGAAGACGTACGGCACCTCGAGCCGCGCCGCGACGTCGCGCAGGCGCTCCGCATGGCGGAGGGCCGAGTCGCGGCTCTCGATCACGCACGGGCCGGCGATCAGCGCGAGCGGCTCGCGGGCGCCGAAACGGACCCGGCCGATCGTGACGGTGCGGTCGACCGCCGGCGCTCCCGCTCCGCCCACGCTCACCGGCGCGCCGCGCGCAAATTTCCGAGCGGCAACGTGTCATGGCCCTGCTGCTTGCGCAGGAGCGCGGCGCGGATGAAGCCGCGGAAGAGCGGATGACACTCGAGCGGTCGCGACTTGAGCTCGGGGTGGAACTGGCATCCGACGAACCACGGATGGTCGGCGATCTCGACGATCTCGCCGAGCAGGCCGTCGGGCGAGAGACCGGAGAGCCGCATGCCGTGCTCCTCGATCTGCGCGCGGTAGGCGTTGTTGAACTCGTAGCGGTGCCGGTGGCGCTCGGAGATCTTGCGCTTGCCGTACATCTTGGCCGCGATGCTGCCCTCGCCGAGGACGCAGGGGTAGGCGCCGAGGCGCATCGTGCCGCCCTTCTTGGTGACGCCCTTCTGCGCCGTCATGAGATCTATCACCGGATGCGGCGTCTTCGGGACGACTTCGGTCGAATTCGCGCCCTCGAGGCCGCAGACGTGGCGCGCGAACTCGATCACGGCCATCTGCATCCCGAAGCAGATGCCGAAGAACGGGATCTTCTGCTCGCGCGCGACGCGCACCGCCTCGATCTTGCCCTCGGTGCCGCGCGGCCCGAACCCCATCGGCACGAGAATGCCGTCGGCGCGACGCACGACCTCCGGAATGCCGTCCTTCTCGATCGTCTCCGAGTCGACGAAGTCGAGCGCCACGGCGCATTCGTTGGCGAGCCCACCGTGTGCGAGCGCCTCGTTCAGGCTCTTGTAGGAGTCGACGAGCTCGACGTATTTGCCGACGACCGCGATCCGCACCTGATCCTTCGGGTGCTTCGCGACTTGCACGATCTTCCGCCAGCGCGACAGATTCGGCGAGCGCGTCCAGATGTTCAGGCGCTCGACGATACGCTCGTCGAGGCCCTCCTCGTGGAACACCAGCGGCAGCTCGTAGATGCAGCCGACGTCCTTGGCGGTGATCACCGCGTTGTCCTCGACGTTGCAGAAGAGGGCGATCTTCGCCTTGAGCTTCTTGTCGAGCGGGCGGTCGGTGCGGCAGAGGAGCACGTCCGGCTGGATGCCGAGACCGGTGAGCTCCTTCACGCTGTGCTGGGTCGGCTTGGTCTTCAGCTCGTGCGCGGTCGGAATGTACGGCACCAGCGTGAGATGGACGTAGACGACGTTCTCACGGCCGAAATCGCCGCGGAACTGACGGATGGCTTCCAAGAACGGCAGACTCTCGATGTCGCCGACCGTGCCGCCGATCTCGCCGATCAGGACGTCGGCACCTTCCGCGGCGGCGACGATGCGGGCTTTGATCTCGTCGGTGATGTGCGGGATCACCTGCACGGTGCCGCCGAGGTAGTCGCCGCGGCGCTCCTTCTTGATCACCGACTCGTAGATCTGGCCGGTGGTGAAGTTGTT
>JBGPIT010000053.1:0-18354 GCA_041485125.1 Binatia bacterium | reverse complement strand
CGCGCGACCACATCGCCGACGCTCACCGTCGAGCCCTCCGGCTTCACGATGCGCAGCACGCCGCCGCGCTCGGCGGGAAGCTCCATGCTCGCCTTGTCGGTTTCGAGCTCGAGCAGTACCTCGTCGGGATCGACCGTCTCGCCGTCGCGCTTCGCCCAACGCACGATCGTCCCTTCGGTCACCGACTCGCCGAGCGGCGGAATGCGCACCTCGAACGCCATGCCTCTCCCTTCGTCTCTCAGGCGCGCCGACTATCGCGCGAAGGCGCGGTTCACCAGGTCCGCCTCCTCCGCCTGATGGATCTTGTACGAGCCCGACGCCGGGCTCGCCGCGGCGGGACGTCCCACGTACGCAAGCGACCGATCGGCGGGCAGCAGGCGGCGGAGCGGATGGTAGACGAAGTGCCAGGCGCCCATGTTCCACGGCTCTTCTTGGACCCAGAACACCTGCTTCGCGTTCGGATAGCTCGCGAAGATCGCGTCGAGCTCTGGGACCGGGAACGGGTAGAGCTGCTCGACGCGCGCGATCGCGACCGAATCGATCGCGCGGTCGCGCCGGCCGGCGAGAAGCGCGTAGTAGACCTTGCCGCTACAGAGCAGGATGCGGGTGACGCGCGCGGGATCGAGGGTGACACCGGCCGCGGGCGCGCCACGGCGCGCGACGTCGTCGAGGACGGGCTGGAACTGTCCTTTGGTGAGCTCTTCGGGGCTCGAGACCGCGAGCTTGTGCCGCAGCAGGCTCTTCGGGCTCATGATCACGAGCGGCTTCCGGAATTGCCGCAGCATCTGCCGTCGGAGCGCGTGGAAGTACTGCGCCGGGGTGGTGAAGTTGCAGACCTGCATGTTGTCGGCCGCGCAGAGCTGGAGGTAGCGTTCGAGGCGCGCGCTCGAATGCTCGGGCCCCTGCCCTTCGTAGCCGTGCGGCAAGAGCATCACGAGACCGCTCGGCCGCTGCCACTTGGTCTCCGAGCTGCAGATGAATTGATCGATCACCACCTGGGCGCCGTTGCCGAAGTCGCCGAACTGCGCCTCCCAGATCACCAGCTGGCGCGGGTCGGCCATGCTGACCCCGAACTCGAAGCCAAGGACGGCGTTCTCGGACAGCATGCTGTCGAGGATCGTGAAACGGGCCTGGCCGTCGCGGATGTGATCGAGCGGCACCCAGTGCGCGTCGTTCTCGAAGTCGTGCAGCACCGCGTGCCGATGGCTGAACGTGCCGCGTCCGCTGTCCTGACCGCTCATCCGCACCGGCACCGCCTGCAGGACGAGCGAGCCGATCGCGAGCGCCTCGCCGCAGCCCCAGTCGATCGCGCCGCCCGGCTTCACCATCGCGGCGCGCGCCTCCATCAACTTCATCGCTTTGGGATGAGGCGTGAACCCTTCCGGCAGCCGCGTGAAGGCCGCGGCGATCTCGTCGAGGGCCGGCTGTGAGACGGCGGTGTCGGCGCTCCAATCCTTGCCGGCGCGGGTGAAGCCCTTCCAGAGCCCGCCGAACGCGAAGACCGCCTGTTTCGGCATGAAGTCCTGCGCGTAGCTGCGGGCGGCGTCGAGAAGCTCGCGGAAGTCTTTCGTCCGCCGCTCGACGTCCCCGGTCGGGATCGCGCCTTGATCGACCAAGCGATCGCGGTAGAGCGCGAGCGGGGTCGGATGCTTGGCGATCTTCCGGTACATCACCGGCTGCGTGAAGGTCGGGTCGTCGAGCTCGTTGTGACCGTGGCGGCGGTAGCAGACCAGGTCGATGATGACGTCCTTTTTGAACTGCTGGCGAAACGCGATCGCGAGCCGCGCCGCTTGCACCGCCGCCTCGGGGTCGTCGCCGTTCACGTGGAAGACCGGCGCCTGCACCACCTTGGCGCCGTCGCTGGGATAGGGCGTGAAGCGATACGCCTCCGGCGATGTGGTGAAGCCGACCTGGTTGTTGATGATGATGTGGACCGTGCCGCCGGTGCGGTAGCCCTCGAGCTCGGCGAGCCAGAGCGTCTCCGAGACCACGCCCTGCCCCGTGAACGCGGCGTCGCCGTGCATCAGGATCGGCACCACACGGCCACGCTCGTCGTCACCGAGGTGGTTCTGCTTGGCGCGGACGACCCCCTCGATGACCGGGTCGATCGCCTCGAGGTGGCTCGGGTTGGCGGCGAGCGAGAGATGCACCTTGCGGCCGGCGCGGGTGACGCGATCGTGCGAGTAGCCGAGGTGGTACTTGACGTCGCCGTCGCCCATCGCCTCCTTGCCGAGGAAGCTGCCCTCGAACTCGGCGAGGATCATCTCGTAGGGCTTGCGCAGCACGTTCGCGAGGACCGTCAGGCGGCCGCGATGCGGCATACCGATGACCATCTCCTCGACGCCGAGCTTGCCGCCGTCCTCGACCATCGTTTCCAGCATCGGGATCAGGCTGTCGGCGCCTTCGAGCGAGAAGCGCTTGGCGGTCGGGTAGCGCAGGTGCAGGAACTGCTCGAAGCCCTCCGAGACGACGAGATTGTCGAGGACCCACGAGCGCTCGTCCGGGGTCAGATTGGGATCGTTCGAGGTCGGCTCCATGCGCTCCTGCAGCCAGACGCGCTGGGCGCGATCCTGCAAATGCATGTATTCGACGCCGATGGTGCGGCAGTAGGTCGAGCGCAGGCGCGCGATGAGCTCGTGCAGCGTCGCCTTCGCGCATCCCTTGAAGCTGCTGCACTCCACGACCCGGTCGAGATCGGGCGGCGTGAAACCGAACTCCGAGGGCTCGAGCAGCGGGTGGCCCGCCGGCGGCGGCGCGAGCGGGTTCAAGTGCGCCACCAGGTGACCGAGCTCGCGGTAGGAGTGCACCAGATCGAACACGCCGAGGACAGGCTCCGCTTCGGCGCGCGGCATGGCTCGGGCTTCGCGTGCGCTCACCGCGCCATCGGCGTGCTGCGCGTCGATACCGTCGGCGGCCGTGGGCCGCGCGCCGTTGCCGTCGGTCGCGAAGTCGAAACCGGCGAAAAAGAGCGCCCAACGCTCGTCGACCGACGACGGATCAGCGAGATATCGGCGATACTGCTCGTCGACGTACTCGGCGTTCGCGAGGCTGACGAGCTCGAGGGTGTTCATTCCCATCTCTTTTACCGTCTCGCCGTCGAAGTCGCTACCCGCGCGCGACATATCGTCGCTCCGCGGCGCATCTGGTACATTCGATCCGCATGCACGATCTGCCGCGGCGGCGCGCCACGACGACCGGCACCGATGTCCTCGGCATCGTTCTCGCGGGCGGCGAAGGAAAGCGTCTCTATCCGCTGACGCGCGACCGCGCCAAGCCCGCGGTGCCGTTCGGCGGCCGCTACCGCATCATCGACTTCGTCCTCTCCAACTTCGTCAATTCCGGGATCTTCAAGATCAGCGTCCTCACCCAGTACAAATCGGGCTCGCTGATGCAGCACCTCGCGCGCGGCTGGCAGCTCGCGCCGCAGATGGGCCACTACGTGGCGCCGGTGCCGGCGACGCAGAACGTCGGACCCGAGTGGTACCGCGGCAGCGCCGACGCCGTGTTCCAGAACCTCGACGTCCTCGCCAACGAGCGGCCGTCGACCGTCTGCGTCTTCAGTGCCGACCACATCTACCAGATGGACGTCTGCCAGATGCTCGCCTTCCACTACGAGCGGAACGCCGACGTCACCGTGTCCGTCATTCCGGTGCGCGCCGACGAGACCGACCGCTACGGCATCGTCGATACCGAGAGCGACGGCCGGATCGTCGGCTTTCGCGAGAAGCCCCGGGTCGTGCCCGACGCCGCGGGGAACTTGCTGGCGTCGATGGGCATCTACGTTTTCGATCGTGATACGCTGATCCGCGCCGTCAGCGAGGACGCGGGACGGCCGGACTCGACGCACGACTTCGGACGCGACGTCCTGCCGCGCCTCGTCGACCGCCATCGCATGTACGCCTACGACTTTTCGCACAACACCGTCCCCAACATGGGCGACGAGCAGCGCGGCTACTGGCGCGACGTCGGAACGCTCGACGCCTACTGGCAGGCGTCGGTCGATCTGATCTCCGTGGCGCCGATCTTCAACCTCTACAATCCGGCATGGCCGATCCTGTCGTCCTACTATCCGAACCCGCCCGCGAAGTTCGTCTTCTCCGATCCCGAGCACAATCGGATCGGGGTCGCGACCGACTCGATGGTCTCGGAGGGCTGCATCATCAGCGGCGGCCACGTCGATCGCTCGATCTTGAGCCCGCGCGTGCGCGTCAACAGCTACTCGCTGGTGAGCGAGTCGATTCTCTTCGACGACGTGTTGATCGGCCGGCATGCGCGGGTGAAGCGCGCGATCATCGACAAGGGAGTGGTCGTCCCGCCCGGCATGGTGATCGGCTACGACCTCGACCAGGACCGCGAGCGTTTCACCGTGAGTGACGGCGGTGTGGTCGCGATACCCAAGGGCATGGACCTGACGGCCTACGCGCCCCGCGAAGGGTGGGTCGGCGCGGGCGAGTGAGCGCGCTCCCGGGCGGCCGCGTGGTGTGGCGTTATGCGGCAAGAGTTCCGTTGACAGGTCGAAAGCGACCTTCGTAAGATCATCGCCGGTTCCCCCTGATGCGACGGTTCCACGCTTGTGCCGCGACGTTCGCGCTTTTCGCGCTCGTCACTCCTGCCGTCGCGACGACGCTCCTCACGCTCGACCTGGGTGCGCTCACCAGCGGCGCCGATCGGGTGTTCGTCGGCCACGTGCTGAGCGTGCGCAGCGGACCGGACGCGAGCGGCTTCCCCGCCACGTGGACGACCTTCGCCGTCGACCAGGCGGTGAAGGGTGCCCTCCCCGCGACGCTCACGATCAAGCAGCTCGGCGCGAGGCCGAGCGCCGAGGGCGGCGCCATCTTCCGCGTGCCGGGAATGCCCGAGTATCGCGAGGGCGAGAAGGTCCTGCTCTTCCTGAACCCCGACAGCGCCGGCGGGTTCAGCAGCCCGGTCGGGCTCGGCCAGGGTTGCTTCCGCATCGCCGGTGACGGCGCCGACGCGGTTGCCGAGAACGATCTCGGCAACGTGAACCTGGGCAACACCACGTCGGCCGCGGCCGCGCGAGCGAAGGCCGCCGCTGGTAGCGCTGCGCCCGATGCGACGGCACCGGGAGGTGTCGACGCGGCACCGGCACGCGCGCCGGTTCCTCTCGCCGCGCTCATCGATCAAATCCGCGCGCTCGACGCGGGCACCGCGCGATGACGGTCCGATCGCGGCGGCGGTGCCTGGCGATGCCCGGGCTGCTCATTGCCGCGGCCCTCGTCGTCGTTGCCGGTACGCGGGCGCTCGCGGCGGGACCGTTGATCGTGAACGGTGCCGGCGAGCCGCTGGTCTGGGATCCAATGGACGTGCCGTGGAATCCCGACCTCGGCGGTCTCGGCGCCTTCGACAACGTTGCGGCCGTCCAGCTCGTCGCCGCGAGCTTCGACGTCTGGGCGGCCGTGCCGACGGCGTCGATCACCTTCGCCAACGCCGGCTCGCTCGGCGTCGACGTCACGGCGTCGAACGCGCGGAGCTTCATCGGCGTCTGCGGTGACGGCCTGAGCCCGATCATCTTCGACGACGACGGCTCGCTCACCGACTTCCTCCTCGGCAACGGCGCTTCGAACGCCGTCCTCGGCTTCGCGGGACCGGAGTGCGGCACGTTCACCCCGCCCCGCATCACGGAGGCCTCGGCGGTCCTGAACGGCAAGTTCATCGACGGGGTCATCGGCGCCGCCAACCCGGAGATCCCGCTCGCCGACTTCTCCGCGGTCTTCGTCCACGAGTTCGGCCACTACGTGAACCTCGACCACACCCAGATCAACCTGATCGAAGCGTTCAACGCGAATCGCAGCGACGATGCCGCGGTCGCGACGATGTTTCCGATTCTGGTGAGCGGCACGGAGGAGCTGAGCCTCGAACGCGACGACGAGGTCGCGCTCTCGATGCTCTATCCCGCACCCGCCCTCGAGGGATTCGGCCGCATCACGGGTCAGGTGCTCGCGAGCGACGGCGTGACGCCGTTCCAAGGCGCCTTCGTGATCGCGCGCAACACCGCCGATCCGCGCCGCGACGCGATCGGCTACGTCTCGGGCGCGCGGTATTTTCCCTCCGCGCTCGGCGGCCCGCCGGATCCGAGTCTCCGCGGTGCGTACGAGCTCGCCGGTCTCACGCCCGGCGCGGACTACACCGTCGAGGTCGAGCCGGTGTACCCGGGCTTCATCGGCGGCTCGAGCGTCGGCCCGTTCAACGTCCCGCGGCAATTGCCCGGTCCGCCGGAGTTCTGGAGCGGGACCAACGAGGCCGCCACCGCGCCCCCCGACGACCCCGTCGCGCCGGGCGTGCCCCTCACCACGACGGCCGGCGTCACGATCCCCGACGTCGACATCATCCTCAACCTCGCCGCGCCGCCCGCGAACGACGCCTGCGAGGCGGCGATTGCGATCGACCCGCTACCGTTCGACACCATCCTCTTGACCGATCTCGCCTCGCGCGCCGCCAGCGATCCGCTGCAGGCGTGCACGCGCAGCGGCGCGGCGCGAAACGGCAACAGCGTCTGGTACACGCTGCTCGCGCCGGCGAACGGCACGGTCGCGGTGTCGACCGCCGGCAGCGCCTACGACACCGTCCTCTCGGCGTACACCGGTCGCTGCGGTACGCTCGGCGCGGTCGCCTGCAACGACGATCGCGGTGACGCCGCGTCGGAGGTGACCTTTCCGGTCTCGGCGGGGACGCGCTACCTGATCGAGGTGGCGGCGTTCGGTGAGACCGGCGGCGGCAAGCTGATCCTCAGCGCACGCTTCGATGCCGACGGCCGTGCGACGTGCACCGCCGCCGCGCCGGGCACCTGCATTCCGGGTGGTGGTGGACACCGGACGGACTGTGGCGTCGAGTGGCTGCTCGAGCCGGTGCCGGCCGTGGCGGGAAGCCGAGGCGCGAGCTACGTGCCGAACGCGCACGTCGACTGCACCGACGGCGATCCGAGCTGCGACTTCGACGGCGCCGCCGACGGTCGCTGTCGCTTCCACGTCGCGCTCTGCGTGAACAATCACGATCCACGGCCGGCGGCGTCCGGCTGCGTGCCGAGCGGCATTGGCGCCTACGAGCTGCTGTTGCCGCGCACGCGTCGCGCCCGCGACGCCGACGACGAGCAGAACGCCGCGAGCGTGCTCTCGCTCGTCACGGGCCTCGCCGGACCGTCGGCCTCGCTGCTGGGTGCCGCGGCGCAGATCGCTCCGCCGCTCACCGATCCGGACCGCTGCTCGCCGTATGGCTCCGTCACCGTACCGATCGGCACCCGTATTTTCCGCAGCAAGGCGCGGACCTCGACGGGGAAGACCGACGTCGACAAGCTCCGCCTGCGCTGCCGGCGCTGACGCGGCCCACGCCGCGCCGTCGCTCCGTCGCCGCGCCGGTGCGCGCTTGTTCGGGGCCGACGGCGCGGTGTAGCTTCGCGCAGCACCCAGACCCTAGCGCGGAGGATGCAGTGACGTACGCCCAAGACCGTCTGATCCATGACGCCGACTCGCACATCGTCGAGACGCCGGATTGGCTCTTCCCGTTCGCCGAGGAGGCCGTCCGCCGCCGCATGCGGCCGCTCTACGTGAGCATGGTGAAGCCCGGCGAGGAGCACGACATCGAGGCCGTGCGCCGCCGGCGCGACGATCCAGGCGACCGCGAGCAAGCCGCGCGCGAGATCATGCTGCGGAAGAACTGGGGCGCGATGGGATCGTTCATCAAGGAAGACCGGCCGCACGCGCTCGATCTGCTCGGCTTCGCGAGCCAGCTCGTGTTCAACACCTTCGCGACCGCGTACCTCCTCGAGGCCGAGCACGGCGACGATCTCGCGTTCGCGTACGGACTCGCCCGCGCCCACAACCGCGCGATCGTCGACTTCTGCGCGCAGGACCTACGCCTTCTCGCGGTCGGCTACGTGCCGCTCGCCGACTTCGCCGAGGCCGAGTCGATCGCGCGCGAGGCGCTCGCGCTCGGATGCCGCGCGTTGATGGTGCCGTCGGCGTGTCCGCGCGGCCATTCGCCGAGTCACATCGGTCTCTTTCCGGTCTGGGCGATGGCGCAAGAAGCCGGCATCCCGATCGTCCTTCACGTCGGCGGCGGCGGTCGTCTGCTGCCGCCGGCCTACTTCGAGAACGGCCTGCCGCCCGTCCCCGACTTCCACGGCGGCGCCGAGAACTTCCGCTCGGTCGACTACATGGCGATTCCCTTCCCGCCGATGCTGACGCTCGGCACCATGATCATCGACGGGGTCTTCGACCGCTTCCCGCGCCTCAAGGTCGGCGTGATCGAGCAGGGCGCGGCGTGGGTACCGGGATTCATGCGGCGTCTCGACTCGGCGCAGGACGCCTTCGCCAAGAACGAGGAGCGGCTGCGCCGCCTCGCGCTCCGTCCGAGCGAGTACGTACGCCGGCAAATCCGGGTGACGCCCTACCCCACCGAGCCGGTGGGGTGGATCATCGCGCAAGCGGGTGAGGAGGTGTGCCTGTTCTCGTCGGACTATCCGCACGTCGAAGGTGGCCGCAATCCGATCAAGCGCTTCGAGGACGGCATGAACGGCATCTCGGAGCACGCCAAGCAGCGCTTCTACGCCGACAACTTCGTCGATCTCATGGGCGCGGCGCTTTCGTGAGCGTTGTACAGGAGCTCGCCGACCTCGACGCAACCGCGCAAGCGACGCTCGTCCGCGAGCGCCGGATCACGCCCGCCGAGCTCGTCGACGCGGCGATCGCCGCGATCGAGCGCGTCAATCCCAAGATCAACGCGCTGATCATCGAGACCTTCGCCAAGGCGCGGGCGCAGGCCCGGGCGCGCGACTTGCCGGCTGGGCCGTTCCGCGGCGTGCCCTACGCGATCAAAGATCTCATCTGCGAGACCGCCGGTGATCCGTTTCATGCCGGCATGCGCTTCTTGAAGCAGCGGTCGTGGGTCGCGAGCGCGGACAGCTTCCTCGCCGCGAAGCTCCGCGCCGCGGGCTTCGTCTTCGTCGGCCGGACCAATGCGCCCGAGCTCGGCCCGGTGCCGACGACCGAGCCCGAAGCCTACGGCCCGACGCGCAACCCTTGGGATCCGAGCCGATCGTCGGGCGGATCGAGCGGCGGCTCCGCCGCGGCGGTCGCGGCGCGCCTCCTGCCGGCGGCGCACGGCAACGACGGTGGCGGATCGATCCGGATTCCGGCGAGCGAGTGCGGCGTCTTCGGTCTCAAGCCCTCGCGCGGCCGCATCTCGCTCGGCCCCGCGCACGGCGACATCTGGACGGGGCTCGTCGTCGAGCATGCGTTGACGCGCTCGGTGCGCGACAGCGCGGCGATCCTGGACGCGACGCAGGGTGCGATGCCGGGTGATCCCTACGCCGCGCCGCCGGTCGCGCGTCCGTATCGCGACGAGGTCGGCGCCAACCCGGGACGGCTGCGTATCGGCGTGCTGGCGGGGGCGCCCGCCGGCGCGGTTTCCGTCGATCCCGAGTGCGTCGCCGCGGTCGAGGACGCGGCGACACTGCTCGGTACGCTCGGGCACCACGTCGAGGTCGCCCATCCCGCGGCGATGGACGACATGGAGTTCATGCGCTGGATGGGGCTCATGGTCGCGAGCTCGACGGCGTGGGACTTGAGGGCGTGGTCACAGCGCGTCGGCACGACGATCACGGCCGCCGACGTCGAGACGACCACGTGGGCGCTCGCCGAGGTCGGTAGCGGCCTCCACGCCGCCGACTACATCGAGACGGTCGCCTGGATGCAGGGCTACAGCCGTCGCATGGCGGCGTGGTGGGAGCAGGGCTTCGACCTGCTCTTGACGCCGACGCTCGCCGAGCCGCCGCCGCGCCTCGGTGAGTTCACGCCACCGCCGGAGGACCCGTTGCACGCGCTCGTCCGCGCGACGCCCCTCATCATCTTCACCGCGCCCTTCAATGTCACCGGCCAACCGGCGATGTCGGTGCCGCTCTGGTGGAGCGCCGGCGGACTCCCGATCGGCGTCCAGCTCGCCGCCGCGTACGGGCGCGAGGACGTGCTCTTCCGCCTGGCGGCGCAGCTCGAGACGGCGCGTCCCTGGGCCGCGCGCCGTCCGCCCATCGCTGCCTGAGAACGAAGGAGAGCGGGACCAATGCTCGCGAGCGACGGACGCATCCTCACCACCCATGCCGGCAGTCTGCCGCGCTCCGCGGCGCTCCTCGAGCTGCTCGTCCGCAAGAGCCGGCGCGAGCCCATCGATCCTGTCGCGTTCGACGCCGAGGTCGCGGCCTCGACCGCACGGGTGATCACCGGGCAGCTGCGCGCCGGCGTCGACGTCGGCAACGACGGCGAGCAACCGCGCGAGAGCTTCTTCACCTACGTGCAGCATTGCATGAGCGGCTTCGGCGGCGAGAGCCAGCGGCCGGTGATGAAGGACATCGTGCACTACCCGAGCTTTCTCCAGCTGAAGCTGCCGGTGTTCGCGCGCCGCATGGTGAGCCTGATGGCCGCGCCGCGCGCGATCGGCGAGATCCGCTACGTCGACCGTACGCCGCTCGAGCGCGAGTGCGGTCGCTACCGCGAGCTGCTCGCCATGCAGGCGCGGCCGTTCGCGGAGTCGTTCATGACCGCCGCGTCGCCCGGCATCGTCGCCGCGGCGATGACCAACGACTACTACCCGCGCTACGACGACTACGTCGCCGCGCTCGCCGAAGCCCTACGCGAGGAGTACCGCTTCATCGTCGATCAGGGCTTCGTGCTGCAGATCGACTGCCCCGATCTCGCGATGGAACGCCATACCTCCTTCGCCGACAAGCCGCTCGACGAGTTCCTCGCCTTCGTCGACACCAACGTCGCCGCGATCAATCGCGCCCTCACCGGGATTCCGGCCGATCGGGTGCGGCTGCACGTCTGCTGGGGCAACTACGAGGGGCCCCACACCTTCGACGTCCCGCTCGACGACATCCTGCCGCGGCTCTACGCGGCGCGCGTCGGCGCGCTGGTCGTCTCGCTCGCCAACCCGCGCCACGCGCATGAGCATCGCGCGTTCACGCGCCACCCCTTGCCCGACGGCATGCTCCTCGTCGCCGGCGTGATCGACACCACGACCAACTACGTCGAGCATCCCGAGGTCGTCGCCGATCGCATCGCGCGCGTCGTCGAGGCCGTCGGCGACCCGCGCCGCGTCCTCGCCGGCACCGACTGCGGCTTCGACACCGCCGCCGGCCTCGGCGAGGTCGCCGAGGAGATCGTCTGGGAAAAGCTCGCCGCCCTCACCGCCGGCGCCGAAATCGCATCGCGCCGCCTGTTTCCGCATTAAAGACCGCGTCGCGCCGGGACGCTAAACCCGGCGAGGAGCCACCGCGAATTCACTTCGCGCTGGCGAGTCCATCGCGAGCCCAGCGAGCGGGGACGTAATGGAACAACCCTAACTCAATCCAATGGTGTGCGGCGCCAGGTCGGCTTGGATGAGCGGCCGTCGCGCCGGCTCGTACGCGATCAGGTACTCGAACTGATCGCGGAACTCCTGCAGCGTCATGCTCGCCGTCGCCGCGAATTTCGCGAGCTCGTGCGGGTCCTCGAAATCGTCGCGACGAAGCCGGATCATGTACCGGCGTGCGATCGCATAGCGCGTCGAGTTGACGTCGACCATGCGCACCCTGGCGCGGCCGGTTACGGGGTCGAGCATCTGCTCGAACGGGACCGGCACGAAGTTGCCCCCCTGCATCGAGACCATCACGGCGTTGCCGCCGCCGAGGAGATACTTGGCGGCGCAGTAGCCGAGGTCGCGGGTGTACTCGAGGTCGAAGGGGATCGGGTCGGCGCAGCGTAGCTCGTAGCCGATGTTCTTGGCGACGATCGGATTCACCTCGATCCCGAGCTCCTTCAAGCGCGCGTGCACGGCGTGCTTCAGGATCTCGCCGATCTCGACGTCGGCGATGCGGACGTTGCCGTGGGAGTCGTGCGCGAGCTCGTGGAGCTGCCGCAGATCTTGCGGATCGATGCCGGTGACCACGCCCTCGGCGATCACCGCGACGCCGTCGCGGCGGCCGTAGCTCAGCCGCTTGATGATGGCGCCGACCAAGGTGTCGACGATGGTCCGAAAACGCACCGGCCGGTCGCCGAACTCCTCGGGGATCATCGTCAAGGTCGCGCCCGCGGCCTTGCCGATCCCTAGCGCGAGATGCCCGGCCTTCCGACCCATCGAGATCACGAAGTACCAGCGCGAGGTGGTGTGCGCGTCGACCATGAGGTTCTTCACGATCTCGACGCCGATATGACGGGCGGTCTGGAAGCCGAAGGTGTCGACGTGCGCCGGCAGGTCGAGGTCGTTGTCGATCGTCTTCGGCACGTGGGCGACGCGGATGCGGCCCGCCGACTTCTCCTCGAGCTTGAGCGCGGAGTAGGCGGTGTCGTCGCCGCCGATCGTGATCAGCTGCGAGACGTTCATCCGCAGGAGCGAGATCACCGTGTTCTCGAGGTGCTGCGGGTCACGGGTGGGGTTCGCGCGCGAGATGCCGATGAACGAGCCACCGCGGAAATGGATGCGGCTCACCGCCTCGATCGTGAGCGGCCGTACGTGCTCGACGTTGCCGTGCATGATCCACTCGAAGCCGTCGTGAATGCCGAGCACCTCGACGCCTTCGAGTGCGCAACGGATCGTCGCCGCGCCGATGACGCTGTTGATGCCCGGGGCTGGACCACCCCCGACGAGGATCGCGAGTTTCTTCCGCTGGCTCATGCGCTGACCCGCCGTCGAATGTAGCGGATGGCGGAAAGCCGTGAAAGGCGCCATCACTGGCGGCGCGGTCGTCGGTGCGCGCGCCGCCGCGTTCTCGGCGTCGGTCAGGTCGCCGGAGGCGATGTCGGCACGACGTTGTTCGACGCGGCGACGTTCGAAATGGCAATCGACGAACGGTGTCGTCGACGAAGCCGGAGCTCGCCGCGCGCAGCTTGTAAGACGTGCACCTCCGGCGGAAAAAGGTACACCTTTCCGCGTGCGTTTCTCGTCGAGATCGAGCGCGACGTCCCGACGCCCGCTGCATTGCCCGTCGATTGCCAGAGGATTCCGGCGTTTGAGGACGTCACGCTGCGCCGGCGACGAACGCAGGCACGCGCATGCGGCCTTGGCGCATCGATTGCTGGCGTGCCATCGGTTCCCTCCATGCTTATGGTCACTGCGATGGACGAGCAACGGAGCCTCGAGCAGCCTTCGGTCGTCGGCTCGGTCGAGCGAATGGTCGAGACCGGCCAGCGCTTGCTGATCGAGCGCATCGATCTCGCCCGGCTCGAGGCGCAAGACGCGATCGCGCGCGCGCTGCGTGCGGCGATGTTCGTCATGGTCGGCGGAACGCTCGCGTTCACCGGCTGGCTCGCGCTGATGGCGTGCATGGTCGTGGCATTGCGCGACAACGCGGGGCTGCCGACCGAGACCGGCATCCTGATCGTGGCACTCGTCCACGCGATCGGTGGCGGCGCGCTGGTCGCCTATGGTCTGCGCGACTCGAGCTCGTCGCCGCGGCGTGAGGAACGCCAGTGAGCGTCCTGCCCGACGACCGCCGCGCGCGCTTGCGGAGGTCGATCGCCCGCGAGGAGGCGGCGTTGCATGAGGCCCTGCGCGACCTGCGCGCCGCAGCGAGTCCACGACGGACGATCGAAGAGCGGATCGCGCGACGGCCCGCGCCCTGGTTGGTCGGGGCCTTCACGATCGGACTGTGGCTTGCGACCGGCGATTGACCGTCGCGAGCAGAGGAAAGGGGTGAGCATGCCGGAATCGACGACAGCACGAAGCGAAAGCGCGGGAAGCGGGCCGCGGAGCCGCCAGCAGGGTGCGACGCCGCTGGGCGGGCGGATCGCGGGCGCGCGCTCCGAGCTCGCCTCGCTGGATCAGCGCACGCGCAGGATCGCCCGGGAGCGTCCGTTCCTGCTGCTCGGCGGCGCGCTTCTCACCGGCTACCTGGTGGGCCGGCTGATGTCGCGACTCTAGGGAGGCGAGATGGAAAACACGCAAGCGAAGGACAGCGGCCAGAATAGCCAGGGCAATCGGGGCAAGCGGTCGGGCGGTGCGCGTAGCGCGGCGGGCCGCGCGCGCGCGATCGATGGCAAGCAGATCTTGGACCGTGGCCGCGAGGTATGGAACGAGGCGCGGACGCTGGCCTCCACCGTCGAGGAAGCATTCGAGGAGATCGAAGAGTACCTGCGCGAGCAAATGGAGCAGCGTCCCTACGTCGCGCTCGCCGCGGCATCGGGCATTGGGTACGTCCTCGGAGGCGGGTTGCCGTCGCGGCTCACCGGCCTCCTCATCGGCTGGGGCAGCCGCATCGCGCTCACCATGGCGGTTCAGCAGCTCGCCCCGGCTTTGGGCGCCGGCACGGCGCAGCACAGCCCGCCGTCCTCGACGGCGGCAGGGAAGGAACGATGACGATGAAAAACCTCACCGAGAATTTCCGCGTGAAAGACCTCGTCGACACGCTGCAGAGCTTGCGGACCAAGGATCTGACCGACAACCTGCCGAGCCGCGATCAAATCGCCGAGGCCCTCGGTCTCGCTACTCGCTCGCGTGCGACCGACGCGCTAGGCGGATTCGGGTTGTTCGCCGTCGGCGTGCTCGTCGGCGCCGGCCTGGCGTTGCTGTTCGCGCCGAAATCCGGTGACGAGCTCCGCGAAGACCTGGGCGAGCGCGTCTCGAGTCTGCGCGAGGGTCTGACCCCGCAACGCGACGACACCGGTGCCTCGCGGCCGGTACGTACGGCGTGACGCGCACGAAGCCGGTCTACGCTCTCTCACGCTGACGTTTCCCACGCCGGTCGACGCTGCCGACCGGCGTGGTCCATTACCTCGCCCTCCCCCGCCGCTGCCCTGCCGCCGGAAGACTCTTTGTCTACGGGACCGACTACTTTCTGGCATGACCGGCGGCCCGGCTCGCAAAAGCTGCCGAATTTTCGACACCCGTCGCCTGCAACAAGTCGGCACGAAGCTTGCTCATTTCGGTCTCCCATGAAGACATGCGCATCCACAGCCATCGAGGAGATGTTCGTTGCTCCCGCGGCAGCTGCGGGAGACGCCATGCCGACGCGGCTCGAGTTCAAGAGCCTCGAGGATCGCATCACCTGGCACGTCATGCGTGAGCTTCACAATGCGCCCGACGGTATGGCGATGCCGATGCTCGTCCAAACGCTGTCGGAGTTCGGGCCGTCGGAAGTGCGCCGCGTGATCGAGGAGATGCGCGGCAACGACATGCTCGAGGAGCAGTTCCAGTGCGGCTGCTGATCGCCGCGGTGTGATCGTTCGATCATGCCGCCGAGTGCGCGGCCGCGGTGTCGACCGCCGCGGCGCGCACTCGGCGTTTCTCAGACTTCCACTACGGTTGCGACGAGCAGGTGCCGATCGTGATCGGCACGCCGCTCAACGTGCACGTGAGCGTCGGCTTCGCTTCCGGATCGTCGTCCAGCAAGATCGCGCCGGAGACGACGCACGTCGCACCCGACACCGTGAACTTGCCGCGCTTCGGTCCGCAGTTTTCGATCTTGGCTCCCGTGAAGATGACGTCTTCGAGCGCCGTGATCGTGATGTCCGTTCCCACCTTCGCCTGGACGTTGGTGAGATCGACCTTCCCTTGCGCCGCCGTGATAACCAAGCTGCCTTCCGGGCCGGTGCGGATGATGACCGGAACCCGCTCGCAGGCGTTGCAGACCATCGCGAGGTTCTTCTGGTTGAGCTGCAACGGCAGCGGGCAGTTTGGTCCAGGCTTTGGTAGGCAGAGCTTCTCCAGATCCTCGCAGCAGAGATCGCCGGGGTTGGTACTGCCCCCGCCGAGGCTCACGTCACCGTCGAGCGATTTGATGAAGATGAGGTCGCGCGGTCCGTGCGACGTGATGACCGATCCGGGTGTGATGTTGACGTCGCCGACGCCGATGATGCGGAGCTGGTTCGCGTCGGCGTGCGTGCCGTTGAAGTTCACCGTGCAGCCGGAGCCGGTACACTCGACGCGCAGCGCCTCGCCGGCCTGGAGCTGACTGCCGAATACGACGATGTTGCCGCCGGCCTGGATGATCGCGTCGCCGTTGCTGTTCGCGGCGGTGACGGTCGCGTCCTTGATCGTGATCGTGCCGGTCGCCTGCAGATTGATCGCGAGCCCCTTGCCGCTCGCGCTGACTGAGCCGCCGTTCGGACCATCGATCGTGATCGAACCGGCGATCACCTCGACGCGCTCCGTTCCCGGCAGATTCATCAATGCGCACTGTATGATCACGTCCTGTCCGGGCGCGTTGAGCACCGTCTTTCCGTTCACGGTCGTGAACGGCGGACTGCCGCAGTTCGTGATGGTGGTGGCGTGTGCGAACGTGCCGCTCAGAAGGATGGAAGCCGAAATCAGTAGCACCCTAGCGCCTCTCATGGTGATTCCCCCCGTTCCATGTGCGTGTTTGATCGGCTGATGGTGGATGACCAACGGGTCCAAAATGAAGTGCGGCCTCCTTTCCGCTTCCTCTCCTCACGACGCCCCGTCCGCTGCGGATGGAGTTCGGCGCGCCGTCCACCGGTACGACGGATTCGGCCGCCCACCGGTACATAGGTGGAGCACAAGAATCGAACTGCGTTTTCCGGCGGCCGGAGGGGAGGAGGACCTGCGGAAACGGCGCTGCGAAGGAGGTTAGAGGGCCATGCGCCGCCGGAGATCATCAGATACTTAAGTGGGGCTCCGAGCGTCAAGTAAAATCGCATGTCAGATAGCTTCAGAAGCGTGCTGACACGCCCAGTTGCACCGGATTGGCGCAGATAATTTGCAACCGATTGCCGCGCTGTGCCGTGAGCAGCCCGCCCGGTTCGCGGCGCTCGGATCTCCCCGTCTTTCGGTCGGGGGTTCCCCGGTGGATGGGATTGTAGGCTGAGCCGCGCTCGGGAAACCTATCGGCGTGGAAACCATACGGGTGATGTTGGTCGAGGACCACACGGTGGTGCGCCAGGGGCTGCGGCGGATTCTCGAGGCCGACCCCGAGATCGTCATCGTCGGTGAGGCAGGCGACGGGAGGACGGCGGTGGAGACGGCCCGACGGCTCGTGCCGCAGGTCGTGTTGATGGACATCGGGCTGCCCGGACAGAACGGGATCGAGGCGACGCGTGAGATCACCGCCGATCTCCCGAACGTGCACGTGTGCATCCTCTCGATGCACTCGGACGACGTGTACCTCCGCCACGCGCTCGAGGCCGGAGCGAAGGGGTATCTGCTCAAGGATTCGGACGACGCGGAGCTGCTCGAGGCGATCAAGGCCGTCGCCCGCGGCGGCGCGTACTTCACGACGTCGGTGCTCGAGCGGATCGTCGCGCCGTTCACGGACAAGTCGAAGCGGAATCTCTTGAAGGATCCGCTGCTCCGACTGACGGGCCGTGAGCGCGAGGTGCTGCAGCTCACCGCCGAAGGCAAGACCAAGGCGGAGATCGCGGGGATTCTCTCGCTCAGCGTCAACACCGTCGACACCCACCGCAAGCACGTCATGGAGAAGCTCGACGTGCACAACACGGCCGAGATCGTCCGCTTCGCGGTGCGAAAGGGTCTGGTCCAGTAGCGCCGTCGGTGACGACCGCTCCGCGCTCACGCCAGCGTTGCGCTTGCCGGCATGCTTGCGTACGCTCCGCGCGTCGGCCGGCACGACGCCGGCCCCTGAGGCGCACCGGGCGCATCGAGAGGAGGGGTGATGGCGAAGTGGTTGGTAGTTGCGGCGGTGCTCGTGCTTCCGGCGTTCGCGCAGGCGGCCGATGGTGTGCGATTGGCACCCGATGCGAGCGCGATTCTCGCCAACAAGGACGTCGGTGACGCGCGCTGGGCCATTGCGCTCAACACCGACGTGACCTCGCACGCGCAGGGCAACCTGACCGGCAGCATCTTCCGACCGGGCGACAATCCGCTCTTCTTCTGGTGCGACGCGGTCGAAGCGACCGGCGACGCCAGTGACGTCGCCAATGCGACCTTCGTCTGGGAATGCTACCTCCAGGAACGCTGCGCCCCGGAGCGCTGCACGACCGGGCTCTCGGCGTGGCAGAACATCGGGCGGGTGCAGCTCAAGGGAAGCTTCTTCCTGCCCTGAGGGCACATCATGGATCGACGCTTCGACGGCAAGGTCGTGCTCGTCACCGGCGCGGCCTCCGGGATCGGCAAGGCCGCCGCCGAGCGCTTCGCGCGTGAGGGTGCGGCGCTCATGCTCGGCGACATCGACGCGGACGGCCTCGCGACGCTGGCACGAGCGCTCGCGCCCGCCGAGGTCGGCGTCGAGCGTGTCGACGTCGCCGAACGCGTGCAGGTCGAGGCGCTCGTGCAGGCGGCGGTCGACCGCTTCGGCCGCCTCGACGTCCTCTTCAACAACGCCGGCACCGGCGCGTACGCGCGCACGCCCGACCTCGATCCGGAGGTCTGGCACCGCATCATCGCCGTCGATCT
>JBGPIT010000052.1:0-18752 GCA_041485125.1 Binatia bacterium | reverse complement strand
GGTGGTCGAGGCGACCCTGACCGTCGGCTTCTACATGATGGTCGCGCGCTTCCTCGAGACGACAGGCGTCGACCTCGAGCCCGACAAAGGCGATCAAGCCGCGGCGATGGTCGAGCGCCTGCAGTCGCGCTGACCGCAGCGTCGTCGGATCTTCCGCGTGCCGTCATGACCGGGCACGCGTATCGCTCAACGTTGGCGCGCGGTGGCGGCGCGTCTCCCCGCCGTGCCACGCCGCGCGACCGCGGCGGCCGAGGGGACTCGCGCACCCGACACCGCCGGCGATCCCTTCACGTAGAAGCGCCACGGCAAGGCCGCGTCGGCGCCGGCGTACGCCACCCCGATGCGCGGCGACGTCGCGACCCGGCGCGCCCGAACGCGCGGCGCATCGAGGATCACCACCGGTCCCGCGATCAAGTCCGCGCCGTTCAGCGCCCGGTCGATGCCGAGCGCGCGACAAAGATTGGCGGGTCCGCGGGCGAGCTGTGCGTCGGGCACCCAAGCGCCGGCACCGCGGCGGCGTCGCATCGCCGCCACCCCCTTGACCGGCTCGAGAGCGCGCACGAGGACGGCCTCCGGCTCCCCGGCACGCCGCGTGACGACGTTGCAGCAGAAGTGCATGCCGTACGTGAAGTAGACGTACAGGTGACCGCCCGCTCCCCACATCACCTCGTTCCGCGGCGTGCGCCGGCCGCCCGCGGTGTGCGCCGCGCGATCCGCCGGGCCGCGATACGCCTCGACCTCGACGATCCGTCCGGCGCTGATCGCGTCCGCGGAGCGATGGACCAGGATCTTTCCGAGGAGCGCGCGCGCGACGCGCAACGTCGGCTGGGCGTAGAACGTCGCGGGAAGGACCACAGACGCGAACGCCGAGAGATCCGTGCCCGCGAGCATGCCGCCCGGCACGTCTGACCGACTCGCGACCGGGCGCGCGACGGTCGCGTCGGCGCGGCGCGCCGGCGAGCGCTGCGAGGAGGGCCGGCGTGGCACCGGCGGCTAGCGTGCGGCGCCGGCGCGGTGCGCGAGCATCGCCCGGATCGCCGCCCGCAACCCATCGTCGAGATTCCGGATCGGGGCGCGATCGCCGCTCGAGAGATTCACGATCTTCGCCGCGTCGAGATCGATGCGGACGCGGTCGCCGGTGTGCATGAACGCCGGCGCATCGAGCGTGACCGGCGCGATCCCGGCGGCGAGCGCCGCGGCGACGACGGGCTCGTCGAACCGGCGCGCCACGAGCGCGATCACGCCCGCCGCCGCGAGCGCCGCCAGGCCTTGCCGCGTGGTCTCGCCGCCGCGGTGCTCCTCGGCGACGACCACGTCGCCGGGCGCGAGCCGCGACGCGAACGAGGGATCGACGTCCGCGAAGAGACCGGCGCGTGCCTCCGCGATCGGCGCGGTGGCGAAACGCGGCGGCAGCACGTCGGCGGCGGCGAGCTGGATGCCGAAGGACCAGGCGCGGCCGGTCAGCGTCGGCAGCGGCTCTTCCCAGTCGCGCCCGACGTCGGCGCCGTTACCGGCCATGCGAAGTGGGATGCAACGGAGCGAGCGCGATCGCGGCGGGCACGCGCCTCTCATGCCGCCGGTCGGGAGCGCAGTCAAACCGGCTCAGAAAAGATCGAGCTGGCGCGCCCGGCCGCAGAGGTCGTCGAAGTGGATGCCGACGAAGCGCAGCACCGCATCGGCGATCGGCGCCAGCTGCTTGTCGACGTAGTGCGTGTAGTCGAGCGCGGCCTGCCGCGCGTCGACGGGCTCCGGACCCGCCGCGGTCATGACGTACTCGACGATCCGCGCCTGCGGACCGTCCTGCTTGCGCGCCGCCTTGACGTGCGCCGGCGTCGTCTTGGTGTACTGCGCGAGGTCCTTGCGCACGGCCTTCTTGTACGCGAGCAGGTCGTCGAGTCGGCCCTCGCGCAGGTCGGCGAGAAACCCGCGCACGAAGTCCTCCACCGGCCGGTCGTCGAAGACGCGCGCCAAGAGCTCGCGCTGGAACCGTCGCGCCAGCGGCGTCCAGTCGCGGCGCACCGCCTCGAGACCGACGAACTCGACCTTGCGTCCGTCGGGGCCGGGCAGGGCACCCGCGTACCGCTTCTTGCTGCCGCCGGTGCCCTGGCGCACCTCGGGCATGAAGAAGCGCTCGTAGCACTTCTCGAACTCGAGCTCGAGATAGCTCTCGACGCCGAAGTCGGTGCGCAAGTGATCGACGAGTGCGGTCGTCACGGTGGCGCGGATCTCCTCGGCGATTGCGAGGGCCCGCGCCGGATCGTCCTCGCGCGGGTCGACGAAGAGCGAGTCGGTGTCGCCGTAGATCACGGCGAAGCCGAGGCGGCGCACCTCCGCGGCGGCGCGATGGATGAGATGCTGGCCGGTCTGTGTGATCGCGTTCGCGATCGCCGGCGAGAAGAACCGGCACGAGGTGGCGGCGAGGACGCCGTAGAGCGAGTTCATCAGGATCTTGATCGCGTAGGCGCGGAGCGTATCGCCGTCGCGCCGCGCCCGATCGCGCTCGGACCAGAGCAGCGCGACGAGCTCGGGAAGGATGCCGGGATCGCGGCGGAACGCGGCACCGCTCGGCGTGCGAATGAGCCCGGCGACGTCGCGCGCGGACGCTGGCACGAAGGTCAGCGGATCGATGTTGAAGGTCCGCATGATGCTCGGGTACAGGCTCTTGAAGTCGAAGACGAGGATGTTCCGGAACAGGCCCGGCACGGAGTCGAGCACCGCGCCGCCGGCGACCGCCGCGCCCTCGTGGTCGCCGCTCACCGAGGGCGCGACGAAGCCGCGCCGGCGCAGCTCGCCGAGGTAGAGGAAATCGACCGAGGCGATGCTCGCCCCGACGCGGTCGATCTGCATCCCCGTCAGCAGGCTCCGCGACACCGCGAGGTCGACGAGGCGCTGCTTGGCGAGGATCTCGAGCACGAGCTGCGCGTCGCGCAGGTTGTAGTCGACCAGCTTCTGGCGATCGTGATGGAAGGCGCGCTCGATCTCGCGGCCGCGCCCGTCACCGGTCATGAGCTTGCCGGTCCCGAGGAAAGCCTGCGCGGCGGTCTCGAGCTTGTAGTCCTCGAGGCGGATGAAGGCGCTGCGGGTGAGGGCGAGGCCGTCGAGGATCTGGCGCCCCGGCGCGTTGGCGCGCGCGTCGCGCGTGAAGCTCTGGTCGCGTTGGATCGTCGTCTCTTCCGTGGTGCGGCCGAGACGGAAGGGTATGCCGTACCGCTGGCAGAGACGCCGCAGCACGACGAGGTCGAAGTCGACGACGTTCCAGCCGGTGATGACGTCGGGATCGATCTCGTCGAGGAGCGTGAAGAACCGCTGCACGACCTCACGCTCGGTCGCGAAGCACTCCGCGTTCGCGAGCGGGCCCGGCCCGACGATGAGGACGCGGTCGATGCCGGCGCCGGCAAGCGCGATCGCGTACAGCGACTGCGCGCGCAGGTCGGTCTCGAGGTCGATCGACAGCACCTTCAACGCCGGCACGAAGTGCGCCGGTGCGAGCGTCGGATTGCGGAACACGTGCTTGATGCGAGGGCCCGGCGTCGCGGTGCCGCTGATCTCGATCGCGCCGCGCAGATCGCGATCGATCAAGTAGCGATAAGCGAAGCGCAGATCGGCCTCGAAGCAGGTGATGCCCGCCGCTTGCAGACGGTGGCGGAGCGGCGGAACGTCGCTCGGCACGCCGACCGAGACGCGCGCGACCGGACGGCCGTCCAACGCCCGCAGCTCCGTCGGCTCGACCGTCGCGCGGACGCTCGCGGCCAGGCGGCGCGTATCGTCGGCGTGCTCCGCGGGCACGAAGAAGTAGGGCCGCACCCGATCGTCGATCACGCAGAACGACTCGCCGCTCTCGAGCGTGCCATAGAGGTGCACCTCGGGGCGGCCGTCGACGATCCGGTAGGTGGGTTGAAGGATGAAGCCCCGCATCACTGCCGACTATAGCGTGAGCCGGAGCGGCGCGAGAGTCGCGGCGGGCGCCACGCGCGAAGCACGCGCGCTCGCCGCAAATGAACGCGCTACATGTAGCTGCCGCCGGTCACCAGGAGGACGTGACCGGTCACGTAGTCGGCGAGGGGCGAGGCGAGGAAGAGCACCGGACCGGCGGCCTCCTCGGGCGAGCCGGCGCGGCCGAGCGGGATCACCGCCTGAGCGCGACGGCGCATGTCCTCGGGAATGCCGAGCTCGACCAGCTGGCCGTCGACTTCCTCTTTGGCGCCGGGATCTTTCGCCGCCGTGAGACGCGTCTCGATGAAGCCGTAGGCGACGGCGTTCACGTTGATGTTGAGGCGTCCCCACTCGCGCGCGAGGGTCTTGGTGACGCCGACGATGCCCATCTTGCCGGCCGAGTAGTTCACTTGGCCGGCGTTACCGGCGACGCCCGACGTCGACGAGACGTTGACGACCTTGCGCATCACGCGCGTGCCCTCGGCGCTCTCGGCCTTGGCCCAATCGCGCCAGTAGCTCGCGGCGGCGCGCAGGATGCGGAACGGCCCGGTGAGGTGCACGTCGATCATCGCGTACCACTGCTCGTCGGACATCTTGTGGATCACGCCGTCGTAGGTGTAGCCGGCGTTGTTGACGATCACGTCGAGCCTGCCGAAGCGATCGACGGCCGACTTCACCAACCGGTCGGGGAATTTCGCGTCCGTCACCGAGCCGGCGACCGCGATCGCCTCGCCGCCCTGGCCGGTGATGGCGCTCACCGCCTCACCCGCGACCTCTTCCTTCAAATCGTTGACGACGACCTTCGCGCCGTGCGTCGCGAAGAGCTCCGCGACCGCGCGGCCGATGCCTCGACCGCCGCCCGTCACGACGGCGACTTTGCCTTCGAGCAGCTGCATGGAAATTCCTCCTGCGTGACGCGCCCGCGTCGTGGTGTGCGGCAGGCGTTGTCGCATAGGCACGGCGGACCGGCAAATGGCGCCGGCCATTCTTGCGCGGCTCCGGACATGGCCGTATGCCACAGCCATGGATGCGGCGGAGCTCGAGGCGCGTCTCGGCATCTTTCTCGCGCGCGAGCTCGAGGTCGCGACGGTCACCGTCCGCGGTCTTCGCAAGCTCGCCGGCGGCGCCTCGCGCGAGATCTGGGCGTTCGAGCTCGTCGACGGACGGGACGGCGTCCGCCGTCTCGTGCTGCGCGCCGACCCCGGCCGGAGCTCGATGGAGCAGGGCGGCCGCGGCCAGGAGTTTTGCGTCCTGCGCGCGGCGCATGCGGCCGGCGTCCCGGTCCCCGCCGTGCACTGGATCTCGGACGATCGCAACGTCCTCGGCGCGCCCTTCTTCATCATGGACCACGTCGCCGGCGAGACGCTCGCGCGCCGTCTGCTGCGCGACCCCGAGTACGCCGAGGCGCGCGCCGTGATGGCGGCGCAGCTCGGGAGCATTCTCGCCCGCATCCACGCGATCGACCCGGACGCGCATCGTCTCGACCTCCCGACGACGCGCGACGACGTCTCGCCCGCCGCCGCGGAGGTCGAGCGCTACGATCAGCTCTATCGCCAGCTCGCCCCCGAGCCGCACCCGGTGATCGAGCTCGCGCTCCGGTGGGTCGCGACGCGGGTCCCAGCGGCGACGCGGCGGACGCTGGTGCACGGCGACTACCGCATCGGCAACGTCATCTTCGGCCCGGAAGGGGTGCGGGCCATCCTCGATTGGGAGCTTGCGCACCGCGGGGATCCCATGGAGGACTTGGGGTGGATGTGCGTCAAGGCCTGGCGGTTCGGAAGTCGGCTCCCGGTCGGTGGCGTCGGCGACCGTGAGACGCTCTTCCGTGCCTACGAGGACGGCGGCGGCGGCAACGTCGATCCCACGGCCGTGCACTGGTGGGAAGTGTTCGGGAATCTCAAGTGGGCAGTCATCTGCATTGGGCAAGCGCAAACCCATCTCGGCGGCGGCGTGCCGAGCGTCGAGCTCGCGAGCCTCGGCCGGCGCACCGCCGAGGTCGAGCACGAGCTGCTGCAGCTGATCGGGTAGTCGCGTGCAAGACCGTCCGACCGCGCTGGAGCTGCTCGATGCGGTCCGCCGCTTCCTCGAGGAGCAGGTGGTGCCGGCGCTCGACGGTCCGCGCCAGTTTCACGCCCGCGTCGCCGCCAACGTCCTCGCGATCGTCGACCGTGAGCTCACCGACGGCGAGGCGCAGCTCCGCGCCGAGTGGGGCCGGCTCGCCGCGCTCCTCGGGGTGGCGACGCCGCCCGCGGCGCCGCCCGAGCACGCGTCCGAGCTGCGCGACACCGTCGCGGCGCTGACGCGCGAGCTCGCCGCGCGCATCCGCGCCGGCGGCGCCGACGCGGGGCCGTTCCGCGCCGCCGTGTTGGCGCACTTGCGGGCGACCGCCGACGAGAAGCTTCGCATCGCGAATCCCCGCTATCTCGCCGAGGCCTCGTGACCTACGCGTCCTCCTACGTGCGCGGCCCGGAACACGGTGCGATCGCGATCCGCCTCGCGCGCGACGGCGACCTCGGCTTCGTCCGCACGCTCTCGGCCGAGGCCTTCGCGACCTACGGCGACTACAGCGGCGTGCTGCCGGCGTGGCTCGGAGATCCCGCGGTGCAGACGCTGCTCGCGGAGCTGCCGGGCGAGTCCGCGGTCGGCTTCGCCATGCTCGGACCGCGGCGCCCGCACCGCTTGCTCGCGATGCCCGGCGGCGAGCTACTCGCGCTCGCCGTCGCGCCGCACCAGCGCCATCGCGGCGTCGGGCGGCGTCTCTTGCTCGAGGTCGAGCACTGTGCGCGGGCGGCACGGATGCGCGAGCTCTGGCTCAGCACCGCGACCAGCAACGTCCCCGCACGCCGGCTCTACTCGAGCGCCGGCTTCACCGTCCGCACCCTCGATCGGCGCCGCTACCCCTCCGGCCACGTCGCGCTCGAGATGGCGAAGCGCCTCTGATCGCCGACCCGTGGCGTACGTCGACGCAAACGGAATCCGGCTCTACGTCGATGAGTCGGGCGACGGCCCGCCGCTCTTGCTCATCATGGGGCTCGGCGCGACCCACGAGACCTGGTTCGCGCAGCGTGAGGCGTTCGCCGCCGCGCATCGGGTGATCGCGTTCGACAACCGTGGCGCGGGGCGGAGCGACAGCCCGCCCGGCCCATGGTCGGTTCCCGACATGGCGGCGGACGCGCTCGGCGTCCTCGACGCGCTCGGCATCACGCGCGCCGACGTCGTCGGCGTGTCGATGGGCGGGATGATCGCGCAGGAGATGGCGATCCGCTACCCGGCGCGCGTCGACCGCATGGTCGTCGCGATGTCGTTCGCGCGGCCGGACCCGATCCGCCGCGCCTTCCTGCTGCATCGACGCTGGGCGCGCCTGCAAGGCGCGGACTCGCTGCAGGAGAGCATCGCCAATCTGCCGTGGCTGCTCTCGGCGTCGTCGCTCGCCGACGGCGCGCGGCTCGGCGACATCATCGAGAGCTTCGCGAGCCTGCCGTTCGTCTCGGCGCAGGCCTACGCCAACCAGGTCGACGCCATTCTCGACCACGAGACGCTGTCGCGCTTGCCGACCGTCCGCGCCCCGACGCTGGTTCTCGCCGCCGCCGAGGACGTGCTGACGCCCGTCTTCTTGAGCGCGGAGATCGCCGCGGCGATCCCGGGCGCGCGCTTGCACGTCTTACCGCGCGGCAATCACGCCGTGCAGGTCGAGTACGCCGACGCGTTCAACGCGGCGATACTGGAGTGGCTGCGGCAGACGCCGGCTCGGCAAGAGCCGGCAAAAGAAGACCCCGATAGCCTTCACGGCGACGCGCCGCCCCGGCGGTGAACCGGGAGCTATCGGGGTCCGGTGGTACCTGGGTCCCCGTAGGGCGACCCAGAAACAGTTCCGTTTGAGTCGTTACCCTAGGAGGTTACCACCTCACAGCTCACCGTAGAGAATCCTACCGTCACTGGATCACCTCCTTTCGTTCGGCGCGAGAACCGGGCGGGCCCTAGCCCCGCCGCCGCAAGACGACCGCCCATGCCGTCCCGCGACCCCGATCACCGACCTGCGCCGGCAGGGAGGCCTGTGTAAACCTCGATCGGGTGCGAACGGAAAAATTCTAGACCCACGAGGGCGCACCTGTCCAGCGGGGATCGCCGTCGCGGCCGCGGTTGCGGAACGCTATACTCCGACGAAACCCACGGCGTCGCGTGCTCGAGCGCGCGCTCGCCGTCGCTCCGTGGCGGGGAGGTACCGATGGCGAGGCTCTTCAACGACATCACCGAGACGATCGGACGGACGCCGATGGTCCGCCTGAATCGCGTCACCCGCGGCCTCGACGTCCGCATGTACGCGAAGCTCGAGTTCTTCAACCCGCTCTCGAGCGTGAAAGACCGGATCGGCGTCAGCATGATCGACGCGGCGGAGCGCGCCGGCCAGCTCGGTCCCGGCGCGGTGATCATCGAGCCGACGAGCGGCAACACCGGGATCGCGCTCGCGTTCGTCGCCGCCGCGCGCGGCTACCGTTTGATCCTCACCATGCCCGAGTCGATGTCCGAGGAGCGCCGCAAGCTCTTGAAGCTTCTCGGCGCGGAGCTCGTCCTGACGCCCGCGGCCGAGGGTATGCGCGGCGCGATCAGAGCGGCGGAGGAGCGCGCACGCAGCACCCCGCAGTCGTTCATCCCGCAGCAGTTCCAGAACCCCGCCAACCCCGACATTCACCGGCGCACCACCGCGCAGGAGATCTGGGACGACAGCGACGGCGAGGTCGACATCCTGATCGCCGGCGTCGGGACCGGCGGCACGATCACGGGCGTCGGCGAGGTCCTCAAGAGCAAGAAGCCGTCGTTCCGCGCGGTCGCGATCGAGCCCGCGGGCTCGCCCGTGCTCTCGGGCGGCCCGCCCGGACCGCACAAGCTGCAAGGCATCGGCGCCGGCTTCGTGCCCGAGATCCTCAACACCGCCGTCATCGACGAGGTGGTCCAGGTCCGCGACGACGACGCGCTCATCATGGCGCGACGGGTGGCGCGCGAGGAAGGCATCCCCTGCGGCATCAGCAGCGGCGCGGCGACGTGGGCCGCGTTGCAGGTCGGGTTGCGAGCGGAGAACGCGGGGAAGTTCTTCGTCGTGATTTTTCCGAGCTCGGCCGAGCGCTACCTGAGCACGAGCCTGACCGACGAGCTGTAGCGACCGCGTCGCGCTCAGCCACCGCGCAGTTGGAGATCCACGCCGGGGGTGGAGTCGGGTAGCGCGTCGGTCGGCTCCCATTGCTCCTCCCTCACCCGCGGTATCTCGATCCCGTGCGTCTTCGTGAGAGCGCGCGCGACCAGCGCGGTCCGCTCGGCGGCGAGCGCGGCGATGCGCTCGAGCGGCACCGGCGTCGCCTCTTCGAGCTCGCGGAGCGCCGCCGCCACCTCGGGCGCGAGCGGAGCGGGGGAGGCACCGGCGCGGCGGGCGCGCAGGAAGGCGAGCAGCGCGTCACCCGTGAGTGTGCGCTCCGCGTGCTCGAGCTGCGTGATCATCGCCTCGTCGCGGAACGAGACGACGTCGGCGGACGCCGGCACCGGGATCAGCGACGCGCGCAGCTCGGTGTGGCGGCCGAGGAGGCGCGCCACCTGCGCCACCCTGGCGTCCCCGTCGGGGCCGAGGGCCGCGCTGCCGGGCGGGAAGGGCACCGGCTCGAGGTCGTAGCTCTCCGTATCGTCGCGCCGGAAGATCGACCCGAGCAGCCGGAGCGGCGTGCTGACCGCCCCGATCAGCCCCTCACGGATCGCGTTGCCGACGAGGCTGCCGAGACGGTACTCGCTCGACGCGACGTTGCCGTGCACCGGCACCGTGAGATGGATGTTGCCGCGCAAATCTTTCATGAGCGCGAGCGCGACGGGCAGCGGCATGCCGATCGCGTCGCCGACGACATCGGAGCCGCTGCGCCGGAGCGCGAGCCGCGACAGCGCGAGCTCGTTCCGCGCGTCGAGAGCCGCGTGCTCGACGTCGACCGTCGATTCGATGCGCGCGATACCCGAGGCGATCTCGTAGCCCAGCGACGGCTCGAGGTAGCGGCTGAGCGGCGGCAGGCGCAGGCGCTCGATCGTGAAGCCGAGCGCGGCGTCGTGCCCGCGTGCGGTGCCGTCGAGATGGAAGGGCGAGAGCTCGTCACCCGCGCCGGCGAGCTGCAGCCGCGCGGCGGACCAGGGCGCGGCGGAGAGATCGTCGAACGAGCCGGCGAGATCCGCGAGGTCCATGCCAAACGCGGGGGACAGCGTCGTGTCGTAGAGCTCGATGCGACCGCCGTGGATCGTGCCGGTGTCGACGCGGAGCCACGGCCGCGCGTGCGCCGTGGGCTGCTCGCCGTCGGGCGACGGCGCTGGCGCGTCCGTGCCCGGACGCGAGAGGGTGAGCGGATACACCCCGGTGGCCTCCCGATGGACCATCAGGTACGGCCACGCGAGCGCCAAGCGCGACACGTGAAGATCGAGCGGCACGAAGGTGGTCTCCGCCAGCGTGAGCGTCAGCTCGTCCCACGCGAAGACGTCCTCCGGCCGCGCCGCATCGGGAACGCTCTTCGCGCCGCGGATCGCGAGGGTGCCGGTATAGCGCACCGGACCGTCGGCGACGTGCGCAACCAGCTGGCCGTCGACGCGGCCGGCGCTGAAAGCGACCGGCAGCCGCAGGAGCGACACCACCTCCGGCAGCGCGACGTCGCGCGGCGTGAACGTGATGCGGCTGGACTTCGCGACGCGCCCCTTCACGTCGAGCTTGCCGCCGGCGAGCGTGCCGGTGATCGCGAAGGCGACGTGATCGTGCGGAAAGGTGATCGTGCCGCGCTCGACCGGCATGCGGATCTCGGGATCGGCGTCGGGAATCACGTTTCGCAGCAGCACCTCGCCGCTGCCGAGCGTCACCGTCCGCAGCGTGGTCCGCCACTGCGTGTCCGGCCCGCCGCCACCGGAGCTGGCGAGCGGCAGATGGAGACCGTCCTCCGTGCGCGCGATCAGCGCGGAGAAATCCTGGACGTCGACGATGCCGACGTCGGTCCGGCGGCGGATCAAATCGACGGCGATCTCCCCGAGCCGCACGCGCTTCGCGCGGAGGCTCGGCTCCACCGCCCACGGCTCACCGATCGCGACGTCGCGGAGGTGCGCCTGGGCGCCGAGCGAGTGCGCGCGCAACGCCCCGCCAACGATGCGGCGCTGGTACGTGAGCTCGACATCGATCGTCCCGGCGACCTTCTGCCATCCGAGGGGGACATAGAGCAGCGTGCGCGACAACGACGCGCCGGTCACGGCGAAATGCGCCGCGAGATCCGAGTGGTCTGCGCTCGCGCGGTAGGTGAGATCGAGCGTCATCGGCGCCTCGTCGAGGCGGCTCGCAGCGCGCAGGCGGATCTCGGCCGCACCGCCGCCGGAGAGGGCGACGTCGTGCGCCTCGACGTCGTCGAGGTAGAGCGAGGTCTCGAGCACCGGCGTGGTGGTCTCGTCGCGGAACCGGACGCTGCCCCCGACGATCCGAAAGGTCGCGACGCGCAGCGAGCGATCGTCGGCTGGCGGCGGCTCGGCGGACGTCGCCGGTTCCGCGTGCGCGCGGAAGAGTGCCGCGAGGTTGAAGTCGCCGCTCGCGGTGCGCTGCAACGCCACCCACGGGCGCTCGACGACCACGCTGTCGAAGAGACGCTCGCCGCCGACCCAGCGTCGCAACGCGACGTTCACCCGAATCGCGCCGATCGTGACGATCGGCGGCTCGCTCGCGTCCGGCGCGATCGTCACGTCGCGGAGCGCGACGCTCGCGACGAGCGGATTCCAGCTGATCCAGCCGACGCGCACCGCGAGGCCGCTTTGCGACGAGAGCCGCGCCGAGACCAGCGGCGCCAGGACGGTCGGCGCGAAGCCGATCACCGAGATCACGATCAGCAGTCCCGCCGCACCCCAGGCGAGAGCGCGCACTCCGCGCCGCTTGCGGCCAGCCATCCCGTCCGTCGATGGCAGGTAGGCCTGCCACCGTCAATTCGGTCGGCGTGCGCGTCGCGACGCGCGCCGTGGTGAACGTCGAACGTATGGCGGGGTTGACAATCGGCCGAGCGCCCGAAACAAGGTGACCCGTCATGGCGACCTTCACACACACGATCGAAGACGGGATCGCCTACGTTACCTTCGACTCGGGCGGCATGAATACGCTCTCGAGCGCGGCGATCGCGGACCTCGAAGCGCTCGAGCAGACGCTGCGCGCGGCGCACGGCCGCACGCCGCTGCAGGGAGCGATCCTCGCCGGCAACCGCTACGGTCTGGGTGCGGGCGCGAACATCGGCGAGCTGATGAGCGGCACCGACGCCGATCTCACCGGCTTCATCGACCGCGGCAACGCCGTCCTCTTCCGCATCGAGCAGAGCCCGTTCCCGTGGGTCGCGGCCGTCGACGGCGTCTGCCTCGGCGGTATCTACGAGCTCGCGCTCGCCTGCCGCGCGATCGTCGCCACGCGCCGCTCGTCGCTGGGCTTTCCGGAGATCCTGCTCAACATCTTTCCCGGTCTCGGCGGCACGCAACGCCTGCCGCGGCGCTCCGGCCTCGTCCACCCGACTGATCCTCTAAACGGCGACGCGGCGCTCTCGATCATCCTGCAGGGCAAGTCGCTCGGTGCCGAGCGCGCGCTCGCGATCCGGATGATCGACGCGCTCGTGCCGGACGGCACCGACCTCCGGACGTACGCCGCGAAGTTCTTGCGTGACGACCTGCCGGTGCTGGCGCCGCCGACGCCGGACTTGAGCATGGCGGAGCAGGTCGCGCCGATGGTGCTGCCGACGATCCGCAAGGCGACGCAGGGCCGCGACCGCCCGCGCGCGCCTTACGTCGCCCTCGAGGTGATCACGCGCGGCGTGCAGATGCCGCTCGTCGACGCGATCAAGCTCGAGCGCGACCGCTTCCTCGAGGTCGCGACCTCGAGCGAGGCCAAGGCCGGGATGCGCTTCTTCTTCACCCAGCAGCGGGTGAACAAGCTCCCGCCCGAGCTCGCGAATGTCGAGGCGCGGCCGATCAAACGCGTCGGCGTCGACGGGATCGACGGCTACATGGGAAACGCGATCGCGTTCCTCGCCCGGCGCGCCGGCTACGACGTGGTCGGCCACGTGCCGGTTCCGAGCCTCGCCGCCGGCGTGCCGGCGCGGCTGCGCGCGAAAGACGAGCCGCTCATCCAGCGCGGCCGCGTCGACGCGGCCGCCGCCGACGGCGAGGTCGCATCGATTGCGATCACGACCGAGCTCGCGCGCCTCGCCGACTGCGACCTCGTCATCGAGGCGCGCAAGGAAGACCCGGAGGTGAAGCACACCTTCTACCGCGCTCTCGCCGGCGTGGTGCGGCGCGACGCCATCGTCAGCTCGAACAGCAGCTCGATGGGCCCCGGCTTCCTCGCCGAGTTCTTCCGCGAGGGCGGCGGCGATGCCGCGAACCTCGTCAACTTGCACTTCTTCAGCCCCGCCGAGCATCCGCAGCGCGCGCTCGTCGAGGTGATCCGCACCGACGCCACGCCGCCCCCGGTGCTGGCGGCGACGCACGCCTTCGTGCGGCGGATCGGCAAGGTACCGGTGATCCTGCGCGACGGCTCGCCGGGCTTTCTCGTCAACGCCGCCCTCGCCGAGTATTTCCGCGAGGCCGAGGCGCTCTTCCGTGAGGGCACGCCGATCGAGACCATCGACGAGGTGATGCGGGCGCGGGTCTTTCCGCTCGGCCCGTTCGAGGTCGCCGACCAGGCCGGCATCGACGTCGCCGCCGGCATGTTCGACGTCCTGGCGCGCGAGCAGCGCATCGAGCCGACACCGCTCGTCGTCCAGCTGCGCGACCGCGGCCGCTTCGGCCTGAAGACGGCGGCGGGCTTCTACGACTACGTCGACGGCAAACGCGCGCGACCGTGGGCCGGCCTCGCCGAGCTGGCCGCTCCGCGCGGCGATCACGTCGCGAGCGCCGACGAGATCGAGGAGCGCTGCGTGCGCGCGCTGTGGCGGAAAGCCCGCGAGCTGCGCGATCGCGGCATCGTCGCCGGCGAGGAGGAGGCCGACCTCGCCTTCGTCTACGCGATCGGCTTCGCGATGTACCTCGGCGGTCCGTTCTTCTACGCCCGCGAGCACGGCTGGACCTGAGCCTCGAGGAGAACCGATGAGCATGGCGATGACGACGGAGTGGAGCACCATGGACGAACGGTCCGGCACGTACGCGGCGTATGCTGAGCGCGCGCTGGCGGGGACCGTCCCGACCCGCGCCGAGCTGCTCGCAGTGTTGCGGGCGCCCGACGCCGACCTGCGCGCGCTCTTGCTCGCGGCATTTCGGGTGCGTGAGCGTTTCTTCGGCCGCGACGTCAAGCTCTGTCTCCTGCGGAACGCGCGCAGCGGCCTCTGCCCCGAGGATTGCCACTACTGCTCGCAGTCGGCGATCTCGACCGCCGCGATCGACACCTATCGCCTGCTCCCGCACGACACCCTCGTCGACGGCGCCCGCGCCGCCGTCGCGCGCGGGGCACGGCGTTACTGCATGGTGACGAGCGGCCGCGGACCGAGTAGCCGCGACATCGCACACGTCGCCGCCGCGACGCGTGCGATCAAGACCGAGTTTCCCACGCTCGAGATCTGCGTCTCGCTCGGCCTCATGGACGAGCCGCAGGCGCACGAGCTCAAGGCCGCCGGCGTCGGCTGGGTGAACCACAACCTGAACACCAGCGAGCGCCATCATCCGGCAATCTGCACCACGCACACCTATGCCGACCGGGTCGCGACCGTGCGCGCCGTGCAGCGCGCCGGCCTCTCGACCTGTTGCGGAGGCATCATCGGCATGGGCGAGACCGATGACGACGTCGTCGATCTCGCGCTCGCGCTGCGTGAGCTCGGCGTCGACTCCCTGCCGGTGAACTTCCTCCTGCCGATCGCGGGCACGCCGCTCGAAAGCAGCGCCTCGGTGACGGCACTGAAGGGGCTGAAGGCGCTGTGCGCGTTTCGCTTCGCGAACCCGTCGAGCGAGATTCGCGCCGCCGGCGGCCGCGAGCGGAATCTCGGCGCGTGGCAGGCGCTCGCGCTCTATCCCGCCAACTCGATCTTCATCGACGGCTATCTCACCACACCCGGGCTCGCCGCGGAGCCGGCGCGCGCGATGATCGAGTCGCTCGGCTTCCAGGTCGAGATCGATCGTGAAGTCGCCGTGTCGGCGTGCGCAAGCGGTGACGCCGGCGCGTCAGACGGCTCGGCGGCTCACTGAAACCGCGGCATCACGCGCTCGCGGAAGAGCGCCACCCCGTCGACGTCGAAGGGCGCACGTAGCGCCAGGACGAGCCGTTGCACGCCGGCGTCGCCGTAGGCGGCGATGCGCTCTGCGATCTGGTCGGGCGTGCCGACGAGGATCCCGGGCTCGACGAGCGGCAGCATCGCGCCGAACTGCTCGGCAAGGCCGGCGCGGAGTCTCGGAACGTCGCGCTCGTCGGCGGCGATCGCGAGGCCGACGTTGATGCTGCGCAGGATGTCGGCGGGATCGCGCCGCTCGCGCTCGCACCATTGATCGAGTACGGCGTTCTTCTGCGCGAACGCCTCGGGCGCGAGGAAGGGCGCGTTCCACCCGTCGGCGTGCTGCGCCACGATCCGCAGCAAGCGACGCTCGCCGGTGCCGCCGATCCAGACCCGCGGCCACGCGTGCATCGGCTTGGGCTCGCAACGCGCGCGGTCGAGCTTGTAGTAGCGCCCGTCGAAGGTCACGGCGTCTTCGCGCCAGAGCCGGCGCAGGATTTCCGCGGACTCCGCGAGTCGGTCGAGGCGCTCGCGCAGCGACGGGAACGGCAGACCAAAGGCATCCGCTTCGGTCTGATGCCAGCCGATGCCGAGGCCGATCTCCATGCGCCCGCCGCTCACGTGATCGACGGTGACCATCGCCTTCGCCAGCACCCCCGGGTTCCGGTAGAGCACGCAGAAGACGAGACAGCCGACGGTGACGTTGCGCGTGGCCGCCGCGAGCGCGGTCATCGACGCCACGCCCTCGAAGCAGTCGCCGCGCGACTCGCCGATCACCGCCGGGTAGAGGTGGTCCCACACCGAGATCCAGTCGAAACCCTTTTCATCGGCGACGCGCCAAAGCGCCTGCAGCTCCGCCATCGAGCAATGCTGCGGACCGGTGTGGACGCCGAAGCGGAGCGGGACGGCCATCAGTAGTAGCTCGGCACCGACGGCACCAGCAGGCCGTGCTCGCTGAAGTGTCCCCACGGCGTGAAGAAGCCGGCCCTGCCGTGCGCGAAGAAGTGCGAGTGCGGTACCAGACGGCGGCCGGCGAGGAACGGCACCTGGGGATGCTCGTGGCCGATGAATCCCGTCGGCAGAAACGGCCACGCGCCGTAACCGTCAAAGCCCGACGAGCCGCCCGTGACGACGGTGACCTGCGTCGCGGGCGCGCGCACGACGATCGTCGGCGCGATCACGATCGGCCGATTCGCGACGCGTGGCGCGGGCGCCGCCTCGACCGGTGCGCGCGACGCCACCGCGGCCGTCGATGCGAGCGTCGCGGGCATCGGGCAGGGAAGCGCCTGCACGGCGCCTTCGTGCGCCCCGGCAGGCGCGGCGACGCGCGACGCGAACCGTCGCACAGTGCCGTCCGCCGGTGCAGTGGTCGCGTCGTTGGTCAAGTGCAGCGTCGTACCGTCACGCCAAGAGAGCACGGCGGCGGCGCCGACACCCGGCGACGCGGCGAGTACGAACATAGCGACGAGAAGCGCCACGCCACGGTGGCGCAGACGTCCATGCGATGCCCGTGGTGCGCTCACGCGTAGTAGCGGAAGATCACCTCGGCGACGCACGCCGGCTTGGCCTGGTTCTCGACCTCGAAGGAGAGGCCGACCGTCCCATCGCCGCCGGTCTGCGTCGGCTCGAAGCCGTGTAGCTTCGCGCGCAGGCGCACCCGCGAGCCCACCGGCACCGGGCTCGGCAGACGCATCTTGTTGAGGCCGTAGTTGACGCCCATGCGCACGCCGTCGACGCGCATGATCTCGGCGAGCAGGGCGGGGCCGAGCGACAGCGTGTAGTAGCCGTGCGCGATCGGACCGCCGAACGGCGACTCGCGTTTGCAGCGCTCGACGTCGACGTGGATCCACTGATGATCGTGGGTGGCATCGGCGAAGAGGTTCACCTCCTCTTGCGTCACCGGATGCCAGTCGCTCACGCCGAGCTCCTGGCCGACGAGGTCCTTCAACCCTGCGATGCCGTCGATCGTGCGCATGCGATGTCCTCCAAAGAGAATGTGGCGTGCGGCGGGGACTCTAAGCAATCCCGCGTACCGACGCCAGCCTGCGTCCAGTGCGGCGATCTGCCACGACCCGCCTTGACCCTCCCACACCCGCGTGGAATACGTCGCGCCTCGCCAACCCGGCGTACGGAGGGGACTTCATGACGTTGACCGCCTTGCTCGCGACGATCTCGGTGTCCTTGCTCTCGGCCGTGGCATTTGCCCACGCCGCGGATCCGCCGAAGAGCCCGCCGCCCGCGCCGGGGAAGGCAACCATCGTCGTGCTGAAGACCTCGATGGGTGAGATCAAGGCCGAGCTCTATCCCGACAAGGCACCGGTCACGGTCAAGAACTTCCTCGATTACGCCGAGGCGAAGCAGTACGACGGCACCGTCTTTCACCGCGTCATCCCTCAGTTCATGATCCAGGGCGGCGGCTTCACGCCCGACATGCAGCAGAAGCCGACCAAGGCGCCGATCAAGAACGAGGCCGGCAACGGCCTGAAGAACACCAACGGCACGCTCGCGATGGCGCGCACCGGTGTCGTCGACAGCGCCACCGCCCAGTTCTTCATCAACACCAAGGACAACGGCTTTCTCGACCATCGCGACGACACCCCGGCCGGCTACGGCTATGCGGTCTTCGGCAAGGTGATCTCCGGCATGGACGTGGTGAAGAAGATCGAGGCCGTGCCGACGGCGAACAAGGGCCCGCACCAGAACGTCCCGACCACCCCGGTCGTGCTCGAGTCGGTGCGCGTCGCGCCCTAGAACCGTAGCGAGCGCACCGTGTCGCGTTGGATCATCGAGCGCATCGACGACGTCAGCGTCGTCACCATGACCTCGAACAAGGTCAACGCGATGGACGACGATTTCTTCAGCGACCTGCAAGCGACGATGGCCGAGCTGCAGAGCGGCGAGCCGCTGCCGATCGTCCTCACCGGGACGCGCAACTGCTTCTCCGCCGGCCTGAACCTGCTCGAGCTCTACGAGTACGACCGCACCACGCTGACCGCCTTCGTCGACCGTCTCGGCGAGACGATGCTGGCCTGGTTCTCGCTGCCGCGGCCGACGATCGCCGCGGTGAACGGTCACGCCATCGCCGGCGGCTGCGTCCTGGCGCTGAGCTGCGACCTCCGTATCGTGAGCGACGCCGATATCCAGCTCGGTCTGAACGAGGTGCAAATCGGCATTCCGTTCCCGAGCGTGCCGCTCGAGATCACGCGCCACGCCTTGTCGCCCGACCGGGTCCGCGAGGTGATGCTGACGGGCGCGCTCTACACCCCGACCGAGGCGCTCAGCCGCGGCCTCGTCGACGAGGTCGTCGAGCCCGACGCGCTCCTCGGCCGCGCCATCGCCATCGCGCGCACGATCGCCCGCGACTCGTTGCCCGCGTTCGCGACCATCAAGACCCATCTCGTCGCGCCGGCGCTCGATCGCATCGCCGCGGGGCGCGAGCGCGTCGACCGCGAGTTTCTCGACGTCTGGTTCGGCGAGCCGGCACGCCGCCAGATGGGCGAGGTACGCGCCCGCTTGCTCTCCCGTCACTGATCGCATGACGGGTGGAGGACGCGCGCTCGCATGGGCCGCGCTCGCGGCACTGACATTCCTCGCCGCCGG
>JBGPIT010000051.1:0-18756 GCA_041485125.1 Binatia bacterium | reverse complement strand
TAACCGGTGGCGCGATCGCGGCATTGCTCTACGGCGCGATTGCGTTGACGCTCGGCGAGCTGCTGGTGAGCGGTCCGTGCCGCACCTTACGTCTCGCCGCCGTTCGGCGTGGTCTCGACCCGTATCCTGCGCGCACCATCGAGACCTGGGTCCGCGTCGTCAGCTTCGCGGCACCGACCGTCCTCGCGCTGGTGGTCGCTCTGCGCCTGACCGCCACCGAGGCCGTGCCGTATGCGTGGGTCGCACACGTCACGCTGGTCGTCCTCAGTACCGGGCTCTGTTGCGCGCTGGCGTGGATGCAGGCGCTCGCGCTGCGCAACGCCACCGAGGATCTCAGCCTCGCGGCCGGCCGCCTGGCGCGCGGCGAGACCGCCGAGCTCATCACCGGCACGACCGATGCGTACCTGGTCGGGATGGCGCGCGCCTTCAACGCCGCGGCGGGCGAGATCGACCGCTCACGCCAGGCGTCGGCGGCGCGCTACGCGGCGCTCTTCGAGGGCGCCGGCGACGCGATCCTCCTGATCGACGCCGTTACCGGCCGCGTGCAGGAGGCGAACCGCCGCGCGCACGAGCTCACCGGGCTCGACGACGAGCAGCTGAAGGCGCGCTCGTTCGAGACCCTCTTCACCCGGGGCGACGCGGTCTCGTTGCACGACCGGGCGGCCTACCGCGGCGAGATCGGCGCTTCGGTCCGTCGCGCCGACGGCGGCGAGTGCCCGGTCGACGTCGCGCTCAGCGCCGTTGACGTCGGCGACGGCACCGTCATCCAGGCGATCGTCCACGACGTCAGCGAGCGCGAGCGCATCGCGAGCGAGCTGCGCCGCTCGGTGCAGCGGCTCGAAGGGCTCTACCATCTCGCGGTCACGCTCGGCGGCACGGTCGAGCAGGTGGCGGACCACGTCGCGGTGACGCTGGCGGAGCTGCTGGAGGTGCCGGTCGTCAGCGTCGAGCACTTCGACGGCGACGATATCGTCATGCTCGCGAGGTACGAGCACGGCGCGCTCACGCGCGGCGGTCGCGTGCCGATCGCCGACACGCCGTGCGCGTCGGTGCGCGAGCACAAGGAGCTTTGCGCCTACACCGACGCCGCGCAGCGCTTCCCCCACGACCGCTTTCTCGCCGCCGGCGGCCTCATGAGCTACGTCGGCGTGCCGATCGTCGGCCGCGACGGCGACGTCGCGGGCGTCGTGTGCGTCATGGACACCCGCGCCCGCACCCTTCGCGAGGAGGACACGCGCCTGCTCTCGACCTTCGCGCAGCGTTTGGCGCGCGCCTTCCACGAGGAGGAGTACGCGCGCGAGCGCGAGCAGTTCATGCGCCAGCTCGGCGCGCAGAACGCCGAGCTCAGTGCGGCGAAGGAGCGGCTCACCGAGGCCGACCGCTTGAAGAGCGAGTTCATGGGCATGATGTCGCACGAGCTGCGTACGCCGCTGAACCACTTCATCGGCTACATCGAGATGCTCCTCGACGCCGCGACCGACGGCTCGGCCACGACCCTCGCCGCGCGCCAGGACATCCTGCAGCGCATGCTCGACGCCTCGCTCACGCTCACCAACTTGGTCGAGGACACCTTGAGCGTGCTCCGCCTCGAGACCGCCGGGGTGCGCGTGAGCCTGCAGACGATCGCGCTCGGCTCGCTCTTCGCCGAGCTGCAGGCGACCGAGCGCTTCCTCGCCGCCGGTGCGGCCGTGCGCGAGCGCTGGATCGTCGAGCCCGACCTGCCGCCCGTCGTGTCGGATCGCCTCAAGCTGCGCCAGATCCTCACCAACCTGGTCGGCAACGCGCGCAAGTTCACGCGTGCCGGCGCGATCACGGTGCGCGCGCGGCACCTCGATGCCGAGCGGCTGACGATCACCGTCGAGGACACCGGCTGCGGCATCGCCGCCTCCGAGCTACCGTTCATCTTCGATCTCTACCGGCAGGCCGCGAACGGCGAGGCGCACAACGGCTGCGGCATCGGCCTCTACATCGTGCGACGCTACTGCGAGGTTCTGGGCGGCAGCGTCGAGGTCTCGAGCGAGCTCGGGAAGGGCACCCGCTTCACCGTCGTCCTGCCGTGCCGACCGCATGACGCCACGACACCAGGCGCGGAAGCGACCGCGCCGCTCGCGCCGCCGCCGCCGACACCCTGCTAGAAGCCGTGCAGGTCGAGCGAGCGCTCGCCGAAGCACACCAGCGCCACCGCCACGTCGTTACTCGGTGAGCTGTCGGAGCGCTTCCGCGGCGTCGGCGCCCGTCTTGCCGTCGGGTGCGATCTCGACGACGCGGCGGTAGGCCGCGACGGCGCCGTCGACGTCGCCGAGCTGGTAGAGGGTGCCCGCGAGGACGTAGTGGGCGAGCGCGTTGCGCGGATTGATCGCCAATGCGGCCGTGGCCGCCTCCTTGGCGCGGAGCAGCTCGGCGGTCGCGCCCTGCTCGTCCCCGTGGGCGAGACGATCGTTCGCCCGTATGCGCGCGACCTGCGCCAGGCCGGTGAGCGCGACGGCGTGGCGCCCGAGCGCGTTGGCGCTCGTGAAGGCCTGCTCGGCCGGTTCGAGATGGCCGAGACGGAGCTCGACCAAGCCGAGGTTCACGTAGCTGTCGCGCCGGAGCGTCTCGGTTGCTTCACGGCCGAGCGCCGCCTGGAGGGCTTGCTCGGCCTCGGCGAGCCGGCCGGCGTTCATCAGCGCCACCCCGAGATTCATCGCCGGCAGCGCGTGGCGTGTGTCGGTGCGCGTCTGGTCGGACCAGAGCGTGATGTCGTCGTACCACACCCGGTTGCGCGCGAGCGTGAGCCCGGTGAGGACCAAGAGCACCGCGGCGATGGCCGCCCGGCTGCTCGCACGGCTCGTGATCGCGGGACGGCGCGTGAGCTCGGCCGCGACCAAGATGCCGAGTCCCACCGAGGGAAGGTAGAGGTAGCGCTCCGCAACCGCCGTCGCGGAGAGCTCGGCGAGGACGACGAGGACCGACGGACCGAGCGCGATCGCGAACCAGAGGATCGCGAAGGCGTGGAGAGGCGCCCGCCGCGCCCGCACGCAGGCGAAGATCGTCAGCGCCACGGCCGCCGCGCCGAGGGCGAGGACGAGCGGATCGCCGGGCGCCTCCGGCACGTAGGCGTCGAGGCCGATCGGCAGCACGGCCCGCAGCACGTAGAACCCGAACGCGCCCAGCAAGCGGATGATCGTGCTTGCGCCGTACCCCGTCAGGCTCAAGCCCGACGAGCGGTCGGAGGGACGGAGCAGCAGATACATCGCGACCCCGCCGGCGGCGGCGACGATGCCGGCCGCGCCCGTTCGCCAGACGCTGCCTCGTGATCGTGGTGTCGCACCGGCCGCGTCGGCGTTTCCGGCGAAGGCGAGCGTGAAAGTACGCGCCGCGAGCAAGAGCGGCACGACCGCGCCCGTCTCCTTGCTCGACGCCGCAAGAAAGGACGCCCCCGTGATCGTCGCGAGTGCGGTCCACGAGCGGCCGTCGCGCCAGCGCTCGAAGGCCAGCACCGCGAGCAGGACGAAGACCGTCGCCAGTACGTCGACCCGGCTCGTGATCCACGCGACCGACTCGGTGTGGACCGGATGCACCGCGAAGAGCAGCGCGCCGACGAGCGCCGCCGCGGCGCTCGCACCGAGGCGGCGCGTGACGGCGTACACCAAGCCGGAGGCGATGGCGTGCAGGGTCACGGAGGTCAGATGGAAGCCGAGCGGGTTCCGCCACCACAGCAGCTGGTCGATCCAGTACGTGCCTTGCGTGAGCGGGCGGTACACACGGAATGTCGGGAGATCCGCGGGCTCGAAGAAGACGTCGAGCGGACCCTTGTAGAAGCGGATCTTCTGATCGAGCCAGATGAGATCGTCCCAGACGAAGCGATGCCCGAGCGTGTTCGCGTAGACGAGGAAGCCGGCGGCGAACGCCAGCGCGGCGAACGCCCAGTCGGAGGCGGCGACCGGCATAGTGCCGCGTGCCTCGGCAGCGGCGCCGCTCGCTCGTCGATCCGAGGGATTCGCGCGGTGTCCCTCCGACTCCGTGCGCCGCGTCCCGGGGCGCGACGGCTCGCTCGTGCGTCGTGCCACCGGCGGGGATCAGCGCTTCGGCGGCTTTACCGACCGCTGCTTGCTGGCCGCCCAGAAGGCGTCCATGTCGCGCCGGCTCGCGGCGTACGCCATCGCGTTCAGACGGGCGCGCTCGAGCTCCTTGGCGTCGGGCTGCATCGCCTTCGTCGCCTGCACCGCGAGCGCCAGCAGCGCGTCGCGCTTGGCGTCGGCGAGGGTCTGCGGGCTCGGCCGAAACGGCGCCACCAAGGCGAGCGGGACGTCCTCGAGCGTCGCCGGTCCGCGCGCGCGCCCGGCGTTCGCGGGCGCCGCTGCTTCGCGGGTCTCGTGTGCTTCCAGATCCTCGATGCGCTCCTGCAAGCGCCGCAGCTCGCGCTCACGCGCCTCGAGCCGCGCCGGCAACGACGCGAGCACGTCGAAGAGCGCCCTGGCAGTGTCCTCGCTCGCGATGAGCTCGGCGGGCGCGTCGCCGTCGCGCAGGACGTAGACGTCGACACCCGCACGGTCGCGACGCCAGCGCGCTTTCGCGAAGCGCTCGGCCGCCGCGCGGAGCTCGCCGGTGTCGCCGTCCGACTCCGTACCGCGACGGCTCATGCGATCACCGCGGCGTCGCGTCGCGGCACGGGCTCGCGAGGAACGCGGCGAGCGCGTCGTTGAAGACCTCGGGACATTCGAAATAGACCGAGTGCCCCGCGACCGGGACCATCGTGAGCTGTGCGTCCGGCAGCTTCGCGTGCGTGCGCCGGACGAGGTCGGGCGGGAAGAGCTGATCGCGCTCGCCGGCGATGAACGCGATCGGCATGCGCAGCCGCGAACTGTCGGCCGGGTAGCGCAGCTTCAGCAGCGCCGCGAGAACGCCGGGCGTGAGGGCGGGATTCAGTCCCGCGATCTGCTCGAAGAGGTAGGTTTTCACCGGCTCGCGGATCGGGAAGTCCGCTGCGAGCGCGAGCCGTCCATCGAGAGGGCCGGGGCGCTGGACGATCGAGAGCAGCTCCCCGATCATGTCGTCGTCGGTGAGGCCGCCGAGCGTGCCGGTGAGGACGAGATGCGTGACGCGTTCCGGGATCGCGAGCGCGCAGCCGGCGACCGTCCAACCTCCCATCGACTGGCCGATCAGGGCCGCACGCGTCGCGCCGACGGTATCGAGAAGCGCGACCAGATCGGGCGCGAAGCGCGTCGGTTCCGGCGCACCCTCGCACATCGAGCGGCCCCAGCCGCGCTGATCGTAGACGAGGCAGCGGAAGCGCGACGCGAACGCCGGCACCTGCTGCCACCACGACAGATGGTTGCCGCCCGCGCCGTGCGCGAACGCGAGCCAAGGACCATCGCCGTGCACCTCGTAGTAGAGCGACGCGCCGGGAACGTTCGTGAACGGCATGCAATCTCCTCGGCGGCGAGCTATGCATACCCGGAAGTGACACCGCAAACGCAGGCGCGGACCGCCGACGAGATCCACGAGCTCGGGCTGCCGCAGGGAACCGTGCCGCTCGAGATCTTCACGCCGCGCGCGCCGGGGCCGCATCCCGCGGTCGTCGTCCTGCACGAGATCTTCGGCTTGAACGACGACATCCGCCGCATCGCCGCGCGTTTCGCGGCGCACGGCTACGTGGCGGCGGCGCCGAATCTCTTCGCGTCCGGCACATGGATCGGCTGCTTCGCGCGCTCGATGCAGGCGCTGCGCTCCGGCACGGGACCGCTCGTCGAGACGCTCGACGCGATCGTGGAGGTCGTCGAGACGCGGCCCGACACCGGCAAGGTCGGCGTCGTCGGCTTCTGCATGGGCGGCGGCTTCGCGATCCTGCTCGGCGCGCGCGAGCGCGTCGCCGCCGCGGGGGTCTTCTACGGCGACCCACGACCGCGCGCAGAGCTCGGGCGCGTGTGCCCGCTCACCGGCGGCTACGGTGGCCAGGACCGCATGTTCGCCGCGAAGGGCAGAGCACTGATCGCCGACCTCGATGCCCTCGGCAAGGAGCACGACATCCGCATCTACGACGATGCCGGCCACTCCTACATGAGCGACGCCGGCCACCCGCTGCTCGCGTGGCTCACGCGGCCGCTCATGCACGTCGAGTACAACGACGCCGCGGCCGAGGACTCGTGGCGGCGCATGCTCGCGTTCTTCGGACGCCATCTGGCGTCAACCGGCAACTGACGAGGAGGTCGAAACGATGGCAAAGCCGCAGCTGTTTCGCCGCATCCTGGTTCCCCACGATTTTTCGGACGCGGCGACCAAGGCCCTGGAGATCGCCCTCGAGCTCGCCGCCGCGAACCGCGGCCGGATCGTCGTCCTGCACGCGATCCCCGAGATGATGCCGGTCACGAGCTTCCCGGGCGCCGGCGAGACGGCGTGGATCCCGCCCGAGAACCTCGAGGCCGACACCCGAAAGGCCCTCGAGGCGCTGGTCGCGAAGGTCGTCGGCCGCCGGCGCGTGCCGGTCGAGCCGCGCGTCGAGCTCGGCGATCCGTTCCAGCGCATCATGGACGCCGCCCGCGGCGTCGACTCGATCATCATCGGCACGGTCGGCCGCACCGGTCTCGCACATCTGCTGATCGGCAGCGTCGCCGAGAAGGTCGTCCGCCATTCGCCGGTCCCGGTGCTGACGGTCCGTCCCGACGCCGCGGCACGTGTGGCCCGGCGCGCGAAGTCCGCGCTCGCGAACAAGGCGACCTCGCGACCGCGTCGCGCGCCGTCGCGCTGATCGACCGCGCCGCACGCGGCCACGCACCCGTCGACGAGTAGCCGGTCGCTCGCGGCGGGGGTGTTTGCGGCTTGACGCGGCGAATTCGCCCGCGTTAGCTGGGACGGCTAGCCGTCACGCAGCGCTCGTCAGCGCGGCGCGATCACCACCCGCGCGCCCCGCTTCACCTGCTCCCCGCGAGGGCCCGTTGCCACGTTACGTTTGCATTCACGGACACTTCTATCAGCCGCCGCGCGAGAACCCCTGGCTCGAGGCGGTCGAGCTGCAGGACTCCGCGTTCCCCTACCACGACTGGAACGAGCGCATCACCGCCGAGTGCTACGCCCCGAACGCGACCGCCCGCATCCTCGGGCGCGACGGCCGCATCGCCGAGATCGTCAACAACTACGCCCGGATCAGCTTCAACGTCGGGCCGACCTTGATGCGCTGGCTCGCCGCCAACGCGCGTGACGTGTACGCGGCGATCCTCGAGGCCGACGCGTCGAGCGCGCGGCGTTACGGCGGCCACGGCTCGGCGATCGCGCAGGCCTTCAACCACATGATCCTGCCGCTCGCGACGGCGCGCGACCGCCAGACTCAGGTGCGGTGGGGCATCCGCGATTTCGAGCAGCGCTTCGGTCGCGCTCCCGAAGGCATGTGGCTGCCGGAGACCGCCGTCGACGTCGCGACCCTCGAGGCGCTCGCAGCCGAGGGCATCGGCTTCACGATCCTCGCCTCGCACCAGGCGCGGCGGGTGCGGCGCATGGGCGAGCGCGCGTGGACCAACGTCGCGGACGGCGGCGTCGACTCGACGATGCCGTACCAGACGACGTTGCCGTCGGGCCGCACGATCGCGCTCTTCTTCTACAACGACCCGATCGCACGCGCGGTCGCGTTCGAGGGCCTGCTGCGCGACGGCGGCGAGCTCGCGCGCCGGCTGGCGTCCGGCTTCACCGGCGCGCGGGACGGCGCTCAGCTCGTCCACATCGCCACCGACGGCGAGACCTACGGGCACCATCACCGCTACGGCGAGATGGCGCTCGCCTACGCGCTGAACGAGATCGAGCCGGTGCACGGCGTCGAGGTCATCAACTACGGCGCCTTCCTCGAGCGCCATCCGCCGACGCACGAGGCGGAGATCGTCGAGGGCACGTCGTGGAGCTGCAGGCACGGCGTCGAGCGCTGGCGTGCGGACTGTGGCTGCCGGATCGGCGGACCGCCGGAGTGGACGCAGGCCTGGCGCGGTCCGCTGCGCGACGCGCTCGACTGGCTGCGCGACGAGCTCGCGCCGCGCTTCGACGAGCTCGGCCGCTCCTTCCTCGCCGATCCGTGGGCGGCGCGCGACGCCTATGCCGACGTCCTCGAGGATCGTTCGCCCGCGAACGTCGCGGCGTGTCTCGACCGCCATGCGCGCCGTCCGCTCGAGCCGGCCGAGCGCGTGACCGTGCTGAAGCTTTTGGAGCTGCAACGGCACGCCATGCTCATGTACACGAGCTGCGGCTGGTTCTTCGACGAGCTCTCGCGCATCGAGCCGGTCCAGCTGCTGCGGTATGCGGGTCGGGCCGTCCAGCTCGCCGAGGAGCTCTTCGAGTTGCAGCTCGAGCCCGAGCTGCTCCGCCGCCTCGCGCTCGCCAAGAGCAACGTTGCGGAGGAGGGTGACGGACGCGCGATCTACGAGCGGCAGGTGAAGCCGTCGATGGTCGATCTCGCCAAGGTGGGCGCGCACTACGCCGTCAGCTCGATGTTCTCCGAGTACGCCCGGCGGGCCGCCGTCCATTGCTACACGGTCGAGCGTGAGGACGAGCGCAGCCTGCGCGCCGGGCGCACCCGGCTTCTGATCGGACGCGTGCAGGTCGTCTCCGAGATCACCCGCGAGTCGGCGCGCTTCAGCTTCGGCGTGCTCCACCTCGGCGACCACAACATTCACGGCGGCATCCGGCTCTTCGAGAGCCCGGAGGCGCACGAGGCGCGTGCGGCGGCGATCGCGGCGCCGTTCGAGCGCGCCGAGTTCGCCGACGTGATCCGCCTCCTCGACCATCATTTCGACTCGACCTACTCCTTGCGCTCGCTCTTCCACGACGAGCAGCGCCGCATCGTCGACCGCCTGATCGAGTCGACGATCGCCGACGCGGAAACGGTCTATCGCCAGCTCTTCGAGCAGCACGCGCCGCTGATGCGGTTCCTGGTCGACCTCGGCAACCCGTTGCCCAAGCCGTTCGCGATGGCGCTCGAGGTGGTCGTCAACACCGAGCTGCGCCGCGCGCTCGAGGACGAGTCGCTGCCGATCGCGCGCATCGAAGAGCTGCTGCGCGAAGCGCGCACCGTCCCCGTCATCCTCGATACCGCCGCGCTCGAGTACACCTTCCGCCGCCGGATCGAGTCGCTCGCGGTAGCGCTCCGAGCGGCTCCCACGAACCTCGAGACCCTCCGCAAGCTCGCCGCGGCGGTCGCGCTCACCGAGGTGCTCCCGTTCGAGTCGAACCTGTGGGCCGTCCAGAACGCGTGCTACCGACTGCGGCGCGACGTCTACCCGGATCAGCTCCGCGCCTCCCAGGACGACGCCGATGCGGCCGAGTGGATCCGGGTCTTCCGCGCCGTCGGCGACCGGCTCGCGATTCAGCTCGACTGATCGCCGGCGGTCGCCGCCGGCGCGGACGTCACACCACGCGGCCGAGCGCGGCGATCAGCAAGGGAACGGCGCCCCAGGCGACGGCGATCGCGACGGCGCACGCGGTCGGGCCGCGAAACGGACCGAGGCGGTCGTTCGGGAAGCGCCACCAATCCAAGTAGGCGAGGTTGACCACCTCGTAGGCGAGGCCGATGCCGAAGGCGATCGCGAAGACGGTGACCCAGCTCAGGGTCGCCGCCAGCATCGCAACCGTGCCCATGACGACGCCGAACATCAGCAGCACGTTCAAGATCGGATAGTGCGCCGCACGGTAGCGCCACAGGTCGAGGATGCGCGCGCCGGCCTCGCCGACGATGCCGATCACGATGCCGATGGCGATGCTCTCGACGATGGTCATTTCTATTCGACTCGCTCCTTTGCTAGCTCTGGATCGTGGCGGCGCAGGTGACCCGGGCGGATCGCGTGCATGCGATCCTGATGCTGGTGGCGGCGCTCGGGACGCTCGCGTACTGGACGGCGTATTTCACGGCCGGCGCGGTGCAGACAAGCAACGATCCGGCCTACCTCGCCTTCGAGAACGCTTTCCCGCTCGCCGACGGCTACATGGCGGCGTGCTTGGTGGTCGCGGCGATCTTGCTCGTGCGCGGTAACCCGACGGCGATTCCGTTCGGCATCGCGGCCGGGAGCGCGATGGTCTTCCTCGGCGCGATGGACACGCTCTTCAATCTCGAGCACGGCAAGTACGCCGACATGACCGCCGAGATGGCGGTCGAGACGATCATCAATCTCGTCTCCTTCAGCTTCGGACCGTTCACGATGATTCGCCTGTGGCGCGCCCGGCGGCGGTTGGACCGCTAGCCCAGCGACGCGAACGCGCCCTCCGGAGGGCCGGTAGTCCCAGGATCTCCGCCTTCGCTGGCCCGCACGTTGCATGCCAAGGACCTCGCGGCGCGGGAGCAGGCACTTGGTACAAGCCACTTGTACAAAGACGTTATGAGCTCTCCCGCGCACAGCGCGCCGAGAGCGCGAATGTCGGCGTTTTACGCTGCTCTCGCGGGTCCGGGCGTTGGCGCACCGCTTGCTCGACGACGCCGTACGAGTCCGATGCGGCAGCAAAGAAAGGATCTACCTCTATGAATGCCACGGCATTGTTGAAGAAGGATCACGCGGCGGTGAAGAAGCTCTTCCAGAGCTACGAGAAAGCCGGTGAGCGTAAGGACCGGAAGCAGGAGATCTTCCAACGGATCAAGGGGGCGCTCGACCGCCACGCCCAGGTCGAAGAGGAGATCTTCTATCCGGCGGTCCGCGAGGCGTCCGAAGAGCGCCACGACGAGGAGACCAAAGATCTCGTGCTCGAGGCCCAGGAAGAGCACAACGTGGTGAAGACGCTCCTCGAGGAGATCGAAGGCATGTCGCCGTCCGACGAGGAGTACGACGCCAAAGTGACGGTGCTGCGGGAGAACGTCGAGCACCACGTCGGAGAGGAAGAGGGCGAGATGTTCCCGAAGGCGGAGCGTCAGCTCGGGGACCGGCTCGAGGAGCTCGGCGCCGAGATCGCCGCTCGCGAGGCCGCGCTCGAGACGCCCGCGACCACTCGCTTGGTGAACACGGTGAAGACCTTGATCTTCGGCGGCAGCGAGTCGTCGCATGCCAAGTCGGAATCGAGCCGTCGCCGTCGCGGCGTGCCGAAGGCACGCGCCGGACGCGCGCGGGGTCGCGTCGCGAAGGCGCGGTCGTCGGCAGCGACGCAAGGCGGGCGGGCGCGCGCGACGTCGGGATCGGGTGGCAAGGTTGCCGCCGGTAAGCGCGCCAAGCAGAAGCGGTCCGGCGCGCAAGCGCGTACGACCGCGGCTCGTCGTGGCGGCGCCGTCGCGCGGGCGAAGGCAAGCGGGAGCGCCGCACCGACGAGCGGCCGTCGTACCCGCACCAAGGCGTCCGCGGCGAAGGCGACCTCGAAGATGCGCAGCGCACGCGCCGGGAAGGCCGCAGGCGGCCGGGGCAGCCGGAGCGACGCACGCGCGTCGAAGGCGCGGCGTTCGCGCTGAGCTCGGTCGCGGAGGAAGTGGCGACGGCGATCGTCGTGCGATCGCCGTCGCCAGGAGTCAGGCGCGCTGTTGCGCGTCGGTGGTGAGCTCGAGGTAGACGCGATCGCCGCGACGCTGCTCGCGCACCAGTCCGAGGGCGCGGGCGACGTCGAGACCTTCGCTCACCAACCGCAGCGCCGTCTCGCGGTCGCCGCGTCCCGCCGCGATCTCACCGAGGCCGAGCGACGTCATCGCGACGGTCGAGCGATGGCCGATCTCGTGCGCCAAGGCGCGCGCACGCTCGTACCAGCGTTCGGCGTCGTCCCAGCGCTCGGAGCCGCCCGCGAACATCACGTCGCCCATCGCGGTCGAGCACAGCATCTCGCGCAGCCGCCCGCCGGCCTTGAGATAGCCGAAGCGCGCGGCGCGCTCGGCGCGCTTGTTCTCGCCGGCGGCGAGGTACGCCTCCACCATGACGCGAATGCCGAGCGCCATGTTGCCGCCGGTCGAGAGCGTCGAGTCGAGGATCTCGACGTAGCGTCCGAAGGCGATGCTCTCGCCGAGGTCGAGGCGCGCGAGCAGGCCGACGGCCGCGCCGAGCCGCAGCCCGCCGAGGTTGGAGATGGCGCGGGCGATCTCGAGCGCCTGGTCGGCCCAGTCGCGTGCCTCGCGCGATTCGCCGCGCAGGAGATGGACCTGCGCCAGCACGACCGCGGCGCCGCTCTGGACGGTGCGATTGCCGGCGGCGATCGCCGCGGCGCGCGTCTGGTGAGACGCCGCGACGGCGCCATCGTAATCGTCGCTCCAGAGCAGCATCAGATCGTGCATCCAGCGCGCACCGAAGTAGACGTCGCTGCTGCCCTGACCGGCGCGCTCGAGCCCGGTGAGGATCTCGCTGCTGGTGGCGCGGGCGAGGTCGAGACGGCCGTCGAAGAGATAGACCCACGAAAGCGCCCGCGCGATGCTCAGCGCCGGCAGCGTCAGACCGGCGCGCCGCGCGATCGCGAGCGCCTTCTCGACCAGCGCGACGCCCTGCTTGAACTGCTCGGCGTCACCGCTCGTCATCATCATGCCGTGCAGCGACTCGACGACCGCGAGCGTCTCGAGATCGCCGAAGCGCTCCGCGAGCTCACTACCGCGCCGTGCCACCGCCGTCGGATCCTCCGCGATCTCGACGCCGTAGATCACGACCATGCGGCAGAAGCCGTGCAGCGCCTCGAACGCGAGACGAACGAAAGCCTCGGAGGGCGGCGTGCCGCCCGACAGCATCGGCTCGGCGAGCTCCCATGCCTGCCGGTAGTGCTCCGCCGCCGAGCGATACGACGGCACCCGCTCGGCGTCGCGCGCCGCGTGCACCAGTGCCTCGACGGCTCTCGTGCGGTTCTCGCTGCGGACGAAGTGGTGCGCGAGCAGCGCCATGCGCTCGCCGCTGCGCTCGCCCGGCGCGGCGTCGAGCAAGGTCCCGATCCGCTCGTGCAGCTCGCGGCGCTGCTTCAGGAGCAGGCCCTCGTAGGCGACGTCTTGGGTCAGGCTCTCGCCGAAGCGGAACTCGTCGCGCGAGAGCACGGTCTTGCGATGGATGATGCCGCGGCGCTCGAGCGCCGCGAGCTCGGCCGTGACGTCGATCTGCTCGCCCGCCAGGAGCTCCGCCAGCTGGTCGCTGCGGAACTGCCGGCCGAGAACCGACGCGACTTGCACCACCCGCTTCGCCGCCGCGCCCAAGCGATCGAGGCGCGCGCCGATCAGCTCCTCCACGGTGCCGGGGATGCGCATCTCGGCGACCGGCCGCGTCAGCCGCACGCGGCCGTCGCTGCGCAGCAAGTAGCCTTCCTCGACGAGCGCGCGGGTGATCTCCTCGAGGAAGAACGGGTTGCCCTCCGCCTTCTCGACGATGCGGCGCTCGAGCTCGGGGGGAAGCGCACCGCCGGCGACGGCACGGATGATCTCCGGTGCCTCGGCGTCGGTGAGCGGTCGCAGGCTCAGCTGGGTGAACGCCGCGTGCGCCTTCCAGCTCGCTTGGTAGTCGGGCCGGTGGCTCACCACCAGCATGATGCGGGCGCGCCGGATGTGGGCGACGGCCATCTCGAGCATCTCCCGCGACGCCTCGTCGATCCAGTGCAGGTCCTCGATCACCATCACGACCGGATGGGCGGCGGCCATGAGGCCGACGAGACGCTCGACGGCCTCGAAGGTCTCCTGCTTGAGCTCGCCCTCGGGCGCGTTCTCGCCTTCGACCGGGACGCCGAGGATGTGGCAGAGCATCGGGAACATGTGGTCGAGCTCGGGATCCCAGGCGCGCACCCGCTCGGCGATCTTCGCCCGCGCCTGCTCGGGCGCGTCGCCGTAGCCGACGCCGAAGTACTGGCGCAGCATGCTCACCCACGGCGCGTACGGGACCGACCGGCTGAGCGCCGAGCAGCGGGCCTCGAAGATCGTCGCCGGTGTGCCGACGAGGCTTTGCGTGAACTCGTAGATGAGGCGCGACTTGCCGCTCCCCGCCTCGCCGACGACGGCGACCACCTGCGGCAGCCCGCCCTCCAGTCGGTCGAAGCAGGCGCCGAGCTGCGCGACCTCGGCGTCGCGCGCGACCAGCGGCGTCAGACCGCGCGCCTCCGCGATCGCCATCGGTGTCGTGCGCTCGGTCCGACCGACCACCTCGTGCGCCGTCACCGGATCGCGCTTGCCTTTCACCTCGAAGGGACCAATCGGCCGGACCTCGAAGAAGCCGCGCACCAGCCGGTGGGTCGCCTCGCTCATCACGATCGTCCCGGGCTGCGCGACACTCTCGAGCCGCGAGGCGAGATTGGTCGTGTCGCCGATCGCGGTGTAGTCCATCTTCAGGTCGTTGCCGACGGTGCCGACCACGACCGGACCGCTGTGAATGCCGATGCGCAGCGCGAGATCGACGCCGGACTCGGCGAGGACGGTCGTCGCCAGCGCGGCGAAGGCGTCGCGGATCTCGAGCGCCGCGGTCACCGCCCGGTGCGGCGCGTCCTCGTGCGCGATCGGCGCGCCGAAGAGCGCCATCAGGCCGTCGCCGGCGAGCCGGTTGACGATGCCCTCGACCTTGTAGATCTCGCGGAAGGCGATCGCCATGTATTGCTCGAGGAGGTCGCGGTACTCCTCGGGGTCGAGTCGCTCGGCGATCGCCGTCGAGCCGACGAGATCGCAGAAGAGCACGGTGACGAGCTTGCGCTCGCCCGCGATCACGCTCTGGCTGGCGCGGATCTTCTCCGCGAGGACGTCGGGAATGTTCTCCGTCAGGCGACGCAGCCGGTCCTCGCCGCTGCTCGCGGTCGCGGCGGGTGCCGGTGTGTCGTCGCCGGCCGCAGCGCCGCATTGCGGGCAGAAGCGATAGCTGGCCTCGATCGTCTCGCCGCAGCTCGCGCACGTCCGCAGCACGCGCGTGCCGCACGCGTGGCAGAACTGCTTGCCCGGAATCAGATCGGTACCGCAGCTGACGCAGCGCATTGGTCGACGGTGGTCGCGGCGCGACGGTGAGTCAACCCCGCGCCGGCCGGACGGTTCGGTGATGCGGAAGAGGTCCGCGTGAGGTGGTCACGCGCGTGGCGATGCGTTCATGCGAGCTCCGACGACGTGCCGCGATGGCGGCGATACATCTCGAGCACCCATTGATAGCCGCGCCGGCCGCTGACCGACTCGCGATAGGTCGCGAGCGGCTTCGGCAGTGGTCCCGGCAGCGCGTACGGGAACTCCGGCGGGATGACCAGCGGCGAGAGCAGGGCAGCGGCGGTGAGGTCGGCGACGCTGAAGCGGTCGCCGACGAGATAGCCGCTCGGCTGCAGCTCGCGCTCGACGCGATCGAAGGCGGCGTCGACCTTGGCGCGACTGACGGCCGCGCTCTCGGCGTTGATCCCCATGTCGAGCCTCATCACTTGTCGGATGAGCGGAAAGGCGGCGCGGTAGAGCCGCCGCGTAGTCGCCGACGTGCCGGTCGCGATCAACGCCGCGGCGTAGTCGGTGAAGGGCAGCAGCTCGTAGAAAAGGGCGCGCCGCAGGTGCGGCCCGAGCTCCTCGTCGAAGAAGTCCTCGAGCAAGGTCGCCTGCCGGCGCGCGGCGGGATCGGCGGGATAGAGCGGCGGATCGGGCTGCACGCGCTCGAGCGCCTCGATGATGCGGGTCGAGTCGGCGATCGTGTTGCCCTCGAGCATGAGCACCGGGAGGGCCTTCTGCCGGGTGAGCCACAGCACGCGCGGAATGTGCAGCCCCGGCAGGAGGGAGCGACGGACGTGCGGGAAGCGCTTGTAGTCGAGCGCCCAGCGCGCCTTCTCGTTGAAGTGCGAATAGCGGAATTGCCAGAGCACCGGGTGCGCCATCACACGCCTCCGGGAACGATACAGGAATGGATGCTGGTCTCGCCCGCGATCTCGCCGGCGAGCATCTGGATCGCGCGCTCGGTGTCTTCGAGCGGGAACTCGTGCGTGTGCATCTTCGCGAGCGGCACCCGACCCGACTCGATCAGGCGAATCGCCGCCTCGTACGCCGGGGTGGTGACGCCGAACGCGCCCTTGATCGTCAGCTCCTTCACGACGATCAGGTCGCTCACGAAGTCGGGGACGTTGATGAAGCCTTTGACGCCGGCGAGGACGATCGTTCCGCCGGCGGCCGCGTAGTGCAGCGACTCGGCGACCGGCTCCGCCGCGTAGGACGAGACCTCGATGACGATGTCGGCGCCGCGCCCGCCGGTGAGCTCCTTCACGCGCGCGCGGGTGTTCTCGTGCTCGACGTCGATGACGTGATCGGCGCCGAGCTCGCGGGCGAGGGCGAGCTTGGCGCCGTCGCGCCCAAGGCCGGTGACGATGATGGTGTCGGCGCCGGCGGCGCGGGCGGCGATGACGCTCGCGAGGCCGCGCTGACCCGGCCCGAGAATCAAGACGGACTTGCCCGGTCCGGTCGCGGGGATCTCGACGGCCCAGCGGAACCCGGCGCCGAGCGGATTGAACATGACCGCGATCCCGGCGGGGATGTCCTCGCGGACGCGATGGACGATCGAGCACGGATCGAGGTGCATGTACTCGGCGTACGCGCCCCACAGACCCGGCGGGTGCGACAGCGGCACGTAGCCGTGCGCGAACATCCCGCCGCGACCGCGGCAGAGTTGGTAGCGGCCGATCCGACAGTTACGGCAGTGGCCGCACGGGATCGGTGCCTCGACGGCGACCCGATCGCCGACGTCGACGCGCCAGCGCTTGGCGGCGCGGTCACCGATGGCCGCGATCACGCCGAGCGGCTCATGACCGGGGACGACCGGGAAGCTCACCGGCAAGGCTCCCGTGTACTGCTCGACGTCGCTACCGCAGATCCCGCACGCCTCGACGCGGAGCAGGGCGGTGTCGTCGTCGATCTCGGGGATCGGCAGCTCGCGCAGGACGAGCTGGCGGGGGCCTTCTTGTACGATCGCGCGGCTCGTCCGTGGAAGCATCGTTCCTCAGCCTTGCACGATCTCCGGCTCGATGCGGACGTTGCACGCGACCGAGTTCGCGATGAAGCACGCGTCGTGTGCCGACTCGACGAGCGCACCGGCCTTGGCGACGTCGGCACCGGCGGCGAGCGTGATACGCGGGCGGAGTCGCACTTCGGTCACGCGCATCTTCTTGTCAGCGATCGCCAGGGTCGCCTCGGTGTGGTCGTCGTACGCGAGCACCTCGATCCCGGCGCGCGCTGCCAAGGCGAGGTAGGTCAACAGCTGGCACGACGCGAGCGCGGCGGCGAAGAGCTCTTCGGGGTTCGCCTTCGAAGGGTCGCCGCGGTACTGGGGCGCGCCCGACATCTCGATCGCCGGTCGGCCCTCGAGCTCCAAGCGATGATTGCCGACGGCGATGCCCTCGCCGCCCTTCCGCCACGTCACGCGCGCATTGAATTGATGTGTCGGCATCTCGACCTCCGCGGCCGGCGAGCATGATCGAGAAGTGATCGAGCCGCAACGCCTCCCGTCTGCTGCGCTGCGCCATCGAGCTGCGCCGGTCCGGCGCATTTTTTCGTTGACACCATGAGTGAGGCGGCGCAGAGTTTGCCCGTTCCGCCGTGGAAATTTGGGGCGTACGGTCTCGCGTGCCGATCAATCAGGAATCGCTCGCTCCAGTCGTTCCGTCTGGGCTCGTTGTAGCCAAAGGAGGATATCCCATGAGGCCTCACAAGAGCGCGCTGCTCACCATCGCTGCGCTTCTAGTGCTCGTGACCGGTGCGACGGCGCATGCCGACGTCATGAAGTGTCGACAAACGATCAACAAGGAGTACGGCAAGTACGCCAAGACGATCGCGAGCATCGTTCAGAAGTGCAACGAGGCGCAGGTCAAGACCGGCAACGGTCTGAACGCGCCCGGCGGCACCATCGCGGGATGCGACACCGGCGGCAAGATCGCCCCGGCCCTCCAGAAGATGAAGGACAAGATCGTCAAGGCGTGTGACAACACCGTTCCCCCGACGAGCCCCGGCATGGCCGGTTGGCCGGGCAGTTGTCCGAACTTCGAAGGCGGCAGCTGCACCAATGGGATAGCGAACGGCAACGACATCGGCACGTGCCTCGATTGCATCGCGAAGGCCGCGATCAGTCAGGCGATGGACCTCTACTACCTGAGCCTCGCGAATCCCAGCGGCAACAGCACGCTCATCAAGTGCCAGACCTCCATCGGGAAAGAGACGACCAAGTTTCTGATCGCGAAGCAGAAGATCCTCGGCAAGTGCCGCGCGGCCGTCGACAAGGGCAACGGGTCGCTACCGTGTCCGGCACCCGGTGACGGCAAGGCGGCGGCGGCGATCACCAAGGCCGAGTCGAAGAAGGTCGCCTCGATCTGCAAGGCGTGCGACACCGGCTCGACCGACGGTATCACCTGCACGTCGCCCGGACCGTTCGGACCGGGCGGCATCGGCTTCGTCGGCCACTGTCCCGCGGTCACCGTTCCTCCCAGCGGTCCCTCCTGCGGTGGTCCGATCAACAACTTGAACGACCTCGTGAAGTGCGTCGACTGCGTGACCGAGTTCAAGGTCGATTGCATGGATTCGCTGTCGCGCCCCGATCAAGGCCCCTATCCGCCACAGTGTCCGCCGCCGGTCGCGACCGCGACGCCGACGGCGACCGCGACCAAGACCGTCACGCCGACGCCGACCGCGACCATCACGGTGACACCGACGCCGACCGTTACAAGGACCACCACGCCCACGCCGACGAAGACCGTCACGCCGACGCCGACCGCGACCATCACGGTGACGCCGACGCCGACCGCCACCAGGACGGTGACGCCGACGCCGACGAAGACCGCGACGCCTACACCGACCGCGACGGCGACCACTACGGCGACCCCGACCCCGACGGCTACGAAGACCGTGACCGCCACGCCCACGCCGACGTTCACCATCGCGCCGACACCGACGGCGAC
>JBGPIT010000050.1:0-18834 GCA_041485125.1 Binatia bacterium | reverse complement strand
CTGAGGCACAGGAGACGCAGCACACGAAACGGATCCGACGACGCTAACCCGTCACGCGGGAGGGACCCGAGGGGGGAATGCTCGTGAGAAGCGGGGGGGAATCCTCGTGAGAAGCCACAAGCCCGATCCCGCGTACATCAGCACCAGAGATTCAACTTGACCACGGGGATGGCCTCGCGGCGTTACACGCGACTCACCAATGCGTTCTCGAAAAAGCTCGCGAACGACCGGGCCGCCGTGGGGCTTCCGATCGCGCATTACAATCCCTGCCGCCTCCACGAAGCGGTGCGCTGCACGCCGGCCATGGCGCTCGGCGTGACGGACCACGTGTGGAGCATCGAGGAGCTGGTGACGGCCGCGCTCGACGCTCCCGTGCCGCCGCCGCTCGACACGCTGATGCCTGTGGCCGGCATCAGCGCGGGGAAGGCGAAGGGAGCGAAGGGCGGTGGCGGCCGGAAGTGGCTCCACATGATCAAGGGCGGGAAGGCTCCGGGCTGACTGCGCGTTGCCACTCACTATTGGAGCCCGTGGTAAATCGCGCCTAGTCGGACAAGCCATGCGTTGGCTACGCTGAAATGCGGGAGGAGCGATCCATGGGGATTCCGACGCAGGCAGAGTATTTCGATTTCGTCGCCGGCAAGATCGGCCGCTGGGCTCCCCCAGGCGACGGCGTATTTACGCTCGCGGCTGCGCGCTTCGTCCCGCCAGGCGAAGCGCGCACAATACTCGTCCTCGTCTGCGGTGAGCCGTGGCAATGGGCGCGCGATACTGACGACAGGAAGCACGCTGCGATTGAAGCTCTAATTCAAGCCGCCCGCCTCCGTTTGTCCGAAGCCATCTCCGGCTGGGAAAACGAAGCCGACGGCGCGACCGGAGACGTTGTGCTTGCGTTTCAACTTCGCCCCGGATGCCTCAACCAGATAGATCCGCCGGCAGGTCGCTGGGGAGAACATCATGCAACGCGGACGCTCGCCCCATTCCCGCGACCCGACGATCCACCTGCGCCGCTGTCCTAACATCCCACCGTCGGCCTCAAGACGGACCAAACCCCGGCTGTGTGGCCGGATTTCAACCTACGACTGGCCGGGTTTCCTCGAACCCGGCCAGTACCGGCCGCTCAGTCGGACGAGGCGTTGTTTGCGGCGAAGCCGACGCGGGACACCGAGCGCTCGGCTTACGCTCGGTACGCTGTTAGAAAGGGCGGTCACATGGCGATGGAGGGGATGGCGCAGCGGGAACCGGCGCTCGAGCCGCACGTCGAGCTCGAGCACGTGCGGATGTATTTCGACACCCGGAAGGTCTTCGACGACCTCTCCTGTCGGTTTCCCCGCGGCAAGATCTCGGTGATTCTCGGCGGCAGCGGCTCGGGCAAGAGCACGGTGCTGCGGCTGATCGGCGGCCTGGTGCGGCCCCAGACGGGTCGAATCGTCGTCGCCGGGACGGACATCATCCCGCTCGCGGAGCGCGAGCTGTACGAGGTGCGCGAGCATCTCGGGATGATGTTCCAGGGCGGTGCCCTGCTCGACTCGATGACCGTGTTCGACAACATCGCGTTGCCGCTCCGCGAGCACACCGACATGGCGGAGGAAAGGATCGCGACCGAGGTGCACGATCGGCTGCAAGCCGTCGGTCTCACCAACGTCGACACGCTTCTTCCCGGTCAGCTCTCGGGCGGGATGGTGAAGCGGGTCGGGCTCGCCCGCGCGATCATCATGAATCCGGACATCGTCCTCTGCGACGAGCCATTCTCCGGCCTCGATCCGATCTCGGCACGACGCATCGAGTGCCTGCTGGTCGACATCAACCGCAAGCGCAACCTCACGATCATCGCGGTCTCCCACCACATCGCTTCGACGCTACGGATGGCCGATCACGTCTTGCTGCTGCTGGGCGAGGCCCTCGAGGGGACGCCGGCGGAGCTGCGCGACCGACCCGACCCGCGCGTCCGCGGCTTCTTCGACGAGAACGCCGAGGTTTGCGACGACGATCGCCCCGAGCCGCCGTCGCCCTCGACCAAGTCGTGGAAGCCGCGATGGTGAGCGAGGCGATTCAAGAAGTCGGCTGGCGCACGCTGGTCTTCGTCGACCAGCTCGGCAAGCTGACGATCTTCGCGGGCCGCATCGCGCAGACGATCTTCGTGCCACCCGTGCGTGGGCGCGAGCTCATCGACGAGCTCTACAAGCTCGGTGTGCTCTCGATCATCATCGTCTCGGTGTCGGGCCTCGCCGTCGGCATGGTGCTCGCCCTGCAGGGCTACAACACGTTGGTGCGCTTCGGCGCCGAGCAGTCGCTCGGTGCCGTAGTCGGGTTGAGCCTCATCCGCGAGCTCGGTCCGGTGCTGACCGCGCTCCTCGTCACCGGGCGCGCCGGCTCCGCCGCCACCGCCGAGATCGGCACGATGGTCGCGACCGAACAGCTCGATGGCCTGCGGATGATGTCGATCGATCCGATCGACATCGTGGTGAGCCCGAAGGCGGTCGCGATGATCCTCGTGATGCCGATGCTGACGGGGCTGTTCATCGTCTGCGGCTTGTTCGGCGGGTATCTCGTGGGGGTGCTGCTCATGGCGCTCGACCCCGGCATCTACATGACGAGCCTGCAGTCCGCCGTCGATTTCCAGAACGACGTCGCCGGCAGCATGTTGAAGGCGCTGGTCTTCGGCATCCTCGTGGGGTTGATCGCGACTTATCGCGGTTATACCAGCGAGCCGACCTCGGCCGGCGTCAGCTTGGCCACCACCTCGACGGTCGTCGTCGGGTCGGTCTCGATCCTCATCTTCGATTACTTCATCACCGCGCTGTGGGGGGTGTGAACGGGATGCAACGCTCGCCGACACGTGACTTTCTGGTCGGGCTGTTCGTGCTGACGGGGCTCGCCGCGATCGCCTATCTGTCGCTCAGCATCGGCGGCCTCGCGTACAGCGGACCTGGCGGCCTGCGCCTGTGGGCGCTCTTCGATCAGACCGGCGGCTTGAAGCCGCGGGCGCCGGTGGTGATCGCGGGCGTCAAGATCGGCCAGATCATGAAGATCTCGCTCGACGAGCCGACGGTGCGCGCGCGGGTCGACATGAACCTCGATCCGAGCTTGCAGCTGCCGACCGACACGGTCGCGTCGATTCAAACCGCCGGCATCCTCGGCGACCGCTACGTCTCGCTGCAGCCGGGCGGCGAGGACACCGTCCTCAAGGACGGCGACCGGATCGCCTTCACCGAATCGGCGGTCATCCTCGAGCGCCTGATCGGTAAATTCATGCACAACACCGAGGGCGGCGGAGAGCCGCAACCGCAACCGGGAGAGACGCCGTGAGAGCGAGCGGAACCGTGAAGACCGGCACCCTCGTCGTCCTGCTGCTGGCGCCCATGCTGCTCGGCGGGTGCACCGGGACGCTCGCGCGCAAGAACGTCTGGCAACAACAGCGCGCCGGCTACGATCCGATCGAGCCCGTCAACCGCAAGATCTTCTGGTTCAACGACAAGGTCGACGTCTACGTGCTCGAGCCGGTGGCGCGCGGCTGGCACGCGATCGCGCCCGACCCGGTCGAGCGCTCGGTGTCGAACTTCTTCCTGAACGCACGGTCGCCGGTCGTGATCATCAACGACTTGCTGCAGGGCAAGCCCAAAGCCAGCGCGGAGGACATCGGACGTTTCGCGGTGAACACGACTGTCGGCGTGCTCGGGTTCTTGGATCCGGCGAGCACATGGGGCCTGGAGCGTCACAACGAGGACTTCGGCCAGACGCTCGGCGTGTGGGGAATCCAGCCGGGTCCGTATCTGGTGCTGCCGCTGCTCGGTCCGTCGAACCCGCGCGACTCGGTGGGGCTCGTCGGCGACTACGTCTTCAGCGTGTGGCCGTTCGTCGTGAACCAGTACGTCTTGCTCGGCGCGCGCGTCGTCGATACCGTGAACACCCGCGCGCAGTTTCTCGACGAGATCAAGAACATGAAGGAAGCGGCGGTCGACTACTACGTCTTCGTGCGCGACGCGTATTTTCAACGGCGCAAAGCGCTCGTGAGCGACAATGCGGAGACCAGCAACGATGACCTCTACTTCATCGAAGACGAATCCTCACCTGCCACGCCTGCGCCGGAGCCAAGCCCTGGTGGTGAGCCGGCACAGCGGTGAGCGACCCAGCACGGTGCTGGCCACCGCCCACGACCATCGATCGGTCGTAGCGGCGCTGCTCGCGTTCCCCGTCGTCGCGGCGCTGCTCTGGTCCGTCACCGCTGGTACGGCGGTCGGCGCGACCGACACGCCGCGCGGCGTGGTCGAGGAGCTGGCGAACGCGGCCGTGAGCATCCTCGGCGACAAGTCGCTGTCGACCGACGTCAAGAAGCACAAGATCGAGGACGTCGTCTACACGCACGTCGACTTCGATACCCTCGCCCGCCTCATCCTCGCCAGGAACTGGCAGCAGTTCTCCGACCAGCAGAAGCAAGAGTTCATCCAGGAGTTCAAGAAGCACCTGTCGATGACGTACGGAAAGAGCGTCGACAACTACAAGAACGAGAAGGCCTTCATCACCGCCGATCGTGAGGAGGCGCGCGGCGACTGGACGGTCCAGACGAAGATCGTCCGCGGCGGACCCGACGACATCCAGGTCGACTACCGGCTGCGCAAGAACGGCGCCGGAGAGTGGAAGATCATCGACGTCATCATCGAAGGCGTGAGCCTGGTCTCGACCTTCCGGTCGCAGATCCAAGAGGCGGTCTCGCAGGGCGGTCCGGAGAATGCGATCAAGCTCCTGCACGAGAAGAACGTCAAAGGCGAGCCGTTGAAGGGGGTACCCCGGCCGAAGTGACGCCGTCCGCGCGGGGCCGGCAGCAGCGCGTCAGCGCTGGCAGCTCGGGCAGTAGTACGAGCTGCGACCGATGATGGTCTGGCGGCGGATCGGCGTCGCGCAGGCGCGGCACGGATCGCCGGCGCGCTCGTAGACGGCGAAGTGGTTCTGGAACGCGCCCGGCTCGCCACGCTCGTCGCGATAGTCGGAGATCGACGAGCCACGCGCGGCGATCGCTTGGTCGAGCACCATCCCGGTCGCCGCGACGATCCGTTCCGCCTCGGCGCGCGACACGCGTGACGTCCGACGCGCCGGCCGCACCCCTGCCGCGAACAAGATCTCGTTGACGTAGATGTTGCCGAGGCCGGCCACCACTTGCTGGTCCATGAGGAGACTCTTGATCGCGCGGCGCTGCGCGCGGGTGCGTTGATGCAGGAACGCCGCCGTGAACGCGCCGCCGAGCGGCTCGACGCCGAGGGCGCTGAGCTCGACGAGACGCGGCTCCGGGCCGACCCGCATCAAGCCGAAGCGCCGCGGGTCGTGGAAGCGCAGCGAGCGGCCGTCGTCGAGCGTCAGCACGACGTGCGTGTGCCGCCGCAGCGGCGCGTCGCCGTCGATCACGACGAGCGTGCCGCTCATGCCGAGGTGCACCAGCCACACGGCGCCGTCGTGGAGGTCGAGAAGGAGGTACTTCGCGCGCCGGCGCACCGCCTCGATTCGCCGGCCGACGATCGCGGAAGCGAACGTCCGCGCCAGCGGCCGGCGCAAGCGGCGCTCGTGGATCGTCACGGCGGTGATTCGCCGTCCGACCACCTCCGCGGCGAGCCCGCGCCGCAACGTCTCGACCTCGGGAAGCTCCGGCATTCAGCGCCCGCGGACGGCGCGTCGCGGCCGGCGCACGTGGTCGCGATGGGCGCGGCGGCTCGTCACCGTTCGTGACGGCCGCGGCGCTCGGCACGCGGGATCGTGAGACGGGCGCGCCCGGCGGCGTCGGAGAGCGCGGCGAACGCCGCGAGATCGAGGGTCTCGCCGCGGACGCGCCCGTCGATGCCGACGCTCTCGAAGACCGCATCCCACGCCGACGCCGGCAGCGCCGCCGCGCCGCTGAGCGTCTGTAGCGCGTTCCGCAGCATCTTGCGGCGCTGGTTGAACGCGGCACGCACGATCGCCTGGAAGAGCCGAGTGTGCTCCAGCGCGACGAGCGGCTCGGTCGAGAGCTCGAGGCGGATCACCTCGGAGACGACCTGAGGGCGCGGGTAGAACGCCGAGGACGGCACGCGAAAGCGTCCGCGCGGCCGCGCGTAGAGCTGAAAGAGCAGCGAGGGCGCGCCGTACGTCTTCGTGCCGGCGTGCGCGAGCAAGCGCTGGGCGACCTCGTGCTGCAGCATCACGGTCACGTCCGCGAAGATCTCCCGCTCCTCCAGCAGCCGGAAGAGGATCGGCACCGAGACGTTGTAGGGCAGGCTCGCGACGACCTTGACGTGCGACTCGGGGATGGCGGCGCGCAGGTCGACACGCAGCGCGTCGCCCTCGATCACCTGGACGTGCGAAGCGTCCGCGAACTTCCGCCGCAGGACTTGGCACAGACCGCGGTCGTACTCGACGACGTAGAGGCGCGCGGCGCGGGTGGCGAGGACGTCGGTGAGCGCGCCGAGCCCGGGGCCGATCTCCAGCACCGCGTCGGACGGGCCGACCTCGGCCAGATCGAGCATGCGGCTCACGACGTTGCGATCGACGAGGAAGTGCTGGCCGAGACGTTTCCGCGGCGCGAGGCCTTCGCGGGCGAGCAGCGCCCGGGTCTCTGCGGAGAGGCCGGTCACGGCGCCGGTCGAGGACCGTCGTCGCGCGCGATGCCGATCGGCAGCGTCGCCTCGGCGTTCAGCGTGAGCGGGTGGCGCTCACCGCGCAGGAGGCGCATGCGCCCCGCGTAGCCGATCATGGCCGCGTTGTCGGTGCAGTAGGCGAGCCGCGGAAACGCGATCGCGAGCCCTTCCTCGCGCGCCACCTCCGCCATGCGGCTGCGCAGCCGCCCGTTGGCGGACACGCCGCCGGTCACGACCACGCGCTCGACGCCAAGCGCGCGCGCGGCCCGCACCGTCGGCCGCACCAGCATGTCGACGATGCCCTCTTGGAAGCTCGCGCAAATGTCCGCCAGCGCCGCGCGTTCGGCGCCGAGGAGGTACTGCCGCAACGATGTCTTGATGCCGCTGAAGCTCAAGTCGTAGTCGCCGGTCTTGAGGGTGGCACGCGGAAACCGCACCGCGCACGGATCACCTTCCTTCGCTATGCGGTCGATCTCACGTCCGCCGGGATAGCCGAGGCCGAGCATCTTGGCGCCTTTGTCGAAGGCCTCCCCCGCCGCGTCGTCGCGGGTGCGACCGAGCAGCCGGTAGGCGCCGACGTCCTCGACCGCGTAGAGGCTGGTATGCCCGCCCGACACCAAGAGCGCGAGATAGGGAAACGCGACCGGGCGATCGATGAGCACCGCGAGCAAGTGGCCCTCGAGATGATTGACGCCGACGAACGGCAGGGTGCGGTCGAACGCGATCGCCTTGGCCGCCTGCAAGCCGACGAGCAGCGATCCGACCAGACCCGGCCCGTAGGTCGCCGCCACGCCCTCGATGTCGTCCAAGCCGAGACCCGCGTCGGCGAGCGCGCGCGCGACGACCGGCACGATCGCGAGCAGGTGCTGGCGCGACGCCAGCTCCGGCACGACGCCACCGTATTTTGCGTGGACGAGATCCTGCGAGGCGACGACGCTCGCCCGCACGCCCCCGTCGTCGAGGACCGCGGCCGCAGTGTCGTCGCACGAGGTCTCGAGCGCCAATACCCGCATCGACCCCGCTCCGGAGTCGATCAGCCCGTCGGCTTGAGGGCGAGGAAGATCGTGTTGTCGCCTCGCTTGACGAGGAAGAGCACGTTCTTGCCCTGCTCGCGCTCTTTGATCGCCTTACGGAACGTCTCCGCGTCCGCGATCTGACGCCGGTTGACCTCGAGCAGGATGTCGCCGCGCCGCAGACCCGCCTCTTCGGCCGGGCTGTCGGGCTCGACGCTCGTCACCACCACGCCCTTGTCCTCGTCGACACCGAGGTTCTGCGCGATCTCCGGCGTCAGCGTCTGGACGGTGAGGCCGAGCTTGTCTTCCGACGACTTGCCGCCCGCGACCTGTGCCTCGTCGTCGGCGAGCTCGGCGATCGTGACATTCAAGCCCATCGGCGTCTTGTCGCGGATGACCTTGAGCGGCACCTCCTTACCGATCGGCGTGCGCGCGACCATCATCGGCAGCTCGTTCGATTCGTGCACCGAGTGGCCGTCGTACTCGACGATCACGTCGCCGACCTTGATGGCGGCCTTCTCCGCCGGGCTTCCCGCCACCACGTCGGCGACTAGCGCGCCTTGCGTCTGATCGATGCCGAGCGACTGCGCGATCTCGGGCGTGACCTTCTGGATCAACACGCCGAGCCAACCGCGCACGACGCGGCCCTTGTCTTTCAGCTGGGGCAGCAGCTCTTTCGCGAGATTCACCGGGATGGCGAAGCCGATGCCGATGTTGCCGCCGGTGCGGCTGAAGATCGCCGAGTTGATGCCGACCACCTCGCCGCGGATGTTGAGCAACGGTCCGCCCGAGTTGCCGGGATTGATCGCCGCGTCGGTCTGAATGTAGTCGTCGTAGTTGCCGGCACCGATGAAACGTCCCTTGGCGCTCACGATGCCCGCGGTCACGGTGTGATCGAGCCCGAACGGGTTGCCGATCGCCATCACCCAATCGCCGACGCGCAGCTTCTCGGAGTCGCCGAGCGGAGCGGCGGTCAAGTCGGTCACGCCCTCGATGTGCAGCAGCGCGATGTCGGTCTTGGCGTCCTTGCCGACGATCGTCGCCTTGTACTCCTTGTCGTTGTCGAGGCGGACGAGGATCTCGTCGGCGTTCTCGACCACGTGATTGTTGGTGATGATGAAGCCCTGCGGGTCGATAATGAACCCGGAGCCGAGACTGCGCTGGCGCGGCTGGCGCTGGCGCGGCGTCGGACCGAAGAAGCGCTCGAAGGGCTCCATGAACTCGCGGGGATCGCCTTCGCCGCCGCCGAACGGATTTCCCGGCCCGCCCGGCCCGCCGGGACCGCGGAACTGCTGCGGCACGTCCTGGCGCTCCTGCTTCGAGGGCGCGGAACGCGTCGAGATGTTCACGACGACGGGGCTCAACCGTTCGGAGAGCGAGGCGAAGTCGGGGACGACCTGCACCGGTGGCACCGGCGCCGGTGGAATCACCGCCCCGGACTGTCCCGCCGGCGACGACGTCGGCACCGGCGCGGCGCGCTCGGTGTTCTTCGCCGTGAGTGGGCCCGCGTCACGGCGCGTCGCGAGCCACAGCGTCGCGGCGACGCCGATCATGATCCCGATCACGAGCGCCAACAGCGCTCCCCTCATCGTGCGCACGGCCATCAAGCCTCCTGAATCATCTGAATTTGAATTGGTGCTGCGTGGGGGATGCTAGCGGCTCCGCGACACTTCGACGAATCGCATGCGGAGATCGTACAGCATGGTGTCGAGCAGCTGAGCTTCAGCCTGGTCGAGATTCCCCTTGGTCTTGTCGCGCAGGATACCGAGCAGGTCGATCATCTGCTTGGCCGCCGGAAGATCGCGGCCGACGTCCTGCTGCGTCGGATCGGCGATCTCGCCGAGGTGCATGAGAGCCTGCGTCGTGAGTCCGATCACGAAGGTACTGAACGACATCTCCGGCGGCGGGCCACCCTGCCCGGCGTCGGCCTCGGCGTGAGAGGAGTCGTGTGACGCGGCACCCGCGTCGCCGATGATCGGCGACGGACCGCGATCCGCACCGCGCTCGGGTTCGCGCTCGCGCTCCGTCTCCCGGTCGCGATCGTCGCTTGCGGCGTCGTCGACGAATCGCCGCCGGTCGGCGACCTTGAACGAGCGGGAAGGCTGCTCTTCGTCTCGGTCGGCCATCGACTTACCCCCGGGCCGCGAGACCCATTTCCGCCGCGATTTGCTGCAAGCGGGCGAGCCGCTGCTCGAGCGGCGGATGGGTGCTGAACAGGTTCTGCAGCGCCATGCCCTTGAGCGGATTCACGATGAACATGTGGGCGGTCGCGGGCGAAGCGTCGAGCGGAATCCGCTCGGAGTAGGCGGCGATCTTCCGGAGCGCCAGCGCGAGCGCCTCAGGATCGTGGATGAGGCGCGCGCCGGTCTCGTCGGCCTGGAACTCCCGGCTGCGCGAGATCGCCATCTGAATCAACATCGCCGCGATCGGCGCGACGATGATGCTGACGAGCAAGCCGAGGCCGCCGCCGCCGCCCTCGCGGTCGTCACGAGTGCCGCCGCCGAAGATGAGCGACCAGCGCGCCATGTTGGCGAGCATCATGATCGCGCCGGCCAACGTCGCGGCGATCGAGCTGATGAGGATGTCGCGGTTCACCACGTGCGCGAGCTCGTGCGCGAGGACGGCCTTGAGCTCGCGACGATCGAGCAGGCTGCGGACGCCCGCCGTGACGGCGACGGCCGCGTGCTGCGGATTGCGACCGGTCGCGAAGGCGTTCGGTGACTCGCTCGGAATCAGGTAGAGCCGCGGCATCGGGATGTGGTTCTCCCGCGCCAGCTCCTGCACGACCTGAAAGAGCTCCGGATCCTCGTTCGGACCGAGCTCCTTGCCGCGGTACATGGCGATCACGATGCGATCGGAGAACCAGTAGCTCCCGATGTTCATGACCGCGGCGAAGATGAACGCGACCATCGCGCCCTGGGCCCCACCGAGGAGCTGTCCCACCCAGACGATCAACGCCGTCAAGGCTGCGAGTAGAACAGTCGTTCGGAGAGTGTTGCTCATCGAGGTTCCTTTCGGCGTTGTTATTGGTCGGCACGCTCGGCGGAATCGCGACGGAGGCGATCTCCAGAAGGCACCGTACGTGCCACCGCGTCTCTACCTGGGACGCTAATGCCCACCTTGGGGGGTGTCAAGGTAAGCGGCCGTCGGACAACGCACGTAGCACCGCATCGACGACGTCGGCATGGGTGCGCCGGGCATACTCGACGACCGCGAGCGAGCCGCCGAGCGGGCGCCAGCGTTGCGGACTGGTCGGTCCGAAGAGGACGACGCCGCGGCAGCCGACGACACCAGCAAGATGGCTGATGCCCGAGTCGTTGCCGAGGAACGTGCGCCCGCGCGCCAGCAGGGTCGCGGTGCGCATGAGGTCGAGTCCGGTGACGACCTCGAGGTCCGTGGCGCGCCACGCCGCGGCCTCGTCGTCTTCGCTCGGCCCGAGAAGCACGACGGCCTCGCCGCCGTGCCGACGCCACGCGTGCGCGACGCTGACGAAGCCGCGCCTTTCCCACCGCTTGCGTGCATCTCCGGCTCCGGGGTGAATCACGAGCCGCCGCTCGGCGGGGACGGTCCACGGCGTCTCCGATGTCTCCGCGTCGCACTGGAGACGCGGCACGGCGAGCGGCGGATCGACGGCAAGCGCAGCAGCGTAGGCGAGACTCGCGTGCCATGGCCGGTCGTCGCGCTCGACACGGTGGGTGCGGGCGCTCCGGATGCCGAGCGCGCCCGCATGCCTGGCCACGTGCGCCGACGCGGCGTCACCGAGCCACACCTCGAGGCGGCCCGCGCCGCGCCACCAGCGCGCGAGCTCGGGCACGAGCTCGCCGAAGAGCGAGCTCATGACGCGGCCGTCGGCAGGCGGACCGAGCGGGCACCGCAGCACCGCCCGAGCGAGGGCCTCGAGCGCGCGACTCACGCTGAGCTCGACGGCGTGCCCGCGTGCGACGAGCGTCGTGACCGCAGGCGCGAGCAGCAGGAGATCGCCGAGCGCACCAGGGAACACCAGCAGTGCCCGCTCCGGATCGCCCGCGGGCGGCTCGCGGAGGGGTGAGTTCGTTGACTCGTCGCGCCGGCGACCGCTATCCTCGACCAATGCCTTCTGCCTCCGCGGTCGCGGACTCCGCACTCGATCTCATCACGGCAACACCCGTACTACGCCTGAATCGCGTCGCGCCGGAAGGCGGCGCCGAGGTGTGGGCGAAGCTCGAGGCTTTCAATCCCGGCGGGAGCGTCAAGGACCGCATCTGCCGCGCGATGATCGAGGAGGCCGAACGTGACGGGCGCCTCAAGCCGGGCGCGACGATCGTCGAGCCGACGAGCGGCAATACCGGGATCGGTCTCGCCCTGGTGTGCGCCGTCAAGGGTTATCGCCTCATTCTGACCATGCCGGACACGATGAGCGAGGAGCGCCGCAGCCTGCTCACGGCCTACGGTGCCAAGCTCGTCCTGACTCCGGACACGCGTGGCATGCACGGGGCGATCCGCAAGGCCGAAGAGATCCTGATGGAGCACCCTGACTACTTCATGCCGCAGCAGTTCTCGAATCCCGCCAATCCCGAGGTGCACCGGCGGACCACGGCGCCCGAGCTGTTGGAGCAGTTCGACCGCATCGACGCCTTCGTCGCCGGCGTCGGCACCGGCGGCACGATCACCGGCGTCGGCGAGGTGTTGAAGGAGCGCATGCCCGGCGTCCTGATCGTCGCGGTCGAGCCGGCGTCTTCGCCGGTCCTGGCGGGCGGCGAGCCCGGCTTCCACAAGATCCAAGGCTGGGGCGCCGGCTTCGTGCCGGAGATCCTCAACACGTCGATCTACGACGAGATCATCGCGGTCACCGACCAAGAAGCGGCGGCATGTACGCGCCGGCTCGCCAAAGAGGAAGGCGTGCTCGTCGGCATCTCCGCCGGCGGAGCCTGCACCGCCGCGATCCAAGTCGCCCGTCGGCTCGGACCGGGCAAGACCGTCGTCACCATCTTTCCGGATACCGGCGAGCGATACCTGACGACGGACCTGTTCACCGCGTCGGAAGGCATCTAGCTCTACGCCGATGCTCGAGCAGGTCGCGCCCGCGCTCGCGGCAAAGCTCGCACGTCTCGAGGCAACCTTGGCGGAGTACCCGACCGCGCTGGTCGCGCTCTCCGGCGGCGTCGACTCGACGTTCCTGCTGCGGGTCGCCCACGGCGTCCTCGGGCCACGGCTCACGGCGCTCACGACCGTTTCACCCACGAACCCGGTCGCGGATACCGAGAGCGCGATCGCGGTGGCGCGCGAGCTCGGCGTGCGCCACGTCGTCGTCGAGGCGAACGAGCTCGACATTCCCAACTACGCCACGAATCCCATCGACCGCTGCTATTTCTGCAAGCATCACCTCTACGAGATCTGTCTCGCCGAGGCGGCCCGACTGGGCGACGCGATGATCGTCGACGGCGTCAACACCGACGACCTCGGCGACTACCGTCCGGGCCTCCTTGCCGCCGAGGAGCAACACGTCAGCCATCCACTCGCGGAAGCCGGCCTCAGCAAAGAGGATCTGCGTACGCTGAGTCGTGCCTTCGGCTTGCGCACGTGGGACCGTCCGGCCAGCCCCTGTCTCTCGTCGCGCTTCCCCTACGGCACGCCCATCACACTCGAGCGCCTGCAAATGGTGTCGCGCGCCGAGGAGACGCTGCACGCGCTCGGCTTCCGCGAGGTGCGCGTGCGCTTCCACGGCGAGATCGCACGCATCGAGGTCGGCGCGGCGGAGCTGGCGCGCTTCGCCGATCCGGCGCTGCGCGCGAGCGCGGTGGACGGGATTCGGGCCGCGGGCTTCCGCCACGTGACGCTCGATCTCGCCGGCTTCCGCTCCGGCAGCCTCAACGAGGGCCGGAGCGAGACCGATCGAGCGTCGCGCACTCAGGACTGAACACCCGGCACACGCGCCAACACCGCCTCCGCCCACGCGAGGTCGTCCGGTGTGGTGATCTTCCGATTGGTCACGTCGCCTGGCACGATCGCGACCCGCAGTCCCGCCCATTCGAAGAGCGCCGCATCGTCGGTGCCTCTGAAGTTCGCGCGCGCGGCGTCGGCATGGACGCGGCGAAGGTCGGCGGCACGAAAGCCTTGCGGCGTCTGGGCGAGCCACAGATCGCCGCGCGGAACCGTCGCGACGATGCGCCCGTCGCTGACGCGCTTGACGGTGTCGCTGACCGGTGTCGCGAGGATCGCGGCGCCCACCTCCCGCGCGGCAGCAAGACACGCCGTGATCGCGGCGGGTGTGACCAGCGGCCGCGCCGCATCGTGCACCAGCGCGATCTCACAGGTCGGCTCGAGGAGTGCGACACCCGCGCGCACCGAGTCCTGTCTTTCGGCGCCGGCAGTCGCGAGCCGCACCGGCACGCCGAGCGGGGCGAGGAGCGCCTCGCAGCGGCCGAACTGGTCGGGCGGCGCGACGACGATCAGGCACGTGAGGTCCGGAACGCCGACGAACCGCCGGGCGCTCCACACCAGGAGCGCCTCGCCGCGAAGCGCGACGAACTGCTTCGGCACGTCGCCGCCGAACCGGCGCCCTGTGCCCCCCGCGACGATGATGACATTGACCGCGCTCATCGCAAAAAAAAGGCCGGGCACACGGCCCGGCCTCGCTTTGACGGCTGCAGCGACACGCGGCCGCTCAGTGAGCGAAGATCGTCTTCAGCTCTTCGAGAATCTTGTCCTCGGAGTGGGACTTCGCGATCGCAAGCTCCTTCACGAGCAGGTTGCGGGCGGTGTCGAGCATCTTGCGCTCGCCGAACGACAGCTCCTTGTCGCCCTTGAGGACGAAGAGATCGCGCAGCACCTTGGCGATCTCGAGGACGGAGCCGGTCTTGATCTTCTCGGTGTACTCCCGATAGCGGCGGTTCCAGGTCTGCTGGTCGATCTCGACCTTCTTGTCGCGCAGGATTTTGTAGACTTTCGCGACCATGTCACGCCCGATGATGCGTCGCAGGCCGACACTGCCGACGTTCTCGGTCGGAATCATGATCGTCATGTCGCTGTCGAGGATACGCAGCATGTAGAACTTCTTGGCGGTGCCGGAGATCGTCTTGCTCTGGATGCTCTCGATCACGCCGACGCCGTGCGCGGGGTAGACGACCTTCTCACCGACCTTGAAAACATTGGTCATTTATTGCCTCCGTTTTGATGCGAACTCAGGTCGGCGAGTGTAGCGGAAAATTCTCGATTTTTCAATCGGACGGTCCCGCGCGGCGGCCGTAAGTCGCCTGATTCGCAGGCGCTCCCTGCTCTGCGCGCGCTGGCGTAGTCCCGCGCAGAGTCCCTATCCAGGCGTTCACGTCGTCGACGCCGCGGGCAGCGAGGCCCGTTGCGATCTCGTGTGCGATCCGCTCCGTCGCGCGCGGATCGACGAACGAGGCGGTGCCGACTTGGACCGCCCGCGCCCCGACCAGGAGGAACTCGAGCGCATCGTCGCCGCTGGCGATGCCGCCGATCCCGATCACCGGCACCTTCACCGCCTGCGCGACGGCGTGGACCATGCGCAGCGCGACCGGCTTGATCGCCGGTCCCGAGAGGCCGCCCGTGACGTTCGCGAGGACGGGCGCGCGCCGATCGAGATCGACGGCGAGACCGACGAGGGTGTTGATCAGCGACACCGCATCCGCGCCTTCTTCCTCGGCGACGCGTGCGAAGCTCACGATGTCGGTCACGTTCGGCGAGAGCTTCACCCACAGCGGCAGCCGGCAGCGTCGCCGGACGGCCCGCACGACCTCGCGGGTCATGCCCGGATCGGTCGCGATGATGCGGCCCCATTCGCGCTTGTTCGGGCTCGAGATGTTGAGCTCGATCGCGGCGACGCCCTCGGCGTCGCACAGCCGCGCGGCGGTTTCCGCGAACTCCTCGGGAACATTCCCCCAGCAATTCGCCACGACCGGCGTGCCGTACTGCCGCAGCAGCGGCAGCTTGCTCTCGATGAAGGCGCGCACACCGATGTTCTGCAGGCCGATCGCGTTCATCATACCCGCGGCGGTCTCGATCAGGCGTGGCGCCGGATGGCCGCTGCTCGGCTCGAGCGACAGGCCTTTCACGACGATCGCGCCGAGCGCGCGCAGATCGACGACGCCGGCGAACTCGACCCCGTAGCCGAAGGTGCCCGACGCGGCGATGACCGGGTTTCTGAGCGTCAGCCCGGCGCCGACATCGACGCGGAGCTGCGGGCCGCCGTCAGGCATCGTTCAGCGCCAGGCGCATGATGAGCGCGTCCTCGCCGGACCCGTAGTAGTTGCGGCGCACGCCGACCTCCTCGAAGCGGAGCGCCTCATAGAGCCGCCGCGCCCCGGCATTGCCACGCCGCACCTCCAACGTGACCGCTTCGCTCTGAAGCGCACGGGCCTCGCGGAGCGTTTCGTCGAGGAGCATGGCGGCGATCCCGCGACGCCGGTGCAGCAGATGGACGGCGACGTTCAAGATGTGCGTCTCGTCGGCGACGAACCACCGGCAGAGATAGCCGACGAGCGGCGCGGTACGCTCGCCGGCGGCGACCGGACGCGCTCCGCCGGCCGTCGCACGCTCGCGCGCGACGATGGTCCGTGAGAACGGGAGACGCAGCTCCTGCAGGAACAGCGCGGCGCTCCAGGGATTCGGAAACGACGCGCGCTCGATCTCGAGCATCTCCGGAATGTCCCGAGGGTCCAACTCGGCGAGGGTCCACACGCCGTTCCGCCCGTGATCGGTTGCCTGGCGCATCACCATCGGCCGTCAGCGTCGTACGCACGTCGCGCGGGCAACCGCGCACCGTGTTCTACGCGTGCTTGACGAGAATGACCTCGAGCGTCTTGTCGCGATAGCGATGCTTGAAGCCGCGCACGGGCTGGCCGACCTCGATCCGGGTGGTGAAGTCGGGCGGAAACGACGGTGCGCCCGCCGCGACCTTGCGGATGAGCGGGTCCGCGACCCTGCCGCGCACCACGAGCGAGCCGTTGCTCATCGCGAGATCGAAATCGTAGTCGGGCATCTCGTCGGGCAGCATCAGCTGCTCTTTCAAGGACGTGGGCGGCACACGCTGCGGGAACTCGAGCTGGAGGAGATAGCCGCTCCCGATCTCGCGCACGTTGTACACCTCGCCGTAGCGGCGCTGCCGATCGCGCTTCTCGTCGAACTGGTCGTCGTAGAAGCCGTCGAAGGCGATGGTGCCGCTGCTGCGCGCTCCGGCGAGCCTGGTGAACGGCGCCGCGAGCGGCATCATCAGGAGACCATACAACGCCGCCCCGAGCCTCATCTCGTCCGACGGCACGCCGTAGAAGAGCCCCTCACGCAAGCGCCACGCGGTCTCGATCGAGGCGAGCGCCACGCCGTAGAAGATGAAGCTCTCGAGCGTGAGGCTGAACGGGTCCCGGTGGAACACGATCGCGCCGACGGCGGCGAGAACGATCGGATAGAGGAAGAAGTTCAAGAGAACATTGAGACACGTCGCCGCGAGCGCGCTCATCGGCGTTCGTCCGGCGGCCGCCGCCTCGAGCTTCCGTTTCGTCTCGTGAGGCAGCGCGCCGATGATCGGGAGCAAGAGCGCGACGAGCACACGCACCGGCAATGACGCCTTCCGCGGACTGCCCGGAACGACACGCTGGAGCAAGGAGTCGAAATCGTCGGTGAGCTCACCGGCGAACTTTTTCGGTGTGTAAGGCTTCGCGGGAGGCCGTACCGCGCGCTCGACCCGCGCACCTGGCGCACGCGCCGCGACCTTCAAGAGCGGCGCCACGACCTGCACCGGCGCGGCCGGTGTCTCGGCGGCAGCGGCCGGCGCCTCGGCCCCGTCGCCGGCCTCTTTCTTGAAGCGCGACGGAAAGTCGGCGTCGAACGTCACCTCGGGGTGCAGGACCTTGGCACGCGCGATCAGCTGCTCTTCGGTCTCCGGAATGTTCGGGTCGGGCACGCAGCAATCAACGGGACAAACGGCGGCGCAGGCCTCGTGATCGAAGAAGCCGACGCACTCCGTGCATTTCTCGGGAACGATGTAAAAGATGTCGTTCGAGATCGGCGCGCGCATCGTGCCGTTCATCTCCCACTCGACCCCGCCTTGATAGATCGCCGTATTCGGGCACTCGGGCTCGCACGCGCCGCAGTTGATGCACTCGCTCGTGATGACTGTCGCCATGCACGCTTCCTTTCGGTGTCAGAGAGGGATCGTCAGAGACACGAGAGACGCGCACCGGACGGGCGCCCTCGCGCCGTATCTTGCTCAGATCGGCGGAAACTGTCAACGAAATCAACAATTCGCGCCGGCGCTGAATTGCTGCGATGGCGGCGCGCGTGGTAAGCGTCCGCGGCCGATGCCGGTAGGGGTGGAAGGGATGCGAGGGAATCGACGTCGTATCGTGAGCGGCAGCGCGCTGGCGATCGTGCTCGCGATGAGCGTACCGGCCGGCGCCGCAACGGCGCTCGTCGACGTCGAGAGCGGTGACGTGCTCGAGGCGACCGACACGAACGAGCGCGTCGCGCTCGGCCGCACCGCGGATCTGTTGTTGATCGCGTTGCTCGCGCATCACGCCCACGGCGGCACCATGGCTACCGAGGTCCCGATGCACGTGGTCGAGCCGGATCCGGGTCCCGTCTTGACCCGCCAGCCGCGCGCCACCCTGGCCGAGCTCGTGCAAGTGCTGCTGCTCACGGATTCGCGGACCGCGGCGCGGACGCTTGCCGCCGCGCTCGGGGACGACACGCTCGCCGCACGCTTCCAGAGTCTCTGCCGGACGCTGCGTTTGGACGGCACCGCCGTCTCCGGCGATGCGACGCGGACGCCGACATCGTTCCCGGTCGGCGTCACCGGCACGACGAACGTCCTCGACGTCGCGCGGCTCGCGGGTACGTTGCTGGACGACGCGGCGATCCACCGTCGCATCGGTCTCGACGGCGTTCCCGTTGCGGGAGGTGCGGTGATCGTCCGCGCGACGGCGCCGTTGATCGCGACGAGACCGCCGGCCGACACGATCGAACGTGGCAACGTCGGCGCCCCGGCAGGTCGCGGCGGTACGATCCGTGAGCTCTCGACGCGGGCGCAGTCGGGTGCCGTCGGACCCGCGATCGCGGTCGCAGAGCGCGACGGTCTCGAGCTCCTCGCGGTTGCGACCGCGCCCGACGCGGTCCGCGTCTGGGACGTGCTCGAGCGCGGCTTCGCGCGATATCGACGGGTGCCGGTGGTCGAGGCCGGCGCCCAGGTCGACCGCGCCGTCGAGGTGCACGGCGGCATCCTACCGGCG
>JBGPIT010000049.1:0-19288 GCA_041485125.1 Binatia bacterium | reverse complement strand
GCGATCGCCGCCTCCTCCGCGCGCGCCGCTTCCGCCGTGGCCCGCTCGGTCACGTCCGAGACGAAGCCCACCAAGCGCATGATGCCGTCGTCGAAGACGAAGTGGCCGCTGTCCTCGACGATGATGTAGCGACCGTCTTTCCGCCGCGCACGATACTGCAGGTGACGCGGCTCCGTCCTCTCGACGCTGCGACGGGTCTCATGCTCGAATCCGGCGCGATCGTCGGGGTGGATCAGATCGATCCAGCGCGCCACGCCGTTGGCGAGCTCCTCCAGCGTGTAGCCGAGCATGTGCTCGCTGCTGCCGGCGTAGCGCGCGTCGTTCGTGTGAGGATCGCAGTCGTAGAGGATCTGACCGCTCGCCAGGCTCGCCGAGTCGTAGCGGCTCTTCCATGCGGCGCTCGTCGCCAGCGCCTGCCTCAATTGGTCGACGCTCTGGGTCCAACGGGCGCGATAGATCAGCGCCTGCAGGCACGCCACCGTACCGGTCGCGAGCGCGCCGCCCACCATGACGCCGAGCGCAGCGAGCGGAGCGGCTGGGCTCGGAACGACGGCGAGCACGACGACATGGCCTACGACGAGCGCGAGATCGACGACGATCAGATCGCGCCCGGCTTGAATGAACACCAGGGGAACGAACGTCGCGAGCGCCGAGACCGCGACCTCGCCGACGTGGTTGCCGAGCATTCCGTCGATGTACGCCGCCTGGAGAGGCAAGAGCAGCGCCAAGCCGATCGCGTACGCGCGCGCGGACGTCCACGTCACCCGTCCTGCCAGCCAGATGCCGAGCGCGGCGTAGGCGCAGATCGACAGCCGGAGCCAGAAGAACGCGTGATGGGATTCCTCGTACCGCAACCCCGCGATCCCCGCGTAGGTGACGAGGAAGATGGCGCAGGCGAGTCGCATCCAGCCGGCATCGATCGGCTTCGGCGCGTTGAGGAGGCGCCAGAGACTCGAGCTGCTGGACAGCGACCCCGGCGCTTGCGGGTCGCTATGCGAACGTCGCACGAAGACGTCGTTCTTTGATTTCCGTGGCATGGTGCGATTTGGCGACCGAGGGGTTGAAAAGAGCATGCCGCGTGCCAGGAAATTCGACACGACGAGAGCGCGATATCGCGACCACGTCACGCCTTGCGGTGCTCGAGCCCTCATTTCGACCGGGACGGCTTCACGCCGATCCCGCCGATCGCATGCTCGTCGCCACGGCCCGCGGCATGAACGTGCCGTTCGTCACTCGCGACACGAGGCTCGGGCGGTGCGGGAAGGCCGGACGCGTCCGTGTCATCGCCTGCTGAGCCGCCGCCATGATCCCGGTCGGGATGCTCTGGGCGAAGCGGAAGACGTCGTCGGGATCGCGGTCGGCTTTGATCCGCACCAGGCGGTCGAAGTTGTCGCCGTGGTAGGCGTGCTGCCAGGTGCTGAACGAGGCGAGGAAGAGGTCGTCGCGGTGCACGAAGGCAGTGGCGTCGGGCGCGACGCGATTGATGGCGCCGCCCCAGGAGAAGAACTTCGCCGAGCCGCTGCCGCTGCCGCCGGGCCACTCGTCGAGATGGGCGAGCACCGTCTCGACGCCGTCGTCGGAGAGCGGCCGATCGATGTAGCTCGAACGCTCGGCGTATCGAGCCGGGCCCTCGAGATCGGCGAGGAAATCCTTGCCCTGCCAGTAGGTCATGTCGGCGATCATCTGGTCGTCCGGCGTCGCGACGGCGAGCACCGGGGCGAGGATCTCGGCGAGCTCCGAAGCCGGGCCGAAGAACTGCCCGATCGCCATCGCCGCCGGACGCTTCGCCTCCGATGGCTGGTCCGCCGTGACGTTGATCCCGAGCCGCAGCGAGAAGCCGTCCGGCGCCGACGGTAGAAGCCGCTGGAAGGCGGCGAGCACCGCGGCGCAGGCGTCGCGCCCCGACCACTCGAGCTCGAAGACGGACACGTCGCCGACGGCGTTGACGGCGTAGGTGAACGAGGTCTGGATGCCGAAGCTCCCTCATGGCGACGTCGTGGGGCTCCATCGCGTCCGAGACGATGCCGTTGTTGGCGCCGCTCTGCACCACGACGACGCCGCGCGACGGGTCGACCACCACGCCGCTCATGGGCGTGACCGAGATCATCAAGCCGGTGGTGGTCGAGTAGCCGCCGTAGCTGTGGCCGCCGCCGCGCGCGACGAGGGCCACACCGTTGTCGCGCGCCCACAGGATCGACGCGCTCACGTCTTCGGCGCTGACGCACTCGGCGATGCCGGCGGCGCGCACCTGCGCGTAGCGGAGGTTGTCGGGCTGGTTCGCCGCGCCGAAGCCGGGATCGCCCCGGCGCAGCAGCGTGCCGCTCAAGCGTCGCGCCAACAGCTGCCACGCCGCTGCCGACGGTTGCCCGCTCTCGTCGCCACCGCAGCCGGGTAGCCAGGGAGCCACGCTGACGAGGCCCGCCGCGATTGCCACACGCCGCGTGCGGTCGAGAAATTCGCGACGTGTGATCGGTGTCGACGCGAACGCGAGTCGCTTCCTCCCTTCGACAACCGCCGTCCGCACACGCGCTGATTTCACAGGTCACGATCGCCTGCACAAGTCGCACCGCTCGCAGACCTGCGCGCCGATCGTCATTCGGTACGTTAATGTGCAGAAACGTCCGTCCGACGTGCGCGACTTTGTTCACCGCGAGTCAAAACAACGATCCGGTCGATGATCGAAGGCACGTACCTGCCTCCGCAATGACACCCGCGCGGGATCGATATCGTCGCGCACGCACGCGAGACCATGATCAGAATGACGATTGATCGCGACAGATACGTACGCGTGTGCGCGTAGGGCATCGCGCAGACGCGCGTGGCACGCGGGGTGCTCCCGTCGGCGGCATCGTGGATGCACAATGCAACCGTGAACATTGCGACGCGAGACGGAGACGGCTCACATGCATGCTGCTCGCGACCGCGCTGCTCGTCGTCGTGAAGCGCGCGCCCGCGGTCGCGGCGAGCGACGACGTGGCAGAGCGCGCGCAGAAGCTCGGTAATCTCACCATCGAGCAGCTCATGGGCGTCGAGATCACGTCGGTTTCGAAGAAAGAGGAGCCGTTGCTCGACGCCACATCGGCGATCTACGTCATCACTCGCGAGGACATCCGTCGCTCCGGCGCGACGTCGATACCCGAGGCTCTGCGGATGGCACCCGGCCTCCAAGTCGCGCGCATCGACGGCAACCGATGGGCGATCAGCGCGCGCGGCTTCAACGGCGAGTTCGCGAACAAGCTGCTCGTGCTGATCGACGGCCGTACTGTCTACACGCCGACGCGATCCGGTGTGTACTGGGACGTCCAGGACACGCTGCTCGCGGACGTCGATCGCATCGAGGTGATCCGCGGTCCCGGCGCGACCTTGTGGGGCGCCAACGCGGTGAACGGCGTGATCAACGTCATCACCAAGGACGCCGCCGGTACGCAGGGCGCGCTCGTGACCGCGGGCGGTGGCACCGAAGAGACCGGGTTTGGCGCCGTCCGCTATGGCGGCCGGCTCGGCGAGCACGCTCAGTACCGGCTCTACGCGAAATACTTCGACCGCGACGCGCAGCACGCGGCACGCCAGATCCCGGCCGCCGACGGGTGGGACGTCGGCCGCGGCGGCTTTCGCATGGACTGGGCGCCGTCGCCGGCGAGCGCCGTCACGGTGCAAGGTGATCTCTATCGCGGTGGCGAGGACGAGACGCTCGTGCCTCGCACCCAGCTGACGCCGCCGTTCACTACTCCACCGATTGCCGTGCGCACGCACCTCGAAGGTCAGAACCTACTGGCGCGCTGGCACTACGTCCTCGGCGAGCGCTCCGATGCGACCTTGCAAGCGTACTACGACCACGCCAACCGCCGCGCCGTCGACCTCGGCGAGCTCGTCGACACCGTGGACGTCGATTTCCAGCACCACGTCGGGCTCGGCGCGCATGAGATCGCGTGGGGCCTCGGCTACCGTTGGGTATCCGACGTCTTCGACGACTCGTTCACGGTCGGGCTCCAGCCCCAGGCCGCCAAGTACGAGATCTGGAGCGCATTCGTCCAGGATCAGGTGCCGCTCGTCGCCGACCGCCTGCGCTTCACGGCGGGGACCAAGCTCGAGCACAACGACTTCAGCGGCTTCGAGATCCAGCCGAGCGTGTCGCTGCTGTGGACGCCGCATCCGCGCCACTCGCTGTGGCTGTCGGTCGCGCGCGCGGTGCGGACGCCGGCACGGACCGACCGCGATCTACGCGTCGTCCCGACGGTCTTCCCAGGCGAGGACGGCACCCCGACCGCCGTCGTGCTCGAAGGCAATCGTCGCTTCAGGTCCGAGAAGCTCGTCGCCTACGAGATCGGATACCGGCTCCGCCCGTGGGAAACCGTCTTCGCCGACGTCACCGGGTTCTACAACGTCTACGACGACCTCAACTCGACGGAACCGCGGACGGCGCGGTTCGTCGCCGAGCCGATCGGACACGTCGAGCTGCCGCTGCAGTTCGACAACAAGACGCACGGCCACACCTACGGCATCGAAAGCGCGGTGAGCTGGCAGGCGGCGCCGTGGTGGCGGCTCATGATGACGTCCACGCTCTTGCGCATGCACCTCGACAGCGACCCGTCGAGCCACGACCCGACCGTGCACGCGCCCGAGGGCGACAGTCCCGAGCACCAATTCCACGTACGCTCGTACCTGGATCTTCCCCGCCACGTCGAGCTCGACGCCGCGCTCTACTACGTCGATCACCTGCCGAACCAGGGCGTGCCGAGTCACGTTCGCTTCGACGTCCGACTCGGCTGGCATCCCGTCGACGCGCTCGACCTGAGCCTGGCGCTGCAGGATGTGGCGAGCGCGCATCACCTCGAGTTCGCCAGCCGCACCCGCGTCGAGTCGACCGAGATCCAGCGTGGCATCTATGGCAAGGTCACGTTCCGTTTCTGATTCGCGCGCTCCGGGCGCGAGATCGCGTCGGCGTGCGGGCGATCGCAGTCGCGGGCGCGCGCGCTGGGGTCTCCTCGTCGCTACGGTGATCTCGGTCGCCGTGCTGGTGATGCCGGCGAGGCTCGCCGCCACCGAGATCCCGCTCGCCGGGGAGTACGAGATCAAGGCGGCGTTCCTCGTCAACTTCTCGCAATTCGTCGAATGGCCGGCGGACGTGCTCGACGGCGCCGGCGGCCCGATCGTGATCGGCGTCGCCGGCGGCGATCCGTTCGGCGCGACCCTCGACGCCGTCGCCGCCGGCCGGCAGGTGGACGGTCGTCCGATCGTCGTCCGCAGGGTCACGACCGCCGACGATGCCGCGCACTGCCACGTCCTCTTCATCGGCGCGGCAACGGACGCGGAGCTGCTTTCGAAGGTGGCGGGTCGCAGCATTCTCACGGTCGGCGAAGCGGCGGGATTCATGCACCGCGGCGGCATCATCGAGCTCTTCGTGCAGGATCAGAAAGTTCGGTTCGCGATCAACCTGGAGGCGGCGACCGCGGCGCGGCTCAAGGTCAGCTCGCGACTCGCCCAGCTCGCCGGGACGCGGAACGGGATCGAGCCGGTTCGGCGGTGACGATGTGGCTCGAGGCGTTCACGATCCGCGACAAGCTCGTGCTCATCAGCATGGTGACCTCCATGGTCGTCCTTGCCATCGCCTGCGGCGTATTCTTCGTGGACGACGCGCTCCACGATCGCAGCGATCTCGTGCGCGAGCTCACGTTGCGGGCGGACATCATCGCCGCCAACAGCACCGCGGCCCTCGCGTTCGACGACGAGCCGGCGGCCAAAGAGATCCTCGGCGCGCTCGCGAGCGACCGGCACGCCGTTCGTGCCTTGCTCTATGCGCGAGACGGCCATGTGCTCACGACGTATCGAGCGGCCGGCGATGACGAGCCGGCGCCGGCGCTGGTGTTCGCGGCCGAGCACCACTTCACGCGCGACCGTCTCGTCGTGTGGCAGCCGGTCAGGTATCGTGGCGAGCGCCTGGGGACGCTCTACCTCGAGAGCGATCTCACCGAGATCAGCGATCGGCTCTACGGGTATGCGGTCATCGTCGGGCTCGTCATGCTCGTGTCCGGCCTGGTCGCGTATCTCCTGTCGGCGCGCCTCCAGCGCGTGATCTCGGAGCCGATCGGCGACTTGGTGCGGACCGCCCACACCGTCTCGGCGCAGCACGACTATTCGCTACGCGTCGCGAATCACCGACAGGACGAGCTCGGCGTGCTGATCGATGGATTCAACGAGATGCTCGCGGAGGTCGAGCATCGCGACCGCGCGCTGGTGACGGCCCACGAGCACCTGGAGCTCCGGGTGAGCGAGCGGACGGCGGATCTTCGCCAGGAGATCGCCGAACGCGAGGAGGCGCAGGCGGAGCTCGAGCGTGCCCGAGACGTGGCGGAATCGGCGACCCGTGCCAAATCGACGTTCCTCGCGAACATGAGCCACGAGATCCGCACGCCGATGAACGTCATCATCGGGATGACGGACATGGTGCTCGATACCGATCTCGCGCCCGCGCCACGCGAGCATCTGCAGATCATTCGCCGCGCGACATTCGGTCTGCTCGGGATCATCAACGACGTGCTCGATTCCGCCAAGATCGAGTCCGGCAAGCTCACGATCGAGTTGGTCGACGTGGATCTCACCATGCTCGTCGGCGAGGTCCGGGAGCTGTTCGAGTCCAAGACGCGGGAAAAGGGTTTGGGCTTCGTCTGCACGCTCGCGCCCGATCTTCCCGCGCACGTCCGCGCCGACCCGGTGCGCCTGAAGCAGGTGCTCGTGAACCTGATCAGCAACGCGGTGAAGTTCACCGAGACCGGCGGCATCACCGTCGACGTCGGAGGGATCGGCGGCGCGCGGGGCGACATCCGGCTGCGCGCCACCGTGCGCGACACCGGCATCGGTATTCCGAGCGACCGCCTGACGGCGGTCTTCGAGAGCTTCACCCAAGCGGACGAGAGCATGACCCGCACCTACGGCGGAACCGGGCTCGGGCTCTCGATTTGCCAGCAGCTCATCGACCTCATGGGAGGCGAGATCGGCGTCGAGAGCGAGGTGGGACGAGGCAGCACGTTTTGGTTCGAGCTGCCGGTCGAGGCGCTCACCGAGTCCCATCGCGCCGCTTCCTGACCGCGACGACGGTACTTCTTCGTAGCCGTCAAATCAGCGAACGGAAATCGCAGCGTGACGTGCGCCGGCGGCCTCGCAGGTATCGGGGCGGTCGCCGCTCGAACCGCGCGTGCTCATCGCACGTTCCCACCCAACGCAGAGACCTCCGCCGGCAGCTCAACCCTCGATCACGCTCCCCTGTTCGCAATGAAGATTGCCTAGCGCTTCAGGGCGTATCCGCAAGTTGCCGGCGGCGCGCGATGCGATGCGGCGGCCGAAACGAGCGAGCGGGAGGTCGCGTCGAGGCGACCTCCCGCTCGGGAGCGCGGCTCGCTCCTGCTTCCGCTCGAGCAGGAGATCCGCGGAGCGCCGGTCAGCGGACGATCGGGAAATCAAAGTCGACCTTCCAGCCTGTCCGGGTCCGTTTCCACTCGCTCTTGTAGGAGAACACGTCGTCGCCGATCATGAGCTGCACTGTCATCACCGGCAGCGTCGCGCCGCGCAGGTCGCCGTACGTCTCGACGGTGAACCAGTACCTGTGGGCGAGCCGGCGGATGGTCAGCTTGCCGATCCCTCCCCGGATGCCGTTGCCTTTGCGGGCGGCACGATCGACGAACAGGAAGCGCGCGTCGCGCCTCCCGGTGATGTCACCGGGGTAGAGCAGCGCCTTGTAGATGATGCCGTCAGCGTTGGTGAGGAGAATGCCGACCTCCTCGGTCGTCGGCGCGATCGGCGTCACCGGATCGATCCTGCCGTGGACCTTGTATACGTCGGGCCCTGCGTCCTTGAACGTGACGCTCGCCGGGTCCTTCGTGATGTGCAGGCACTCCGGGCAATCCGGGTCGTCGCAGTCGATGAGCCCGTCCCCGTCGTTGTCGACGAGGTCGGCGCAGATCTCCTGCTTCATGCAGTCCTTCGAGCAGCCGTCGCCGTCGGCCGTGTTGCCGTCGTCGCATTCTTCGTCGCGATCGACGATGGCGTTCCCGCAGCGCGGCAGGGTGCAGTCGGTCTCGCACGCGTCGCCGTCGACGGCGTTCCCGTCGTCGCATTCCTCGCCCGCGGTCGCGATGCCGTTGCCGCAGCCGGTGATGGTGCAGTTGCTGTCGCAGCCGTCACCGTCGACGTGGTTCCCGTCGTCGCACTCCTCGCCGTTGGCAACGATCCCGTTGCCGCACGCCGGCTTCGTGCAGTTGTTGTCGCACGCGTCGCCGTTGACCGCGTTGCCGTCGTCGCATTCCTCGGTGCCGGCGACGATGCCGTTCCCGCAGCGCGGCTCGCTGCAGTTGTCGTCGCAGGTGTCGCCGTTCACGTGGTTCCCGTCGTCGCATTCCTCGGTGCCGGTGGTGATGCCGTTGCCGCAGCGGGGACGCGTGCAGTTGCTGTCGCAGGTGTCGCCGTTGACCGCGTTGCCGTCGTCGCATTCCTCGCCGGCCGAAACGATGCCATTGCCGCATTCGGTCGGGGTGCAGTTGGCATCGCACCCGTCGCCGTTCGCGGCGTTGCCGTCGTCGCACTCCTCACCGGCGGTGACGATCCCGTTCCCGCAACGCGTCGGGCTGCAGTTGTCGTCACACCCGTCGCCGTTCTTGCTGTTGCCGTCGTCGCAGAGCTCGCCCGATTGATTGACGATGCCGTCACCGCAGCGCGCGGCCACCCAGTTCTTCGACGCGCAATCACTCACCTTTCCCGGCCGGGGCTGCCCGGCGAGGACGATGCCTTGCTTGCCGAGCTTCTTGAACTTCACCCCGACGGGAATCATGAAGGCCGCGGTCGCGGCGATCTTGTCGGTACCCGTCACGACCGACGCGTTCTGGTACGCCACGGTCATCTCGCCGCTCGCGCTGGTGCCACCGTGGAAGGTCTGCGGCCCCGACGCGCCGGTAACGACGACGTCGACTACTTGGCCGGCAAGCGGCTTGCCGTTCGATCCGGTCACGGTGGCGGTCACGATGTGGATCTTATCGGCGGGCAGATAGTTGATCGCCGTGGCCGGGGTGAGCGAGATGCTCTGCGGCGTCGGTGGCACCGCGCCGCACTGCGACTTCGCCGCATTCACGATCTGACCGGCACGGCTGACGATGTCGGACGGGCTCGTGATGGCGAACCCGTCGGTGAACTTCCAGATCGCCGCCTGCACCGCGGCGGCTTCGCGGTTCAGGTCGGAGAGCGTGGTGCCGATCGTGTTGGTGTTCGGGTAGACGTTGTTCAGGATGTACACGACCTCGCATGGATAGTCGGGCGCCACCTGCGGCTCCGAGTCGCCGACGCTGATCGAGTTCTTGATGTCGACGCAGTACGCGTCGGTCTGGGCGCTGCCGTCGATCTTGATGTGAAAGACGCCGACGAAGCCGAACGTCTTCGCGGGATCGGTGCCGATCCGTCCCTGCACGGTGTTCTTCACACCGTAGCCGAGACCGGTGAACGTCGCGGTCGCCGCGGACGCCGGCACCGCGCTGGAGACCAGCATTGCGACGACTGCGACGAGCGCGAGATGCGCTGCGAGGCGACCGCGCGGCGGGACTGCATGCGACGATTTATTGACGTTCGACATTTTTCCCTCCCCGATTCACTACGCGTTGTCTGAAGGGAAAAAGCGAAGCGTATGCCACGCCGACTAACAGGAAATAATTGAGTTTTCATCCGTCGAGCTCACCCAGAACCGCGAAATTACAAGTATACGCTTCTCGATATTGCGACAATATCGAGTGTGCTCGCCTAAATGTTAGGAGATGTGCGTGGTCAGCCGCCAGCGCGTACGCGCAGCGAGCTCGCATCGACGCGGCGCCGCAACTTGCACAGCGGACGCGGCACGCGCGCCGGCGCACCGTCCGGCCCGGAGCGGGCGCCGTGGCTACCAGGCGTATGCTTCGGGGGCCTCCGAAGCCGTCTCGAGCCCGGAGCTAATCGATGCCGCGCCGATTCCGCAGCGCGGCGTTCGTCACAACTTCCCGAGATACGTGACGAGCGCGTTGATCTCGGCGCTGGTGAGGTTCTGATTCGGCATGATGATGTTGCCGTACGTCGCGGGCCAGGTTGCGAGCTCGGGATAGGCGCGGATCATCGCCGCCGGATCGGCGAGCCAGCGCCGGAGCCAGTCGACGTCACGGCGACTTCCGACGCCCTTCAGATCGGGACCGATCTGCGTCCCGGCGCCCACCCCGTGACAGCTGCTGCACCCGCGCTCGACGAAGACCTTGCGGCCGGTCTCGGCCCCCGGCACCTCCGGCGCCGGGGCCGGCTGCCGCGCCAGCGCCTCGGCGGTCGGCACCGGCCCGGGTTGGGGCACGTAGCGCGGCGGCACCGTCTGCCGGCGCCAGCTCACGAGCAGCAGGGCGAGGGCACGCGCGTCCTCGGGAGGGAAGTCGAAATCCGGCATCGTCGTGTGCGGAGCGACGGTGCCGGCGTGGGTCAGATGCTGGACGTGCCAGTTGAACGCGGTGCGCGGACCGCTGACGTGCGTGAAGTCGAAGAGCTCCGGGTTCTTGTCGCCGACGTAGGTGAGGTCCGGCGCCTTCATCCCGCCCCGGCCCTCGACGGTATGGCACACCAGGCACTTGTTCTTCTTGAACAGTACTTTCCCGCGATCGATGGTCTCCATCCCCGGCGCCGACTCGGAATGACGATGGCATCCGTTGCAGCGCGTCTGCATCGGCTCGGTGGCGCCGAGGCCGTAGCGGTCGGCGAGCGCGCGATCGAGCAGCGGCTCGTCCCAATGCTCGACGTGTCCGTGCGCCGCGCTCGCCGTGGTGGCGAAGCCCTGCCCTCCATGGCACGGCGTGCAGCCGAACTCCGTGAACGGATGCGCCTCGAGGTAAGGCAGATTCGGGTGCGGGGCAAACGGGGCCGGAAGATTCGCGGGCAGCACCCCGCTCCACTCGTAGCCGAGATGGCACGTCACGCAGCGGTCGACGCGAGCGAGCTCCGGCACCCACAGCTGCCGGACGACGACCGTGAACGTGCGCGCGGCGCCCAGCTGGCCGTTGCGCTCGAGCACGGCGCGAAAGCGTTCCTGAATCGGCCGCCACTCGCTGCGCCACTCGCGCAGCACCGCGGCGACAACGAGCGCGAAGAAGAGCAGCGACAGCAGGACGAGAAGCGGGAAGTCCGGGAACTCGAATCGCGAGAACGGTCTGCGCACGTCCGCGTCTCAGAGCGTCGTCGGCGGAGCAGGCCACGGCTTCCAGGGCCAGTAGAGTCCCCACGACGGGCCGCGGAAGTACACGCCGACGATCATCAGCGCGATGATGACGAGCGCGACGAGGGAGAAGACCAGGTTCTGCGTGCGCCGCTCGGGCGCGAACCACACGCCCTCGGCGTCGAGCGGGCTGCGATCGAGAAACGGCCACGCCGCGGCGACGAGGAGGAGGACGCCCGGCACCAGGATGCCCCCGATGAAGCCGCCGCTCACCGAAAAGCCGCCGATGCGGATGGTCGTGCTCGCCACCAGCTCCTGGAGCCAGAGGAAGTACCACGGCGCCTTGGCGGGATTCGGCGTGATCCACGGGTTCGCCGCCTCCTCGAGCGGCGCGTCGAACAGCACGCTCAACAGCAGCGTCAGGTTGAAGACCAGGAGGAACACGAGGACGATCCGGCGGACCAGCTCGGGCGACGAGAACGCCACGTCCTCCTCCTCGAGTGTGGTCGAGGCGAGGGTCTCGACGCTGACGCCGCGGGTGACGCCGAACAGCGAGTAGCTCTTGGTGGCGGAGGGTGTCGCCGGACGCAGCGTCCGCCGGCGCCGCAGCGGCTCGATCGCGGCGAGCCCGCCATCCTTGCGGATCCGCCACATGTGGTATGCGAAGAGCACTAGCACCGCCGCCGGGATGGCGACGACGTGCAGCACGTAGAACCGCAGCAGCGTCGTCTGTCCGATCTCGGAGCCGCCGATCAGCACGAAGCGCAGGGATTTTCCCACGAACGGCGCTTCACGGGCGATGTTGGTGCCGACGGTGACCGCCCAGAACGCGAGCTGGTCCCACGGGAGGAGATAGCCGGTGAAGGAAAGCAGCAGCGTCGCGAGCAGGAGCGCGATCCCGACGAGCCAATTGACGGCGCGCGGACCGCGATAGGCGCCGGTGTAGAACACCCGCGCCATGTGCAGGAAGGTGATCCCCACCATCAGGTGCGCCGCCCAACGGTGCTGGCTCCGCAGCAGCCAGCCGAAGCTCACGATGCTGCCGATGTCCTTCATGCTCCAGTACGCCTGTTGGACCGACGGCACGTAGAACAGCATCAGCAGCACGCCGGTGACGACGAGAATCGCGAACAACGACGCCGTCGCCGTACCGAGCCAGAGCGAATAGCTCCAGCTGGCGCTCCGCACCGCGACCTTGGTCGGAAACCAATGCAGCCAGAGGTTGCGGACGATCGCCTCACCCGAGTCGCGCTCGCTCGCGGGCGCCCAGGTCCACACCGACGCGCGCCACAGCGCCTGGATCCGGTCGCGCACGCTCGGGCGATCTCCTGCGGACGCGCTCACGTCGACTCTTTGGGCATGGGGAAGCGGGAGCCGAGCGCGACTTCCTCGTCGGTATCGACCTCGAGGTAGCCGTCGGGCGAGACCCCGAGCGCATACCACGTGAGGGGACGAGGCGCGGGACCGCCGATGACCGTCCCGTCCCCGTGGAATCGGCTCCCGTGGCAGGGACACGCGAACTCCGTCGTGTCTCGCTTCCATTGCACGGTGCAGCCGAGGTGCGTGCAGACGGCGGAGACGGCGGAGAGCGCGTTCTCCTCGCGGATCACGAACAGGCGATGATCGGGATCGAAGGTGACGCCCTGCGGGTAGTCCTTCGGGCGCCGCACTTTGAAGCGCCGCGACGGCTCGTAGAGGACGTTCGGCACGAACGCGCGCGCCGCCGCGGCGACCTGCATCAGGAACGCCAAGAACACGGAGCCCTTCCCGAGCCGGCGCAGGATGGCGCGGCGGCTCTCATCCATGGGCGTATCCCTCCTCGAACTGGAAGCGCTCCATCGTGATCGCCGCCGTCGGACAGCGGACGGCGCAGAGGCCGCAACGAATGCACTTCGTGCCGTCGTAGAGGAAGACGCTGAGCACGCCGGCGCCGCGCTCCGCGCCGAGCCGGTCGCGCACCTCCGGCGTCGTCGCGAGCTCGTCGAGCGGCGCGAAGCGCAGGCAGTGCTCAGGACAGACGTCGACGCAGCGCGCGCACAGGACGCAACGCTCGCCGTCGTAGATCGGGTGCGTGTGGCACTCGAGGCATCGGCTCGCTTGCGCTTGCGCCTCCACGGCCGTGTACGACGCCTCGACCTCGCAGATCCCGCTACGGCGCTCCAACGGCACGACCGGGATGTGACGCGCGATCTGCTCGTAACCCGCGCTCATCCGATACGTGTCGGTCGGAAGCTGCTCGACACGGACCGTGAGCCGCGGCGGCGCAACCGGCTCGCGGCGCAGAAGCGCATCGATGCTGCGCGCCGCCACCTTCCCTTGCGCCGCCGCCGTGATGAGCAGCGCGGGTGGAAAAGCGCCGTCGCCACCCGCGAAGACGCCCGGCGCGGTGGTCGCGAGCGTCACCGGGTCGACCTTGATCGTGCCCGAGCGGCTCACCTCGACCCCGTCCTCGGGGCGAAGGAACGAGACGTCGGGTCCTTGGCCGATGGCGAGGATGACGGCGTCGGCGTCGAGGGTGCGGGTGTCGCCGGTGTCGAACACGGGATTGAAGCGGCCGTCGTCGTCGAGCGTGCGCACACACCGGATGAGCTCGATGGCGGTCACCTTCCCCCCCGAACCGAGCATCCGCCGTGGGCCCCACGACGGCAGAAACGTGATCCCCTCTCCCTCGGCGACGCCCAGCTCTTCACGGCCCTGGACGGATCTCGCCGCCGGCATCTCCGCAGCGGACTCGAGGCTCACGATCGTGACCTCGGCCGCGCCACGGCGCACCACCTCGCGCGCCGCGTCGAGGGCGACCCGCAGCGTCGTCGCTTCCACGGCCGCCTCTTCCTCCGGAGCCATCGCGATTCCCGGAAGGATCGCCCGCATCGCCGTACGTGCCGCGTCGATCGCCACCAAGCCGCCGCCGACCACGACGACGCGCTTGCCGACCGGCACGCGGTAGCCGCGATTGATGTTCAGCAAATAGTCGATCGCCTTCGACACACCGTCGAGGTCCGACCCCGCGATGTCGATGCCGCGGCCGCGCGACGCGCCGATGCCGAGAAAGAACGCCTCGTAGCCTTCGGCGCGCAGCTCGCCGATACCGAACTCGGGCGTGAGCGGTCGACCATAGCGGATCTCGACCCCCAGCCCCTCGATCTCGGCGACCTGATGATCGATGACCTCGCGCGGGAGGCGATAGCTCGGAATGCCGTAGCGCATCATCCCACCCGGGAGCGGCATCGCTTCGAAGATGGTGACGCGCCACCCGAGGAGCGCGAGATCGTGCGCGCAGGCGAGCCCGGCCGGTCCCGCTCCGACGACCGCCACCCGCCGGGCGTCGCCCGCCGGCGCGCGGCGCGCCAGGAGTGCCCCGCCGTGTAGCGTCGTGGTGCTGCCTCCCCCCATGTCCCCGCGCAGCACCTCCTCGAGGCTCGTCGCCGACAGCGACTCGGGACCGTAGTTCTCCGTGACGAAGCGCTTCAGCGGGCGGATCGCGACCGGCTCGTCGATCTTGCCTCTGCGGCACGCGTCCTCGCACGGCGCGCCACAGGTGCGACCGCACATCGACGCGATCGGATTCGGCGCGCGCGCGACGCGGTAGGCCTCCGCGAAGCGCCCCTGCGCGATCAGCTGCACGTACCGCCCCGCATCCGTCTTCACCGGACACGCCTCGAGACACGGTACGTTGCCGCGGAACCACCAGAGATCCCGCGGCTCCGCGCGGATGGGTAGGGACATCGCCGGCGCTCGACGACCGCTACTTGCAGAACGCGCGCACGTAGGCGATCAGGTCGCGGATCTCGTCGTCCTCCATCCCTTCCTTCCACGCCGGCATGTCCTTGCTGAGCTTGACGGCCTCGCCGCCCTCCTTGATCGCGGTGAAGAGCGTCTCGTCGGTGATCGCCTTCATGCGCGCGCAGTCGCTGAAGTCCCTGGGCTTGGTGGTGAGCGTCGCCGCTTCCGCACCGTCACCTTTGCCCTCCGCGCCGTGACATTTGGAGCAGAACGTCTTGAAGTTCTTCTGGGCGGCGGCGAGATCCGCCGCCGCCGCAGGTATCACCGTCATCGCCGTCACGACGACGGCGAGCAGCATCGCTCTCATCGCAGTCTCCTCGCCGCCGGCATTCAGTGCGCGCGCAGAAACGTCTGAATGGCGCGCGCGTTGTCGGCGGGGAGATTCGCGACCACGCGCATGTGAAGCATGATCGTGTCCCACTCCGCCGGGCTACGCTCCCCTCCGGGCCGGGCCTTGTGGCAGTTCCCACAGTACTGCGGCCACATCTCGGCGCCGAGACGGAAGAGCGCCTTGTCGTCCGCAGGCGTGTCTCCGGCCAGTGCCATCGTCGCCGACAGTGCCAATGCGGCGGCGAGCAGCGTCAGCTGCCATCGTATCGATCGCATGCTCATCTCCGACCTCCTCAGAACCCGAACGCCAGCTGCGAGAGGAACTCGTGGTTGTTCGGCGCGTCACGTGGGATGTCGCGGTCGTACTCCAGCTTCCAGACCACCGAGGGCGTGATCCAGTAGTTGAGCCCGAGCGAGACCTGCCGCGGATGCGAGAGCTGCCCCTCGGGGGCCTGCCGTTGATTCTGCCCGGAGTAGCGCGCCACCAGCTCGAGCCGGTTCCACGGATCGGGTGCGACGTCGCTCAGCATGTAGGACCCTTGGATGTAGTATCCCTCGCGCTCGTCGGCCGACTGTCCGGAAAGCTCGCGGTGGGTCGAGAGATACTCGCCGCGCAGCTCGGCGGCGCCGTACTGGTAGACAGAGTCGATCCCCCAAGTCGTGAGCCAGAGGTCGCCCTTCGAATCCCAGGCGCCGTCGAACGTCGATGCCCCGATCCGCCACCGTCCGGCATTCCACTCGAGCGGCAACGGACGAATCCCGATCCGGGCGCCATATCCTTTCGTGCGGTTGAGGTCCTCGTTGTTGAACGTCAACGGATCGCCGACGGCGCCCTCGCCGTCGCCGGTGTCGTAGCTCGGGCCGTTGCTGACGTACACGGCGTAGTCGAGGTCTGCGCCGTCCCCATAGCGGAGCGGAACGCCGCCGCGAAGCTGCACGCCGAGCTGGCTGAACGGCAGGATCCCGCCCTCGTCGCCCTCACGGAAGGGCAGCGGATGCGTCACCAGCTTGTTGATCCACGGCGGATGCAGGTGCTCGATGAAGTCGCCGAACGGCAGCAGGAACTTGCCGGCGGAAACGGTCAGGTAGTCGTTCACCAGGTAGCTCGCCTCGGCGAACTCGAGATTGACCTCGGTCTCGGCGTCGGAGGGCAGCTTCACCTCGAGCTCGCCCGAGAACAGCAGGCGGTCGTTCAATCGGAAGAGGAAGATGGGATTGAATCCCCCCGTGAACGTGTTGGTGTTCGCGCGATCGTTCCACTGGTACTGCGCGAACCCGTAGCCGGTGATCATGAAGCGGTGCTCACCGTAGTAGCGGTCGAGCGCGCGGCGCAGGATGTCCGGTCGCAGCTCGGCCTTCGCCTGCTGCTCGGGCGCTGCCTGCTCGGCGGCGGCCCGCTCAGCCGGCGGCGCCCCCCGCGCCTTGAGCTCGTCGACCGTCTTCTCGAGCTCCCTGATGTGCTGTTGGTTGTGCTCGTTCTGCTGCCTCAGCTCGCGGATCTCGGACTCGAGAGAGTCGAGAGACTTGCAGGCAGCAGGAGCGGGTGTGAGGAGCGTCAGCGTAAGGCTGAGAAACACCGCCAGAGCGGCCCCGACCAATCGTTGACCCATGCCAGCCTCCTTGCCGATGGTGCTGCGCTTCGTCTATGTCGCGCGTAGGAGCAGTTGCCGTGCCGCGTCGAGAGGCCCCTGCCGCCAGGGATGACCGGACCTTCTTTCTCAGCAATGACAAGAATGGCCGCGAATTTCCAGCGGCTGCAAAAACCGCAGGCGCAGAAAATCCTGGAAGCGATTTGGCCGCGAGATCGCCGCGCGAGGCCTCGATCCCTTGAACGCTATCGCCTCGCGTCGTACGCGTTCCGCCGAAGGAGTGCACCCACGGGCGATGTCATCTCGTCGCACGACCTCGCCACGATCGTGATCGGACGCTTCGGGCGGATCGAGAAGGTCGACGACACCGCGTGCAGCCTCCTTGGCTACTCCCGCGCGGAGCTGCTGCAGTTGCATGGCACGGACCGCGTGCTCCCCGAGGAGTGGCCGGTGGTGGCCGTGTCGATCGATCGGATGCGACAGGGGACCGGTCGAGCAGCGTCAGGGGTCGATAGATACAAGGAAACACCTGGTGGCCCGTAACAGCTGAACCGGCAGTGATCCGGTGTGTGGGGTCACGATAGGACCATTTGATCTCCTGGAGGCGGGATGGCGGCAGGATCCGCTCCACCGGATCGTGGAGGGCCTGTGTCGCCGGCACGGACTGCCGTCGACGATGGGCTGGAGTGTATATGTGTACTCCCCAGGGAATTGACGAATGCAACCAACCCGTCTGCGTCTCGCGATACTGACGCACAACGCTCTGGAGTTCAGCAGGCGGTGCCTCGACAGCATATCGGCCCATACTCCGGTCGAACACGAGATCCTTGTGCTGGATAACGGTTCTGAAGATGAAACCCCGGAATGGTTGAAGACGCACCCCGGACCGGGTGTGCGCGTAATACTAAGCCCTTTGAATCTCGGCGTGCCCAAGGGCCGGAATGTGTTGCTCGGGGTCATTCTGCGTGAGGTGAACGAGAATGACATCCTGATCTTTCTCGATAACGACGTGGAAGTATCCAAGGACTGGTACCGACCGTTCCTGGATGTCTTCGCCAACGAGTCATCGGTTGGGATTGCAGGTGTCACCGGACACGAGATCATCGTCCACGACGATCATCGGGAACTTCTGTCAAGCCCTGCGACAGGGCCTACGGCAGTGGATGTGGTAAGCGGATACTGCCTATGGGTCAGAACCCGGGTTGCGAGAATACTCGGACCGTTCGATGAAAACTTGGGCCTGTTTTGGCACGAGGATGACGACTACTGTGTGCGTGCAATCGGACTTGGCTACGGCGTTTACGCAGTACCGGATGTGGGTGTGGTTCACCAGGCGCACCAGTCCGGGGCGGCAAGGCAATCCGACGCGCAAGAGGCCTCGCTACGGAATCAGCGATATCTGGTCGAAAAGTGGACACGGCTGGGCCTGATTGACGGCGCCGGGCAGATTGTTCGTCGCCATGCTTTTTGACTGTTGCATTCTTCAATGAGCTCGACCTTGTGGAGCTCCGACTGCGCGAACTCGACGCCATGCTCGATCGATTCGTCGTGGCTGAAGCCCTTTTAACAGTCGCGAATCGTGCATTCAGGACAGTCGCGAGGCTGGGAGCCATTGCTCGCCCAGGCGTGATCGCGCTATGCGGAGCCCGCCATGCCGACAGGCGAAAACGTCTTCGTCGGGTTCATCTCCTACAGTCACCGCGGCGATGCGATCTTGGCGAAGCGTCTGCACGCCGCGGTGGAGCAGTTCGGCCGCCGCGGGATCCTACAGCGGCGACGCGTTCGACTGTTTCTGGACCGGGCAACGATGGCGCTTACGCCGGCGCTCTGGCGCGGCATCGAGGAGGCTCTGTCGCGCTCGCGTCATCTCGTGCTGCTGGCGTCGCCCGAAGCCGCCGCCTCGGAATGGGTCGACAGGGAGTTGCGGTGGTGGCTGCAGCACCGCGACGTCCAGAAGATCCTGCTTCTGCTCACGGCCGGGGACTTGGTTTGGGACGCGACGAACGGCCGCTTCGATGCCACCTCCTCGTCGGCCTTGCCGTCGGCTCTGCTAGACGCGTTCACGGAAGAACCCAAGTTTCTCGATCTGCGGTGGACGCTGCGAGAGGCCGGCACGTCAGAATCGGTTGGTGCCTTCCAGGATGCAGTGGCCGAGGTGGCCGCAGCTCTGCAGGGCGTCGACAAGGACGAGCTATGCGGCGACGACTTGCGTCGCCAGCACAAGACGCGTCGCTTGTGGATGGGCGTGGCGGGCGTCCTCGCAATAGCGGCCGCGGTAGCCGTGAAGCAGTATCTTCAGGCACAGCAATCCGCCGAGCGCGCCGAGGCGCATCTCAGGGAGGTCGCCGAGATCCTCGGGAGCATGTTGGTGGAAACTCAATCCGATCTC
>JBGPIT010000048.1:0-19766 GCA_041485125.1 Binatia bacterium | reverse complement strand
CCCCACCACCCGCCCGGACGTCGGAATTGCACCGATTATTGCTTGCGTGTTCGCCGTAATTTTGTTCCAATTTGCACCATGCGTATTTTCGTTCCGGGTTGGGGTCCGAGGGTGTCGCGGCTGATGGTCTCGGGTGTGGGTGCTCTCGCGCTGGTTTGTGCTGCCGCACCGTGCATGGCGACCGTCACCATCACTGATTGCGCGTCGGACCCGCACTGCGAGGTGAAGAACAAGCGCACTTCGATCGAGGTGCCGAACGACACCGTGGTGCTCGCCGGCGCGATCGTCCCGAAGCCCGGAACGGACATGGTCCGCGTGCGCGCGGAAGTGATCGTCGTCGACGGGGCGGCCGGCGGTTCGGTGACGGTCACCGGTAAGGGCAAGGCGCTCGAGCTCGACGCGACCGGCAGCGTCATCGTCACCGGCGACCTGCTCAGCTCGGACGCGAACGCCAACATCGAGATCACCGCGGTGCAAATGGTGAAGGTCGAGGGACCCGTCGACGTCGAGTCAGGCGGCGACATCGACATTCAATGCACCGGCGACAACTGCCCGATCGTCCTCACCAACGCGCACTTCAAGTCGAATCGCTTCCTGGTGGATGCCGACGGCAGCATCATCTGGGACGGCAACTTCGTCGAGCTCTTCTCACCGCGCGACCTCTTCAAGATGCGCGCGCGCAACGGATCGGTGAAGAAGTCGAGCGCGATGACGTCGGTGCTCGCCGCGGGCCACGTGCTGCGGTTCGACAGCGCGCGCGGCGTCGACGCCGTTTCGGAGGCGCAGGCGTTCTGCGAGAGCTGTCAGATCTTCTCGCCGAGCCCGACGCCGATGGAGACGTCGGTCGTCCCGACGCCGACGCATACCGTGACGCCGACCGGGGACCCGACGCCGACGCATACTCCGACCCCGCCGCCGACCGCGACGCCCAGCCCGACGACGCCGTTCGAGACCGCGTCGCTGCCGATCGGCACACCGTCGCCGACGTCGACGCCGTCTCCGACCAAGACCACGACGCCGACTCAGACCACGACGGCCACGCTGACGCCGACGGCGACACGCACCGCCACGCCGACGGGAATTCCGACCCCGACCGTGACGCCGACCCCGACGAACTGCAACGACGTGATCGGCGGAGTGGAGAGCACGCTCTTCATCGACGCCGACGGCGACATCGATCTCTCCTGCACCAAGATCCACGTCTCGGAGAACATCAGCATCAAGGCGACCGGCAACGTCGATCTCACCAACGCCACCCTGGACAACACCTCCGGCAAGTGCGGCGAGATCATCATCAATGGCGCCCAGATCAACATCCAAGGCGCGACGATCATCGACGACGACTGCCTGAGCCCGGGTGACGTTTCCGAGATGAATGGTCGCGAGCAGGTACCGCACACCGGCTTCGCGAACGTCGTCGGCACTCCGCTCGTCGACGACTGACCCTGGCCACGAGCGCCGGTCCCCGCACCGGCGCTCGTGAAGGACCCCACATGGATCTGCATCTCGACGGCGCGGTCGCGATCGTGACCGGCGCCGCGTCCGGCATCGGGCGCACCACCGCGGAGTACTTGCGGCGCGACGGCGCCCGTCTCGTCCTGGCCGACGCGAACCGCGAGGCGCTCGAGCGCGCTCGGGAGGAGCTCGCGGCCGCCGGTGCCGACGTCATCGGCGAGCAGACCGACGTTCGCCGCTACGCCGATTGCGAGCGGCTGGTCGCACGCGCCGCCGACGCGTTCGGGCGCGTCGACGTCTTGGTGAACAGCGCCGGCATCGGTGGGCCCACGATGTTCTTCGCCGAGACGACCCCCCAGGACTGGGAGGACCTCATCGCGATCAACTTCGTCGGGGTGATGAACTGCTGTCGCGCCGTCACCGAGCGGATGATGGCGCAACGCTCGGGACGCATCATCAACCTCGCCTCCGAAGCCGGCAAGGGCAACGAGAAGCGCATCGTCGTCTACGGCGCGACCAAGGGCGGCGTCATCGCGCTGACACGCGGGCTCGCGGTCGAGCTCGGGCGCTACGGCATCACCGTGAACGCCGTCTGTCCCGGCGTCACGCGCACGCCGATGACGTCGTACATCACCGACGACATGGAGCGCGAGTGGGCGCGCATGTACCCGCTCGGTCGTCTCGGCCGCGCCGAGGACATCGCGCCGCTGATCACCTTCCTCGCCTCGTCCGAGGCGTCCTGGATCACCGGCCAAGCGATCAGCGTGAGCGGCGGCTTCGGCCGCTCGTAGCACGCGCCGTTTGCGCGCGCGTGGTCTCTCGTCACACGCTCAGCGATCGAGACTGCGGTACTGCACGGCCTGCGCGACGTGCGCCGCCGCGACCGTCTCGGCGCCGTCGAGATCGGCGATGGTGCGGGCGACCTTGAGGACGCGCGTATAGGCGCGCGCGCTCAGGCCGAGGCGCGCCATCGCGCGCTCGAGGAGCGCCATGCCCGCCGGCTCCGGCCGCGCGAAGTCGCGGAGCTCGCGGCTTCCCATCTCGGCGTTGCAGCCGAGGTTGCGGCTCGCGAGGCGGCTGCGCTGCGCGGCGCGCGCCGCCACGACGCGCGTGCGGATCGTCTCCGAGCGTTCGCCGCCGCGCTCGCCGGCGAGCTCGCGGTAGCGGACCGCCGCGACCTCGACGTGCAGATCGATGCGGTCGAGGAGCGGACCCGAGAGCCGGTCGAGATAGCGCGCGAGCTGCGCCGGCGCGCAGCGGCAGGTGTGGGTCGGATCGCCGCGGAAGCCGCAGGCGCACGGATTCATCGCGGCCACGAGCATGGCGTCGGCCGGGTACGAGAGACGCCACCCCGCGCGCGCGATGCTGATCCGCCGCTCCTCGAGCGGCTGGCGCATGCCCTCGAGGACGTCGCGGCGGAACTCGGGTAGCTCGTCGAGGAAGAGCACGCCGCGATGGGAGAGCGCGAGCTCGCCGGGCCGCGTCCCGCCGGCGCCGCCGAAGATGCCCGCGGCGGAGACCGTGTGGTGTGGGGCGCGAAAGGGACGTGCGGCGACCAGCGGCCGGCCATTGAGGAGGCCGGCGGCGCTGTGGACCTTCGTCACCTCGATCGCCTCCTCGAATCGGAGCGGCGGCAAGATCGACGTGATCCGCCGCGCCATCATCGTCTTGCCGGCGCCGGGCGGTCCGATGAGCAGCAGGTTGTGGCCGCCCGCCGCGGCGACCTCCAAGGCGCGCTTGGCGTGCTCTTGGCCACGCACCTCGGCGAAGTCGGCGAGCGGGACGAGCGACTCCGCGGCCGTCGCGTCGGGCGGGGACGTCGGCGCGGGCTCCTCGGCGCCGGTGAGCACGCCGACCGCGTGGGCGAGCGACGTCACGCCCTGGACGTTCAAGCCCGCGACGAGCGCGGCCTCGGCGGCATTCGCCGCCGGCACCAGGAGGCGCGAGCACCGCGCCGCCGACGCGGCGACCGCCATCGAGAGCACGCCGCGGATCGGACGGACGGTGCCGTCGAGCGCGAGCTCGCCGGCGATGACCGCACCGGCGAGGTGGGTGCTCACCTCGTGCTCGCTCGCGGCGAGGATCGCGAGCGCGATCGGCAGGTCGTACGCGGCACCTTCCTTTCGGAGGTACGCCGGCGCGAGGTTCACCGTGATCCGTCGCGGCGGGATGGTGTAGCCGGAGTTCCGCAACGCCGATCGCACGCGGTCTTTGCTCTCCCGCACCACGTGGTCGGGGAGGCCGATCGTCGCCGTCTGCGGGAGGCCGGCGGCGATGTCGACCTCGACGTGTACCAGCGACGCGTCGATGCCGGCCAGCGCGCAGGTGAGAACGTCCGCGAGCATTCGCGAACGGTGAAGCGCGAGCGGTCGCGGCTCAACGCTACGAGTAGACGTCGGTCGAGCGACGAGCGTGGAGCGAGAGACCGTCCGCGCGTGTCTCGCGACGCGTCCTCATCGCTCGGACGGCGCGTCGCGCTGCCGAGCGATCAGGAGGACGGTGCGGCTTTGCCGCTCGCGACCTCGAGCGCGCGCTTCTTGATCGACTTGGCCGCGCTCCCGAAGGAGTCGCGCGTCGTCGAGGCGAGGACCCCGCGCGGGATGTTGACGTGCTCGCTCTCCTTCACCTTGAAGAGCACCTTCACCAGCGTGCGCTTCCCGTCGGGCGACGCGATTACCTCGTACTGGCCTTGATTGTAGTAGAGGTCGCTCTGCTCGGTGTCGAAGTCGATCTTCTTCTGCTCGGGATGGAAGGTCCACACGACCTGCGCGTTGTTCTGCCGTCCGATCACGCGCTGCGCGATCATCACCTTTTTCTTGGTGGCATCACCGATGAGGAGCTGGGTCCGATCGACGCCGTCGACGAATTGCGCGTAGTGCTCGACGTCGGCGAGCGCTTGGTAGACCGCGTCGGCGGGCGCATCGACGAGCGCCCAGTAGGTGAGCTCGACGCCGTTGTCCGCGTTCGAGGAGCTCTCGTAGTAGAAGAAGTTCTCCGGCGCCGCCCAGTCGATCTGCTTCTCGCGCGAGCATCCACCGACCAGCAGACCGATGATCGTCATCACGACGATGCCGCACGTCCTCATGGCGACCCCCATTCGTGTTTCGCGCGGTCCGACCGGTTGGGGCAGGCGATGGGCCGCGACGGGCGGGGAGTCTGCCGCAAAATTTTCGGCGGCGTCAAGAGCGTCGGGCCCGTTTGCCGCGGCGCCGATCGCGCGGCACCCGTCATCGGAGGGCGTGCGTGATGCGGTCGCCTGCCGTGCGCGTGGCTCACGGGCGCGTACCTCGTGAACGCGCTCCGCGATCGCGCCTCCGCCGCGATCGCGGAGCGCGTCGGTTGCGCGGTTGGCGGCAATTCACTCGACGGCCGTGCGTTCTCGCTTGCGCTCGGCGCGCCGCCGCTTGTCGACCAGTCGGCGCTCCACCGCCGACTTCTTCGGCCGCGTTCGCTTGCGGGGACGGCGAACGCGCACGGCGGCCGCGAGCAGCTCGCGCAAGCGCGCGATCGCGGCCTCCCGGTTCCGGGGCTGGTCGCGGTAGACGGCGCTGGTGACGATCAGCTCGCCGGCGCCGGTGAGGCGGCTGGCGAGCCGCGCGAGCGCGCGTTCACGCGCCGGCTCCGGCACCGACGGCGACGCGCGCAGATTGAAGCGCAGGACGGCCTTCGACGCGACCTTGTTGACGTTCTGCCCGCCCGGGCCGCCGGCTCGCACATAGGAGAGCCTGAGCTCGCCGCGGGGGATGACGATCTCTGGTGTGACGCGGACCGCGTCGTTCGGCATGGCGCCGTCCGCTAGACGCGGGCGCCGACGAGCGCGCGCACGGCTTCGCCGAGCCCGTCGACGCTCAGATGAAACATCGGAAACAGCTGGCGAACCAGCCGCGTCGTGTAGGTCTGGTCCCAGAGCGTCTGCTCGTCGGGGTTCACCCACACCACGCGCTCGAAGTGTCCCGCCAAGCGATGCAGCCACGCGATGCCGGGCGTCGGCGACGTGTTGTGAGGATTGATCCCGCCGTGCGCCTCGAGCAGCTCGGAGGGGTGCATCGCGGCGTCGCCGATGATCAGGACCTTCCAGTGCTCGTCGAGGCGGCGCAGGACGTCGCCGGTCGGCACCGCGTCGGGTCGGGTCAGCCGCGCGCGCCGGTAGATGTGGTCGTAGACGCAGTTGTGGAAGTAGTACGGCTCGAACTCACGCAGGCCGCGTTCCTCGTGCAGCGCGGTGAGGAGCTGGCTCACGGCGTCGTAGTACGGATCCATCGTGCCGCCGACGTCCATCAGCAGCAGTAGGCGGATGTCGTTCCGCCGCGGTGGGCGGAAGACGAGCTCGATCTCGCCGGCGTTGCGGCAGGTCTCGTCGACGGTCTCGTCGAGATCGAGCTCGGTCGCGGCGCCCGAGCGCGTCAGCTGGCGGAGCCGCTTCAGCGCGACCCGCATCTGCCGCACGTCGAGCGCGACGTCGGTGCGATAGTCGCGGAAGCGTCGCTCCTCCGCCACCTTCATCGCCGAGCGCCCGCCGCCTTTGCCGCCGACGCGGATCCCCGTCGGGTGCTGGCCGCCGTGACCGAACGGCGAGCGGCCGCCGGTCCCGATCCACCGACCGCCGCCGTCGTGCCGCTCGGTTTGCTTCGCGAGCGTCTCGAGAAAGCGTTGCATGAGCTCGTCTTGCGAGAGGCGCTCGAGCGCGGCGAGCTCCTCGGGTGAGAGCCCTGGAAAATTCTTCGGATCCTTCAGCCACTCGAGCACGTCGTCGGTGATGTCGAGCGCGCCCTCGACGCCTTTGAAGACGCGCGCGAACACCCGATCGAAGGCGTCGAAGTAGGTCTCGCTCTTCACCAGGCAGGCGCGCGCCAAGTGGTAGAAGCGCAGCAGACTCGACCCGTGCATGCCGCGCTTCAACGCCTCGAGGAGGGTGAACCACTCTTGAATCGCGACCGGCACCCCTTCGTCGCGCAGCCCGTAAAACAAGTCTAAAAACATTTCGCCCCCGTGAGGACGGCGCCTTCGGCGCCGTCCTCCGATGGGCGTCGGTCCGCGAAGTGAATTCGCGGACCTCCAACCCCACGCCGCGGGAGAGTTCGGGAACGGATCATCATTGATTGTATCGCGGGCCGAGGTCGCTCCATGAGGCGGGGTAACGGCCGCCGCGGGCGTCGTACTTTTGTAGCGCCTCGGCGTCTTGCTCCTTTTTCAAGAGCGCGCCGAGGAAGGGAATGTGGGCTTCGAGCTGGTCTTGGCTGATGCCGGCGCGGAGCAGGGCGGAGATCCAGTCGATCAGCTCGGAGGTCGACGGTTTCTTCCGCAGCTCGCTCTGCTCGCGCAGCCAATAGAACTTGAGCAGCACCTGATCGAGCAGCGTCGCGTCGAGATTCGGGTGGTGCACCGCCACGATCCGCGTCATCAGCGCGGGATCGGGGAACTCGATGTAGTGAAAGATGCAGCGGCGCAGAAACGCGTCCGGCAGCTCCTTCTCGTTGTTCGACGTGACCAGGACGAACGGACGCTCGCGCGCGGCGATCTCGTCGCCGGTCTCGATGATCGTGAAGCGCATCTCGTCGAGCTCGCGCAGGAGGTCATTGGGAAACTCCAGATCGGCCTTGTCGACCTCGTCGATCAGGAGGACGTGGCGGGTCTCGGCGGCGAAGGATTGCCCGAGCGGACCGAGCTTGATGTAGCGGCGGATGTCGCTCACGTCGCCGCCGCCGAAGCGACTGTCGTTCAAGCGTTGGACCGTATCGTAGACGTAGAGGCCGTCGGCGGCTTTCGACGTCGACTTGATGTGCCAGGAGAGCATCGGCATGCCGAGACCCTCGGCGACGTGGTGCGCGAGCAGCGTCTTGCCGGTGCCGGGCTCACCCTTGATCAACAGCGGCCGCTCGAGCGCGACCGCGCAATTGACGGCATCGACGAGCGGTCCCGACGCGATGTAGCCGGGCGTGCCTTTGAAGCGATGGAACCCGTTGGGTTCGGTCATGCAGTTGCCTCCTGGGGTCGAAAGTATCGGGTTCGATTAGCCCCTGGGGAGAGGTCACGCAACTGCTTGACCTTGTTGGTGTGTCGCATCTAATCGCGCGGAGGAGGCTGCTCGATGCTGACCGTTGGACTGAGCCGTCAGGCGGTGCACGTCGCCGCACCCGAGGATTCCGCCACCCTGGTGTCGCCGCTCGTTCCCGACGTCTACGCCAGCACGCGCATGATCGGCCTTGCGGAGGCGACCTGCGCCGAGCTCATGGCCGAGCACCTCGCGCCGGGCGAGACCAGCGTCGGCGCCGGGTTTCAGTTCACGCACGACGCGCCGACGCCGATCGGCATGGCGGTGCGCCTGACCGTCCGGCTGGTCGAGATCGATCGGCGCCGCTGCGTCTTCGAGGTCGAGGGCTTCGACGACGTCGAGCGCATCACGGTCGGTCGTCACGAGCGCTTCGTCGTCGATCGCGCCAAGTTCCTCGCGCGGATCGCCGCCAAGGCGCAACGTCGCTCCGACGGCTGACGTCGGACGGGAGTGCGACGGGCGTCGTACGCGCCGCCCCGATTGCGTACCTGCGCCAGGACTGCCACGTTGATCGGCCAGGGTTTCCGGGCATGAGCGATCACGACGACTGGAAGCTCGGCGACGAGCCGGCGAGCACCCTCTGCCCGTCGTGCGGCAAGCGCAATCGCGCCGGGCAGAGTCGGTGCGTGATCTGCGGCACCAAATTCGCCGACGCCGCCGATCCGACCGACGTCACGCCGCTGCGGACGCTCGGCGAGGCGATGGCGCAGGGGCGTCCGGCGCGGACGTCTCACGCGCGTGCGCGGAACGAGCGTCCATGGCTCTGGCCCGCGGCGGCCGGCGCACTGCTCGTGATCGTGGGCCTCACGTACTGGTACGAGCGGCCCGTGCAGCGCGAGCTTCCCTTCGACTCTGCCGCACCCGCGCCGAGCGCGGCGATCCGTCCGACCGCCGCGCTCGTGGCGCCGGCTGCTCCCGCCCGCCCAACCGGGGCGCTCGCGGCACCCGCTGCGCGACCGTCAGCGCCGCCCGCGGTCGCCGCGGTACCGCCGCCGCGAGCCGAGCAGCCGATCGCCGCACCGCGCGCGCGCGACGCCAACACCGCCGAGCGTGCGCCGGTAGCCGCGCCGGCCCGCACCACGGTGCCCGCCGCGCGCGTCGTGACCGTGCCGCGTCCGGCGGTTGCCCCGCCAGTCGAGGCGGTGCCACGCGCCCGCCCGACCGCGGCACCGCGGGTGGAACGCCCGCCCGCGGAAATCGCGCGCGAGCCTCCGGCACCCGTGGTGCCGGAGGCTGTGTCACCGCCGCGTTCGGCCGAGGATGAGACCGCCGCGATCGAGCCGCGTCACCCGGTGCCGCGCGAAGAGAAGCCGAGCCTCGGGAGTGACCTCGTCGCGGCGCGACGCGCCTATGCCGACGCGATCGGCCGCTACAACGCCACCGCGGATCGGTACAACGAGATCGCCGACGAGGTTCAACGCCTCGACGAGAACGCCGATCCGGCGACCGCCGCGAAGCTGCGTGCCCGACTCGACGACGCACGCGCCAATGCCGACACCGCCCGCAACCATGCCGAGGATCTCCGCGCCCGTATGGAGGAAGTCCAGGCCCGGTACCGGTAGGTACTTTGTAGCTTCCGGGCGTCCCGCCGCTCTGGAACAATGTCGCCCGCATGCGCTGGGAGGATGAGGCGGCGGCGTGGGTGGCGCTCCGGTCCGTCGACGGACTCGGCGACGTTGCGGCCTATCGTCTTCTCCAGCGGCTCGGCGATCCCACCAGCGTTCTGGACGCGTCCGAAGCGATTCTCACCGGCGCGGGCGCGGCGCCGAGGCTGATCCAGGCCCTGGCGCGCGTCTCGCGCGCCGACGCCGAGGCCGAGGTCGGCCGCATCCGCGACGCCGGCGCGCGCGTCATCGGTCGGACCTCGCCGGAGTATCCGCGCCTGCTGCGCGACGTACCCGACGCGCCGCTCTTCGTCGTCGTCCGCGGTCAGATCGAGGTCGACGCGCCGGCGATCGCCGTCGTCGGCGCGCGCCACGCGACACCCTACGGTCGGCAGATCGCCGCTCGTCTGGCCGAGGACTTGGCGCACGCCGGCATCACGGTCGTGAGCGGCCTCGCGCGTGGCATCGACGCTGCGGCGCACGAGGGTGCGCTCCATGCGAGCGGGCACACCGTTGCGGTCTTGGGATGCGGGATCGACGTCGTCTATCCGCCCGAGCACCGCGAGCTCACGGATCGGATCGTCGCAACGGGCGGCCTCATCAGCGAGCGCCCGGTCGGGACGCCGCCGTTGCCGGCGCACTTTCCGGCCCGAAACCGCATCATCGCGGCGATGACCCAAGGGACGGTCGTGGTCGAGGCGGCCGAGCGCAGCGGCTCGCTCATCACCGCGCGGCTCGCGCTCGAGTATCATCGCGAGGTCTTCGCCGTTCCCGGGCGCGTCGACTCGCCGCTATCGGCGGGCACGCACCGGTTGATCCAAGAGGGCGCCAAGCTCACCGCGCGGCTCGAGGACATCGTCGGTGAGATCGCGCCGGCGCTCTGCGCGCGGACATCCGGCGCTGCCACGACCGGGGTGGGCTCGGGGTTCAACGATCACGATCCCTTGCTCGGCCTCTTTGCGGCCGGACCGCTCAGCATCGACGAGATCATTCACGAGAGCGGATGGCCCGCGGCGCAGGTTCTCTCCTGGGTCTTCGACCAAGAGCTCCGCGGGAAGCTCGACCAGCTGCCCGGGAAGCTCTTTCAACTCCACCAGGCCGGTATCGGGTAACGCCTCCGGGGGGTGATTTGCCGGCCCCCTGCTATTCCAGTAAGGGAGGAGTTGGTCTCTCCGGCGGGTTGGGGGAGCAAAATCGCACACATGGCAAAGAACCTGGTCATAGTTGAGTCCCCTGCGAAGGCGAGGACGCTCGGGAAGTACCTCGGCCGGAACTACACCGTGAAGGCGTCGGTCGGGCACGTCGTCGACCTCCCCAAGTCGAAGCTCGGCGTTGATGTCGAGCACGACTTCGAGCCCGAGTACCAAGTCATCCACGGCAAAGGGAAGGTAATCGACGAGCTCAAGAAGGCCGCGAAAGACAAAGACAATATCTACTTGGCGCCCGACCCCGATCGCGAGGGCGAGGCGATCGCGTGGCACATCGCCGAGCGCATCGGCCGCAAGAAGAACGTCCATCGGGTCCTCTTCAACGAGATCACCAAGCGCGCGGTCCAAGAAGCCATCAAGCACCCGCTCCAGCTCGACCGGAACAAGTTCGACGCTCAGCAGGCTCGCCGCGTTCTCGACCGTCTCGTCGGCTACCAGCTGAGCCCGCTCCTCTGGAAGAAGGTGCGTCGCGGTCTGTCGGCCGGCCGGGTGCAGTCGGTCGCGGTTCGACTCATCACCGAGCGCGAGCGTGAGATCCGCGCCTTCGTCAAAGAGGAATACTGGACGATCGCCGCCGATCTCGAGGGCAAGCTGCCGCCCCAGTTCACGGCGAACCTGCACGAGCTCGCAGGCAAGCGGCTCGATCACAAGACCTTCCGTCTCGAGAACACCGAGGCCGCCCACGGCGTCGTCCAGCACCTCGATGGCGCCGAGTGGGTCGTCAGGAGCGTCGAGAAGCGCGACCGCAAGCGCAACCCGTCGCCGCCGTTCATCACCTCGCGCCTGCAGCAGGAGGCGTCGCGCAAGCTCGGCTACCAGCCGAGTCGGACCATGCGCATCGCGCAGCGACTCTACGAAGGCGTCGAGCTCGGCGAGGAGGGCGCGGTCGGTCTCATCACGTACATGCGCACCGACTCGACGCGGCTCTCACCCGACGCGATCGAGGCCGTGCGCGGCTACATCGTGCAGCGCTACGGCAACGAGTACCTGCCCGAGGAGGCGAACGTCTTCCGCTCGAAGAAGAGCGCGCAGGACGCCCACGAGGCCATCCGCCCGACCGGCACCGAGTGGGATCCCGAACGCGTCGCGCCCTACCTGTCCAAAGAGGAGCTCAACCTCTACACGCTCATCTGGAACCGTTTCGTCGCTTGTCAGATGGCGCCGGCGCGCCTCAAGCAGACGACGATCGACATCGCCGCGAAGGACGCGATCTTCCGCGCCACCGGCCAGATCGTCACCTTCGACGGCTTCATCCGTGTCTACACCGAGGGGCGCGACGACGTCGACGCGGCGGCGAAGAGCGAGGACGAGGAGCGGACGCTGCCCGACCTCGCCGAGGGCGATCCGCTGCGTCTCATCGCGCTCACCCCCGACCAGCACTTCACGCAGCCGCCGCCGCGCTTCTCGCAGGCGACGCTCATCAAGGAGCTGGAAGAGAAGGGCATCGGCCGCCCGTCGACCTACGCGTCGATCATGCAGACGATCCTCGGCAAGGAGTACGTCCAAGAGGACGAGCAGAAGCGGCTCTTCCCGACCGAGCTCGGCATGCTGATCACGGATCTCCTCGTCGACTCCTTCCCCGACATCCTGAACGTCGAGTTCACCGCCGGCATGGAGGAGACGCTCGACGGCATCGAGGAAGGCACGCAGAACTGGGTCGAGGCGATGAAGCGCTTCTACGTGCCCTTTTCCGCCGACCTCTTGAGGGCCGACACCGAGATGCGGAACGTCAAGGCGGAGGAGCGGCCGACCGACATCAAGTGCGACCAGTGCGGCGAGATGATGGTGATCCGCTGGGGCCGCAAGGGCGAGTTCCTCGCCTGCAAGAGCTACCCCGAGTGCAAGAACACCAAGAATTTCACCCGCGGCGAGGACGGCGAGATCGAGGTCGCGAAGGCCGAGACCACCGACGAAGTGTGCGAGAAGTGCGGCAAGCCGATGCTGGTGCGCTTCGGTCGTTACGGCAAGTTCCTCGGCTGCTCGGGCTATCCGGAGTGCAAGACGATCGTGCCGATGATCAAGCCGAACAAGCTCGGCATCGCCTGCCCGGAGTGCGGCGAGGGCGAGCTGCTCGAGAAGCGCACCCGGCGCGGGAAGATCTTCTACAGCTGCAACCGCTACCCGAGCTGCAAGTTCGCGAGCTGGGACCGTCCGATCCCCGAGCCCTGCCCGGTGTGCAAGGCGCCCTTCATCGTCGAGAAGACGACGAAGCGCGCGGGCACGGTCCGCCGCTGCTTGAAGGAAGGCTGCACCTTCCAAGACACCGTCGCCGAGGTCGTCGACACCGGCACCTGACGGCGCGCGCGGTCGCCCGGCAGCACGTGGACGACCCTCCGCCATTCGCAGCCGCGGCGATCGATCTCCGCATCCCGCTTGCCGTCCGTGCCGCCGACCAGCATCATCTGAGCCCTTCATGTCGGAACGGGTCACGATCATCGGCGGCGGTCTCGCGGGGTGCGAGGCGGCGTGGCAGCTCGCGACCCGCGGCGTCGACGTCGAGCTCTACGAGATGCGGCCGGCGCGTCGCACCGAAGCGCACCAGACCGACCTCCTCGGCGAGCTGGTGTGCTCGAACTCCTTCCGCAACGCCTCGCTCGAGACCGCGGTCGGATGTCTCAAGGAAGAGATGCGTCTGCTCGGCTCGCTCATCATCAGACTGGCCGACAGCACGAGCGTGCCCGCCGGCGCCGCCCTCGCCGTCGACCGCGAGCGCTTTGCCGCCGGCCTGACCGCGGCGATCGAGAGCCATCCCCGCGTGACGCTGCGCCGCGAGGAGTGCACCGCGCTCCCCGAGCGCGGCGTCGCGATCATCGCGACCGGGCCACTCACGTCGCCGGCGCTCTCGATCGCGCTCGAGGGTCTGCTCGGCGCGACGCACCTCTACTTCTACGACGCGATCGCACCGATCGTGACCGCCGACTCGATCGACATGGCGATCGCGTATCGGGCGTCACGCTACGGCAAGGGCGGCGACGACTACGTCAACTGCCCGATGACCCGCGACGAGTACTACCGTTTCGTCGACGCCGTGCTGGCGGCGGAGAAGGTGCCGCTCAAAGGCTTCGAGCGCGCGGCCTACTTCGAGGGTTGCATGCCGATCGAGGAGATGGCGCGCCGCGGGCGCGACACCTTGTCGTTCGGACCGATGCGGCCGGTCGGCCTGATCGACCCGCGCACCGGGTCGCGACCTTTCGCGGTGGTGCAGCTCCGACAGGACGACACGGCGGGGACGCTCTACAACATCGTCGGCTTCCAGACCAAGATGACCTACCCCGAGCAGCGCCGGGTCTTTCGCATGATCCCGGGCCTCGGCGCCGCCGAGTTCGTCCGCCTCGGCAGCTTGCACCGCAACACCTTCGTCAACTCACCCGAGCTGCTGCTGCCGACGCTCCAGCTGCGCGCCGCGCCGCGGCTCTTCCTCGCCGGGCAGATCGTCGGCGTCGAGGGCTACGTCGAGTCGGCCGCGGCGGGACTTCTCGCCGGCATCAACGCCGCTCGTCTGCTTGCCGGGGAGCCGATGGTGGCGCCACCGGCGACGACGTCCTACGGCGCGCTGCTCGGCTACATCACCCACCAGTCGCGTCGCGACTTCCAGCCGATGAACGCGAACTACGGCCTGTTCCCGCCGCTCGCCGGACGGGTACGCGGGCGCGAGAAGAAGCTCGCGCTGGCGGAGCGCGCGATCCGCGACTTCACCGCTTGGACGGAGACCACCGGGCTGCGTCCGTCGGCCGCCGGCGGCGCTTCGGCGATCGACGTGCAGGACGCTTTGCCGCAAGCCTGACGCCTGCGCTCAGCGCGCGACCGACTCTTCCACCAGCTTCACCAGATCGTCGACGGAATGCGCGTTGGTGAGGCCGTCGCTCGGCAGCCGGATGCGAAACTCGTCGTCGAGCCCGGCGGCGATCTCGGCGAGCGTCAGCGAGTCGAGCTCGGCGAGCTGGTAGAGCAGGGCGCCGGGCTGGACCCGCTCCGGCGGGACGCGCAAGGTCGCGGCGACCACCTGTCGTACTCGTTCCAGCGTGCTCATCGGGCTCTCCTGATAGCGGAATGATCGAGCGCTGGCGACGCTCACCACCGCAAGACGGCCGCGCCCGCGGTGATGCCGCCGCCGACCGCGTTCAAGACGACGAGGTCGCCGTCGTGCACACGTCCCGCGGCGATCGCCTCGGTGAGCGCGATCGGAATCGACGCCGCCGAGGTGTTGCCGTAGCGGGTGAGGTTGACGAAGGCGCGACCCTCGTCGATGCGGAGCAGCTGCAGCATGCTCCGAATGATGCGGCCGTTCGCCTGGTGCGGGATCACCAGCGCCACGTCCTCGGCGCGCACTCCGGCGGCGTCGAGCACCTCACGGGTGAGATCGACGAGCTCGGCGACCGCGGCGCGGAATACCTCGGGACCGTCCATGTGCATCCAGAACTGGTCGGGATCGGCGCTGAACTCCCCGGGCCGTCGCGCGCCGGCACGCAACGAGAGGATCTGCCACGCCTCGCTCACGGCGCGGAGGCGACAGGCGAGAATGCCGCGGCCGGCGCCGGGCGCGCTCGCCGCGTCGTCCTCGCTGCGCGCGACGACCGCGCCTGCACCGTCGCCGAAGAGCGCCGACGTTCCGACGTCGCGTGGATCGGTCATGGTGCTGAGGCAGTCGGCGCCGACCACCAGCGCCGTCCCGTACGCGCCGGAACGGATGCCGGTGTCGGCGCTCATGAGCGCGTAAGGAAAGCCGGCGCAGGCCGCCGCGACGTCGAAGGCGGGCTGCTTCCGTAGCCCCAGCCGCTGGTGCAGTAAGCACGCCAGCGAGGGGAACTGATACGGCCCGGAGGTCGTCGCGACGATCACCACGTCGAGGGCCGCCGGGTCGAGCCCGCTTGCCGTCAGTGCATCGCGGGCGGCACGCTCGGCGAGGTCGACGAGCGAGGCGTCGTTGCCGAGGATGCGCCGCTCCTCGATGTCGGTGCGCGCGATCCAGCCCCGTGCGAGCCCGAGGCGGTCCTCGATGACGGCGTTCGGCACGACGCGCGCGGGAAGCGCGGCGCCGGCGCCGACGATGCGGGCGCGAATCATCGGGCGGAACGCGCGATCGTCATGGGAGGATGGGCGATTCGCTTATCACGCGTCCGGCGCCGTGTCAGTCGCGCGCGCGCGATCGCCAGCGTCGCGCCGACGTGCGGTGCGATTTTGACAACCTCGCCAGCGCATAGGAAGGGAAAGAGTGTCCCGTATCTCGACGCTCGCGAGCGCGACGTGGTCCGAGCTGCGCTACGCGACGCTGCTGCCGCTCACGCGCCGTGATCGCCGCAGCGGTCGGCTCTACGCGCGGCTCGTCGGCCGCGTCGAGTACGCCCGCGACGCGGGACGGCGCCGCACCGCCGTCGGCCGGATCGCGCGCGCGTTGGGTCTCCCGGCCGCGGCCGCCACGGCGGTCTTCCGCGACAGTCTCGTCTCGGAAGCGCAGGAGGAAGCGGATACGATCTACTTCATGCATCGGCCGGAGAGCACCCTGCGTGCGGCCTTCATCGACGACGCGCGCGCCGGGAGCGAGCGTGGGACGAGCGCGGCGGCCGGCGAGAGTCCGGCGCGCGTGGGCGCCGCCCCTGCGGTATACGCGACGCTCCACTTCGGTAGCCCGATCCTCTGCTACCTCTACCTGCGCCTGATGCGCGACGTTTCCGTCCACCTGATCGGCCGGAAGCTCGACGCGACCAACCCGATGCCGGGCGCGAAGCGCGCGTACGGCGTTCGCAAGGTCGCGTGGGTGGAGCGGCTCTCCGCCCGCCCGTTCGTCGACGTCGACGGTGCGTCGATGGCACGGATGCGCGAGCGCTTGCTCGACGGCGAGTCGGCGTTCGCCGCGGTCGACGTGCCGGGCGACGTCGTGGCGCGACGGACGACCACCGAGCTTTTCGGCGAACGGGTCACGCTCTCGGCCGGTATCGCGACGCTCGCGAAGCTGGCGCGGGTGCCGGTACAGCCGATCGTCGCGATCAGCGAGCCCGCGGGAATCCGCGTCCATTACGGCGAGCCGATCGAGGCCGGCTCCGACGATGCGATTGGTCGAGCGCTCGGGGAGCGCATGACGGCGCTCATCGCGCGCTGGCCGGCGCAGTGGTGGATGTGGCCGTACCTCAGCCGGGCCGACGGATAAGCGATGCCGGCGACGATCGAGCCCGAGTTGCTCGCGGCGCGCTTGCGGGCGGCCGCGGTCGAGGATCCCGCCGCGCTGCTTGCCGCCCTGACGCGCAGCTGGCCGGGCGACGTTCCCGGCGAGGTCCTCGACGCGGTCGCTGCCGCCGCCGATCCCGAGCTCGCGGTCTCCGGTCTACGACGCCTGCGCGACGCCGCGCCCGCGCTGGCGGAAGGAATCGTCGCGGATCCCGCGCGTGCGGCGCGGCTGCTGACGCTGCTCGGCGCGAGCCCGCTCGTCACCCGGCTCCTGCTCGCCGATCCGGACGAGGCGCGCGTCGTCCTCGAAAGCGAGTCGACGAGCGCGGTGCCGCCGGTCGCGGGCGAGCCGGCCGGCATCCGCGACGTCGCGTCGCTCGACGACCTCGCGGCGGCGCTCCGCGCGTGGAAGCGCCGGCGCATCCTCACGATCGCGGCGCGCGACCTGCTCGGCGTCGCGACGCTCGAGGAGACGGTGGCGGCGCTGACCGCCTTCGCGGAGGACGCGCTCGAGGTCGCGATCGCAGTCGTGCGCCGGCATCTCGCCGCCGACTTCGGCGATCTCCTCGCAGACGGCGAGCCGGTCGGCTTCGTCGTCCTCGGCATGGGGAAGCTCGGCGGCCGCGAGCTCAACTTCAGCTCCGACATCGACCTCGTCTATCTCTACGAGCGCGACGGCATCGAGACCGCGGGCGGCCCGCGCGGGCGCGTCGAGGCGCGCGAGTTCTTCACGCGCCTCGCCGAGCAGGTGACTCGAGCGCTCCATCAGGGCACCGGGGACGGCTTCGTCTTCCGCGTCGACCTGCGCCTTCGCCCGGAGGGCACGAACGGGCCGATCGTGAACCCGCTCGCGAACGCGCTCACCTACTACGAGGCGTGGGGGCAGACGTGGGAGCGGGCCGCGTTCTTGAAAGCGCGGCCGATCGCGGGCGACCGCGAGCTCGGCGAGGCCTTCCTCCTTGACCTCACCCCATTCATCTATCGCCGCTACTTCGACTACGAGACGCTCGAGGACATCACGCAGATGAAGGCGCGCGTCGCGAGCGCGCTCGCGGCTGGCCGTGACAAGGGCGTCAACGTCAAGCTCGGCCGCGGCGGCATCCGCGAGGTCGAGTTCATCGTCCAGACCCTGCAGCTCGTCCACGCCGGCAAGGACGAGCGCATCCGCGAGCGCAACTCGCTGGTCGCGCTCGAGCGCCTGGTCGAGACCCGCTACCTCGATGCAGGGGACGGCGAGCGCCTGGGCGCGGCGTACCGCTTCCTTCGCGACGTCGAGCACAAGATCCAGCTCGTCGACGAGCGGCAGACCCAGGTGGTGCCGAGCGGCGAAGACGAGCTCCGTCTCGCCCGCCGACTCGGTTACGCGCGCCCCGACCCGGCCGACGCGTTGCCGCGCTTTCGCGCCGAGCTGCAACGTCACATGGACGCCGTGTACGAGTCGTTCAGCGCGCTCTTCTACGAGCCGCGCGCCGAGATCGATCGCACCGGAGACGCGCGTGTGACCGGTCTCTTCGCGGCACTCGACGACGATGCGCACGCCGCCGACGCGCTCGTGGCCCTCGGCTTCCGTGACGTCGAGGGCGGCCGCGCCAACCTCCGGCTCTTGCGCGACGGCTCGCCGACCTCGCCGGCGTCGCCGCGCCGCAAGAAGCTTCTCCTCACGGTCGCGCCGGCGCTCCTCGGCGAGATCACCCGCGCCCCTGACCCCGATCTTGCGCTCCGCAACATGGCGAGCTTCATCGTCGCGGTCGGCGCGCGCTCGAGCTTCCTCGCCCTGCTCGCCGAGAAGCCGCGCACCTTGCACGTGCTGGTGCGGCTCTTCGGCTCGAGCGAGTTCCTGTCGCAGATCCTGATCCGCCACCCCGAGATGCTCGACAGCCTGGTGCGCGCCGACCTGGTGCGGGTCGAGATCGCGAAGGAGACGATGGCCGAGGAGCTCGCGAGCCTCCTCGGCGCGGCGCAGGGCTATGAGGACCAGCTCGATGCGTTGCGCCGCTTTCGGAACGAGCAGTTCTTGCGCATCGGCGTCAACGATCTCGAAAATCTGCTCCCGTTTCCGGCGGTGAGCAGCCAGCTGAGCGACGTCGCCGACGTCTGCCTCGATGCCGCCTGGCGCGTCGCCGAGCGCGAGAGCCTCCGCCGCTACGAGCTGGCGTCGCCGCCCGGGCGCTTCACCGTCGTCGGCATGGGCAAGCTCGGCAGCCGTGAGCTCACCTACAACTCCGATCTCGACCTCATCTTCATCTACGTGCCCGACGCCGGCGCCACCGCGGGCCGCGTTTCCGTGCACGAGTACTTCACGCGATTGGCGCAGACGATGATGACGGCCTTGCAAGTGCAGACCCGCGAAGGCCGCGTCTACAAGATCGACACCCGGCTCCGGCCATCAGGCAACCACGGGCCGCTGGTGTCGTCGCTCGAGTCGTTCACCCGCTACCACGCCGAGAGCTCGCAGCTCTGGGAGCGGCAGGCGATGATCAAGGCGCGCGCGGTGATAGGCGATGCGGCGCTGCGAGCAGAGGTCGAGGGCGTGATCGAGCGCTTCGTCTACGCGCGGCCGCTCGCCGACGGCGAGGTCGCCGAGATCCATCGCCTGCGCATGCGCATGGAGCGCGAGCTCGCCGGCGACGAGAGCAGCGAGTACAACATCAAGACCGGCCGCGGCGGGATCGTCGACATCGAGTTCCTGGTGCAGATGCTGCAGCTGCGCTACGGCCACGACCTGCCCGCCGTCCGCGAGCGCGCGACCCGCCACGCGCTCCAAGCCTTGGCCCGCGCGGGAGTCGTGCCGCCGGCCGACGCCGCGAGCTTGGAGAAGAGCTACGCGTTTCTCCGCGCCCTCACCAATCGACTCCGCATCGAGCGCGACCAGCCCGTCGAGGCGCTCGAGCGCGCCGGCGAAGGCCTCGCGGCGTTGGCGCGCCGCCTCGGCTACGAGGGCGGCAACGAGGAGGTGTCGCGCCGCCTGCTCGAGGACTACGCGCGCCATCGCGAGCGCGTGCGCTCGCTCTACACGCGTTGGTTCAACGTGGTGTCGTAGCCCCCCAAATTGACAAGGTGGGAGGCGCGCTGTAGCAGTCGCGCCGTGCAAAAAAGCAAGTTGATCTGGATGGATGGCGCGCTGGTGCCGTGGGATCAGGCGCAGGTCCACGTGCTCGCGCACACCTTGCACTACGGGCTCGGCGTGTTCGAGGGCATCCGTTGCTACCAGACCGCCGATGCACGCTCGGCGGTCTTCCGACTGACGGAGCACACCCGGCGGCTCTTCGCGTCGGCGCACATCCT
>JBGPIT010000047.1:0-19971 GCA_041485125.1 Binatia bacterium | reverse complement strand
TATCTGGTCGCGCCGCTGCGGCAATTCGAGACCGGCCGCGCGCTGGTCGAGCTGCTCGCGGAGCCGGAGCTGCGGGCGCGCCTCGGCCGTCGCAGCCGCGCGCTCGCGCTCCGCCGCCACGACCTCGGAGAGATGATCCGGGGCTACGAAGCGGTGCTGCTCGACGCGCTCGCGGCGAGCGCCGCGCCAGCGGCACGAGAGCGCGCGGGATGAAGATCCTCTCCGTCATCGACTCGCTCGCGCACGGCGGCGCCGAGACCGTGCTCGTCGACCTCGTGCTCGGCCTGCGCGAGCACGAGCACCGCGTCGTACACTGCAGCGCCGTGAACGCGATCGCGCCGCACGAGGAGTTCCTCAGCGTGTTCGGGCGCGCCGGCGTCGTCGCGTCGGACGTCCACTGGCAGGCGTTCAGCCGCGAGTCCGGGCGGGCGGAGATCCTCGCGGGCTTCGATCCCGACGTCGTGCTGTTCCACTGGTGGGGGCGGGATCCATGGAAGCGCTGGGTCGGGTCGCGGCGGCACCTGCCGCTCTCACGCCGACCGTATTTCGTCCTGGTGCTGCATCATGCCGGCATCGCGGTGCCGCGCGGATACGACCGCTACGTGCTGGTCGCGGGCAGCCAACGCGATCAGGTCGGGGGCGTGCCGCCCGATCGCGTGCACCTGATCCCGAACGGGGTCGATCTGCGACGCTTCCCCCCGCGTTCCGCGCGGCGCCACCGTGGCTCGGAGATGGTCGTCGGCCGCCTCAGCAGCTTGCGCGAAGGAAAGATTCCCGCCGACTGGATCGATGCGGTCGCGAGCTACGGCGTGCGCGGCGCGCGCTTCGTGATCGCCGGCGACGGCCCGCTACGCGTCGCGCTGGAGCGCCGTACCGCCGAGCTCGGTCACGAGGACCGGGTGAGCTTCACGGGTTACGTGCCGCGCGGCGAGGCCGCCGAGGTGCTCGGGGGCTTCGACGTGCTGTGCTACACGACTGCGAACGAGGTCGTCGAATGTCATCCGCTGGCGCTGCTCGAGGCGCTCGCCGCCGGCGTGCCGATCGTCGCCGAGGCGCGCGGCGGGGTGCCGGAGATCGTCGCGCACGGCGTGAACGGTCTGCTCGCGACCTCGCGCGACGACGTCGGCGCACACCTGCGGCGGCTGCGGTGCGACGAGGGGCTGCGTGACCGGCTGACCCGCGGCGCGCGCGCCACCGCGTCGCGCTTCGCGCTCGACCGGCAGATCGCCGCGTATCGCGCGCTCCTCCGATTGATCGAGGCCGAGCGGGCCGGCTATGACCCGCGCGCGTGGCGCTGGTGACGCGGCCCCATGAGCGGCGCGATTCCGGCGCCGGCTCCGCGATCGCGCTGAGCGTCGTCATCGTGACCCACCGCCGCCTCCAGCTCTTGGCGCGCTGTCTCGAGAGCGTCTTCGCGGCGGCGCTGCCGGCCGATGCCGAGGTGCTCGTCGTCGTGAACGGGCCCGATCCGGCGAGCGACGGCCTGCTCCGCGACTTCGCCGGCCGCGACGCGCGCGTGCTCGTGCTGTCGATCCCCGCGACCTCGCCCGCGGGCGCACGCAACGCCGCGATGGCGCGCGCCAACGGCGACGTCGTCTACTTCCTCGACGACGACGTGACGATCGTGCCCGATCTCTTCGCGCGCGCGCTGCGCGTCTTCGCCGAGCGCGCCGACGTCGGCGTGGTCGGCGGTCCGAACCTGACGCCGCCCGACAGCGGACGGTTCGAGCATTGCGTCGGGCGGGTGCTCGAGTCGCCGTTCGGCTCGGCATCGGTGAGCCGTCGCTACCGCCGGCGGGGCGGCGTCGAGACGGTCGACGACCGTGCCCTCATCCTCTGCAACCTCGCCATCCGCCGGAGCGCCTTCGGCGATCTCGAAGGACCGTTCCCCGAGCACGTGGTGTGCAACGAGGAGAACATCCTGCTCGCCGGCCTCGCCGCGCGCGGCGTCCGCATGCTGCACGATCCCGACCTCGTCGTGTACCACCTGCGGCGCGGCACGCTGGCGGGCTTCTGCCGCCAGATCTTCAAGTACGGCCGCGGCCGCTGGCAGAACACGCTGGTCGTGCCGGACTCGCTGTCGCCGATGTTCCTGGTGCCGGTGGTCTTCCTGCTCTATCTCGTGTCACTGCCGCTCGCGCCGGGTCCGCTCTACTTCGCGCCGCTCGCCGCCTACGTCGCGCTGCTGGCGGCGTTCTCGATCCAGGAGACGCTACGCGTGCGCGATCCGCGGTGCTTGCCGCTGTTCATGATCCTCTTCCCCGCCTGCCATCTCTCGTACGCGACCGGCTTCCTCGGCGAGTTGGTGCAGTCGGTGCGCGGGCGCGGCGTGCGCATCGGCGAGCGTGCGGTGCGCCGTCGCGACCGCGACGCGGCCTAGGGCACGGGGAGGAAGGCATCCTTCAGGACCCGTCCCGCGAGGCGCGGCGGTACGAGCGCGCCGCTCCCGTAGCGTGGTCGGGGCAGGCCGAGGAGCCAGCGCGCCGTCATGCCGAGATCCGGCGCCGCGACCCGCCGCTCGACGGTCGTCATGCCCGGTCGGAGACGCGGGTGACCGCCGGTCACGAGCAGTGGCACTCGTCCCGATGTGGGACTTCCGTGCGAGCCGCGCACTTTCGGCGGCTTGCCCGAGAACGGCTCGGCGAAGAAGAAGCCGCCGCGGGCAACCACGACCAGCTCGCCGATGCGGGGGTGCGAGAGCCGCCACTCCGGATGGACGGCGTCGAGCGTGTGCGCGGCGCCGCCGTCGGCGGCGTTCGGCAGACGATAGAGCGCCTCCTCGACGGCAGGCTCCGCGAGCACGGCGTCACGTGCCGCCTTCAAACGCGCGGCGCCGCCGGCGTCGACCGCCGGCGCGCGCGCGTCGAGGTCGCGCAGGTAGATGGACGCCATGCCGCCGTGTGAGACCACGGCGACGCCGGTGATCCCGTGCCGGTCGAGCAGATCGCCGAGGACCAGGTAGGGCGGTGGCTCCGATCGCGGGACGTCGTAGAGCCCGTGGTCGGCGGAGACGATCAGGACCGTGTGCTCCCACGTTCCGCGTGCCTCCAGGAGCTGGACCAGGCGCGCGATCTGGCGGTCGGCCGTGAAGACCGCCTGTGCCGCCTCCGGGCTCTGCGGGCCGAAGACGTGCGACGTGCGGTCGACGTCGCCGAGATTCACCAGGACGAAGCTCGGGTCGTCGCGGACGAGGGTCTCCATGACCTCGTCCATGGTGCGTGCATCCGATCCGGGCGCCGTCGCCGGCGCGTCCGACGCCGCGTCGCCCCAGAGTCGGTTCGGCGCGCGCTCGCCACCGCCGTCGCCGAAGAGCTCCGCGAGCTTGCTCTTGCCGAGGATCGCCGCGCTCCGCAGCGCCGGTGCGCGCCGGCGCATCGTCGTGAAGACCGTCTCCACCTCGATCCGATCGGCGCGGTTGAGCGGCGCGCTCTCGGCGGTGTCGCGGTCCCAGTGCGCGTTGCCGGTGATGCCGTGGGCGGCGGGATAGACGCCGGTCGCGACCGAGGCGTGATTGGTAGTGGTGACCGCCGGCATCACCGACTCGGCCGCGCCGTAGAGCCGTCCGCGCGCGTCGCCGTGGCTCATCGCCCAGAGCGCGGGCGTCCCCGTCGGTGAGAGCGCCTGCGCGCCGAGACCGTCTACGAGCACCATGTAGACGCATGGCGGGGGAAGCTCCGCGGCTCGTGCGGCGGATGCGACCGCGAAAAGCAGCACCAGGACGGCGAGCGACGATCGGCGGCGGGGCATTGGCGGAGCGTCATAACGCGGCACCGGCGGCCGGGCCAGACGACCCGTTCCAACCGCGGTCAGCGCGAATCGCGCGTCCACACCCGTCGAGCGACGCGCCGTCCGCGCGCGCCGCCGAGACTTCACGTCTCCGGCCGGCGGAAGTCGCGATCGACCTTCGCACGCGTGCGACGTGGAGCGTCCTTGCCGTCGGCGCTGACGGGCTCGATGCGGATGTGCCCGTCCTTGCTGTCGGGTCGGCGTACCGCGGAGGCGAGTCGCGCGACCGCGTGCGGCGCGACCTCGAAGTGGGTCTCGCGCGCGAAGATCTGGATGCGGCCGATCTCGCTCTTGGTGACGCGACCGCGCCGGCAGATGAGCGGCAGGAGCCAGCGCGGATCGGCGTTGCCCTCGCGGCCGACGTTCATGCGGAAGACGACCGCGCCCTCGCCGCGGCCGTGCCGCGCTCCCGCGGGCCGCGCGCGCACCTCGCCGCGGTCGCGACGGTCGTGCGGTCCCGGCGGACGCTCGCGCTGCTCGGCCGGACGGGCGGGTTGCGGTGCCAGCTCCTCGGGCGACGGCAAGAGCCCGCGATGGAGACGCACGAGCGCGATCGCGATCTGCTCGGGTGTGCGCTCGGCGAGCAGGGCGCGGCCGGCGCTGAGATCGTCCTCGGACGGCTCCGCGGCGAGAGTCGCGAGCTCGCGCACGAGCCGCTCCTGGTCGCGGGCCCGGATGGCGTTGGCGGTCGGCGGTCCGCTCCAGCGGGCGTCGACGTGCGCGGACTTGAGCAAGCGCTCGGCGAGCCGGCGTTGGTTGTGCGGCACGACGAGCACGCACACGCCCTTCTTGCCGGCACGGCCGGTGCGGCCGCTCCGGTGCATCAAGCTCTCGCGACTGCGCGGCAGATCGCCGTGGATGACGAGACCGAGGTCGGGGAGATCGAGGCCGCGCGCCGCGACGTCGGTTGCGACGCAGACGCGCGCGCGCCCGTCGCGCAACGCCTGCAGCGCCCGCTGGCGCGCCGGTTGGTCGAGCTCGCCGGAGAGCGCGACCACCGCAAAGCCGCGCTCGAGGAGGTTGCCGTGCAGCTGGCGGACCGCTTCGCGCGTCGAGCAGAAGACGAGGGCGCCGCTCGCGTCGAAGTAGCGCAGCGCGTTCACGACGGCGTGATCGCGGTCTTGGGGCGCGATCTGCATCACCCGGTACTCGATGTCGCCGTGCGGCTCGTCGGCGGCCGAGACCGCAATGCGCCGCGCGTCGCGTTGATAGCGGCGCGCGAGGCCGAGGATCTCCTTCGGCAAGGTTGCCGAGAAGAGCAGGGTGCGGCGCTCGCTCGGCGTCCGATCGAGGATGCGCTCGAGATCCTCGCGAAAGCCGAGGTCGAGCATCTCGTCGGCCTCGTCGAGGACGACGGCCGCGAGCGCCGAGACGTCGAGTCGGCCGCGCTCGAGATGATCGCAGAGGCGGCCCGGCGTGCCGACCACGATGTGGGCGCCGCGCGCGAGCGCGCGTTGCTCGCGACGGATGTCCATGCCGCCGACGCACGAGACGATGCGGGCGCCGGTGTGCGCGTAAAGCCAGCCGAGCTCGCTCTCGAGCTGGAGCGCGAGCTCACGCGTCGGTGCGACGACGAGCGCCTGCGGCTTCGCCGCCGGACTGAACGCCTCGGCGCTGCCGAGCAACGTCTCGCCGATCGCGAGGCCGTACGCGACGGTCTTCCCCGATCCGGTCTGCGCCGAGACGAGCAGATCGCGTCCCACCGCGTCGGGCAGCAAGATCGCCGCCTGCACCGGTGTCGGTGTGGTGTAGCCGCGCTCCGACAAAGCGCGCTGCAGGCTCGGGTGCGAGGCGGTGAATGCGTCCATTCCGCCACGATAGGGCGCGTGCTCGGGCTTTGCGAACCCCGCCGTCGCTTCGCCGGCAACCGCGGGGCTCACCAGCTCCCTTGCGTTTCAGCTACGGGCAAACCCGGTGGCGCGAGCGTCGGGGGCAGACTTGCAACGGTCCGCAGCCGAGTGCGGGAAGACCGCATGCCTTCCCGGGGCTCGATGACCTCTGGAACGCGCGCCCGCGGTGTGCGATGGATTCTTTCGTACGATGATCCTAGATCGAGAGCGGCGTAAGATGCTCGGCTCGATGATCGGCGGCTCGCTCTGAGTCGGCTGCGCCAGCTTCGTGCCGGCCGTGCTGTGCGCGGCGGCAACGGCGATCGCGTTCCAAATCAGGCGTCCCCTGCGACCGGACCGAGCGTGGGGCTCACCGACCGGCGCGGCAACGCCGGGCGGATCGCACGCCTGCTCGGCAGGCTCTACCTCGCCGCGTTCAGGTGGAGCGTCGAAGGGCAGCTTCCCATCGGAACCAGGGCGGTCGTGATCGCCGCACCGCACACCTCGAACTGGGACCTGCCCTTCATGCTCGCGGTCTCGTACGTGCTCGGCGTGAAGCCGGCGTGGCTCGGCAAGCGCGAGCTCTTCCGCGGCCCGCTCGGATGGCTGCTGCGCCGCCTCGGCGGCGTGCCCGTCCATCGCGACCGTCGGACGAATCTGGTCCAGCAAGCGATCGAACATTTCGGCGCCGCCGATCAGCTCTACTTGGTGGTCCCGCCCTCCGGGACGCGCAAGCGGGCGGCGCACTGGAAGTCGGGCTTCTACCACATCGCGCGCGGCGCGGACGTGCCGATCATCTGCACGTTCCTCGACTATCGCCGCAAGGTCGGCGGCATCGGCCCGGTCATCGCGGCGAGCGGCGACCTGGGCGCGGACATGGAGATCATCCGCGCGTTCTACACGACCGCGATGGCGAAGTACCCGCATCTCGCGACGCATCCTCGCCTGCTCGAAGAGGATGCCGTCGCGGACGAGCGGGCGTCGCTCGGCACCTGAGCTCCGGTCACCGCCCGCGCCGCGCTCCGCGCCTCAGCCGAGCGCGAGACCGGCGAGTCCACCGCCGATGACGAGCCACGCCGAGTTGACGCCGAACCGCAGCAGCGCGACCGCGCCGAGCGCCGCGATCAGCGCCGCCCGCCAGTCGACGATCGCGGCCCGCGTCAGCTGCCACGTCACCACCGCGAGGAGCGCGAGCGCGGCGACGTTCAGGCCGTCGAGGAACGCGGCCGCGGCCCACGAGCGCCGCAGGCGCGAGAGAAATGGCGCGCTCAGCGCGACGAAGACGAACGCGGGAAGGAAGATGCCGACGGTCGCGAGCAGCGCGCCGGTCTCGCGTCCGAGCACGTAGCCGATGAACGTCGCGGCGGTGGAGACCGGCCCCGGCGTCAGTTGGCCGACGGCGATCGCGTCGAGCAGCTGCGCGTTGGTGAGCCAATGCCAGCGCTCGACCAGGTCGGCACGCAAGAACGCGATCAACACGTAGCCGCTGCCGAACAGCACCGAGCCGACCTTCAAGAAGAAGAGGAAGAGGGCGCTCTGGGTGAAGGGAACCGCCGGCGTCGTCGCCGCGGCGACCGCGATCGGCACGATCGCGACTCCGAAGCGCGCCGGCCCTCGTGCCGCGCCGAGCATCGCGAGACTCGCCGTCATCGCGCCGGCGGTGAAGAGCAGGACGAGCTCGTTCGTCCCGAGCGCCGCCGCGAGGAGCGCGATCAGGCCGACGATCGCGAGCTGGCGCGAGCGGATCGCGGTCAGGCCGAGCCGCCAGAGCGCCTGCGCGATCACGACGACGATCGCCGGCTTGGCGCCGGAGAGAAAGGCGGAAGCCTGCGGCAATGTGCCGTAGGCGACGTAGGCGCGCGCCAAGAGGATCGCGAGAAACATCGCCGGCAGGATGAACGCCGTGCCGGCGACCACGAGGCCGGCGAGCCCGCCGCGCAGATAGCCGACGTGGATCGCGACCTCGGTCGAGTTCGGGCCGGGGATGAGATTGGTCGCGCCGAGGATGTCGAGGAAGCGCTCCTGCGTGAGCCAGCGACGGCGCCGCACCAGCTCGTCCTCCATGACCGCGATGTGCGCCGCCGGGCCGCCGAACGCCGTCGCGCCCAGGCGTAGAAACACCGCGGCGAGCTCGAGCAGAGCCGAACCCAACGGCCGGCCGGGCTGAACGTGTCGACGGTACGCTCCGCCCATCGTGACCCTCCGCGCATGATTTCGGCGCGCCTACCACATCGGGAGAGTCGGCGTGGAAAGGCAGTTCGCCGCGACGGCCATGCTGCAGGGTCGCGTCGGCGGCCGTCGGCGTGCGGCGCGCGCCCGCCCTCAGGCGGGCGCGCGCTCGGACGACTGGGGTAGAGGGAGCGTCACCGCCTACGCGGTGGGAATTTCGTGCTGCCGGGAAGCGGCGTCGGACGGGAGTGGTCCGCCATCAACAAGGTCGCGCGCGACACCTCGACTACGGCGTGGCACGACGGACATTTCGGATTCATCTGACTACCGCTCACGCCGACCAGATACGCGAGCGGGCTCTGACACGCTGGACAGGGCTCGAACGATGCTGATGCCATCGATGACCTCCTTGGCTTCTGACTTCAGGCGCTAGCGACGATTGCGACCGCCTCCGCCTCCGCCGCCGCCTCCGCCGCCACGACTGTCGTCGCGGTCGCGCGCCTCGCTGACGCGAATCGCGCGGCCTCTGATCTCACGACCGTCGAGCTGCTGGATGGCTTTCTGCGCGTCGGCGTTGGAAGCCATCTCGACGAAGGCAAAGCCGCGGCTTTGTCCGGTGGCGCGATCGGTGATGAGCGCGACCGATTCGGGTGCGCCGACCTCGGCGAACACGTCCTCGATCTCCTTGCTGGTCACGTCGAATCCCAAATTACCGATGTACAGTTTTTTGCCCATCAGTCGCTCCATGCGCCGGCGCGGCGGCCGAGAAGGTGGACGAATTCCACCTCGTGGGACACCGCTCGCTGTCGTAGCTGAATGTGGGGTGCGGGAGGCTGGTGAATGCCGCTCAACGGGAGGGCTTCTCGCGCCAGACAGTCAGATAAAAACCATATCCCGCCCTGGGCCGCCGCACAAAGGGATTCTCCGCACCCGGAGTGTGCTTGATCCGAGGATCGGACCGAGGCTACGGTGCCGCGCGCAGCCGGAAAGGACGAACGATGGCACGGTGTGATCTCAAGCTCCGCGGCGGCGAAATCGTCGATGGCACGGGCTCTCCCGCGGTCCGCGCGGACGTGGCCGTCAGCGGCGAGCGCATCAGCGCCGTCGGTGACTTGAGCGGCCTCGAGGCCGCTCAGATCCTCGATTGCACCGGCAAGACGATCGTCCCGGGATTCATCGATATCCACTCGCACTCCGATTGGCTGCTGCCCGGCGCCGACCACCGCACGCTCGTCGAGCCGTTCATCCGTCAGGGCATGACGACGCTCGTCGGCGGTAACTGCGGCTTCAGCCCGGCGCCGATCAGCGACCGGAACCGCGAAGCCGCCGCCGACGCGAGCCGGCTCATCACCGACGACGCGATCGTGTTTCGTTGGGAGTCGACGGCGGAGTTCCTCGACGCGCTCGAGCGCGGCGGCGTGTCGATGAACGTCGCCCAGCTGGTCGGCCACGGCACCGTCCGTGCCGCCGTGACCGGCGCGCTCAATCCGGCTCCGCCGAGCGCCGAGGAGCTCGCGCGCATGGAGACGCTGACGCGCGAGGGGCTCGACGCCGGCTGCATCGGCGTCAGCACCGGTCTCGGCTACCCGCCCGGGATCTTCGCGCAAGAGGACGAGCTCGCGGCCTTCGCGGGATGGGCGGCGCGCGACGGCAAGCTCTTCACCTCGCACCTCAAGGCCTACAGCTGGATCAGCGGCGCCTACGTGAGCGATCCGACGCAGGAGTTCCACAATCTCGCCGCGATCAAGGAGATCCTGGGAGTGGCGCGGGCGGCGGGTGTTCGGCTGCAGATCAGCCACCTCATCTTCGTCGGCCGTGCCACGTGGCCGAGCTGCGCCGACGCGATCCGCCTGATCGAGGACGCGCACGCCGGCGGCCTCGACGTCGGCTTCGACGCGTTCCCGTACACCGCCGGGAACACGACAGCGAGCGTGCTCTTTCCACCCTGGATCCTGCCGCGCCTCGAGGAGGTGCTGGAGAGTCCACAAGAGCGCGCGGATCTGCAGGCGTTCGCCGCCGGCGTCTTCGGCGCGCTCGGTTTCGATCTCGCCGACATCCAGATCATGAACGCGAACGCGCCGGCCCTGAACCAGTACAACGGCCTGCGTGTCACCGAGGCCGCCGAGCGCGCCGGCATGCATCCCTTCGACTTCTACGCCCGCATGGTCGTCGACAGCCGCCGCATGGCGCGCGTTCTCATTCACACCTACAGCGGCGACCGTGGCGCGGAGGACGCGCTCCGCGCCGTCCTCCGCCATCCGCTCTGCACGATCGAGACCGATACCTTCGTCACCGCCGAGGGTCACCAGAACCCGGCGAGCTACGGCACCTTCCCGCGTGTGCTCAGCACCTACGTCGAGCAAGGGCTGTTTCCGTTCGAGACCGCCGTGCACAAGATGACCGGCGCCGCGGCGGCGCGCCTGCGCTGGACCGACCGCGGCTACGTGCGCACCGGCGGCGCCGCCGATCTCGTCGTCCTCGATCGTGCTCGACTGCGCGACACCGCGACCTTCGACGTACCGGCGCGCTTCCCGTCGGGTATCGAGCACGTCCTGATCAACGGCCGTCACGTCTTGAACGGCGAGGTGTACGATCCCGACGCGCATGCCGGCCGCGTGATACGCGGGTGACGTACGTAGGCGCCCGTATGGCAGGCGATCGCTCCGACGGTCGTTCTTGTAGCGACGTGCTCGGTAGGCCGCCGCGAAGCCGACGGAATCCGGCGCCGTAGCGCCGCCGAAACTGGCACGCCACCTGCTGAACGGGAGCTGTGGACGGACGCGGCTCCGATGGGCGTGGTGCCAGCCCGCGTGCCGCGGAGCCCGGCGCGGCGGCGTCGGTCCGCGCCGAGGCGCTCTTTCGCGAGCATCGGCAGCGCGTCTACACGCGCACCGATGAGTTCTTCGTCACCCTCATGGTGGCCGAGTGGGCCGCCGCGATCCTCGCCGCGCACCTGATCTCACCGCTCGCGTGGGCGGGCCGAGCGGGCGAGGCGCAGCCGCATCTCCTCATTGCGATCGTCGTGGGCGGGGCGATCACGGCGTGGACGGTCTTTGTCGGTGGCAAGTACGCGGGACGTCGCTGGACCAGGCACTCGATCGCCGCCGCTCAGATGCTGATGGCGGCCTTGCTGGTCCATCTCACCGCCGGGCGCATCGAGACGCACTTCGTCATCTTCGGCTCGCTCGCGTTTCTCGCCTTCTATCGCGACGTCACCGTGTTCCCGCCCGCTGCGATCGTCGTCGTCGCCGATCACGTGTTGCGCGGCGTCTATTGGCCGGACTCCGCCTATGACCTGGGCGTCATGCCATGGTGGCGCTCGATCGAGGATCTCGGCTGGATCGCGTTCGTGGGATTCTCCATCGCCGTCGTGTGTCTGCGGAGCAGGCGGGAGATGCGCAGCATCGCCGCGCAGCGCGCCGAGCGGGAGATCGCGAACGAGACGACCGAGGCCATCGTGCGCGCGCGTACTCGAGAGCTCGCAGCCAGTGAGTCGCGCTTCCGGACCCTCAGCGCCGCGGCGCCGATCGGCATCTTCGAGTCCGACCTGAGTGGGCAGGCCACGTACTTCAACGCCCGCTGGGGGGAGATCGCGGGCATGCCCCCCGAGGAGGGTCTCGGCTCCGGATGGATTCGTACGGTCCATCGCGACGATCGCCAGACCTTGCTCGAGCAATCTTCCCGGGCGCTGCGCGAGAATCTCGAAAGCTCGCACGATTTTCGAATCGAGACGACGACTGGCCTGCGCTGGGTTCACGCCCGGACGAAGCCGGTCCGCGCGGAGGACGGCACCGTGACGGGCCACATCGGCACCATGGAAGACGTCACCGACCGCAAGCGTGTCGAGGAGGAGCTTCGCTGCTCGGAACGTCGTCTCGCCCTCCAGTACGCGGTCGCGCGTGTCCTGGCGGAATGCGAGACCTTCGCGGAAGCGGGTCCGCGTATCTTGCAGACGATATGCGAGAGCGTCGGGTGGGATGCCGGGTTGTTGTGGCGCATGGACGAGGACGAGCGGATGCTGCGCTGCCAAGCGTCCTGGCATGCACCCGCCGCGGGGGTCGGATCCTTCATCGCCGCGAGCCGTGCGCGCGCGTTCGCGCCGGGCAGGGGCCTGCCGGGACGGATCTGGGCGGAGCAGGCTGCGCTCTGGATCCCCGACGTGCAAGCGGAGCCGGACTACGTCCCGGCGCCGATCGCGGCATGTGACGGCCTGCGTGCGGCGTTCGGTTTTCCGATCGTGCTCGGCGGCGAGATCGTCGCCGTCATGGAGTTCTACAGCCACGACATTCAGCAGCCCGATGCGGAGTCGATACAGACCCTCACGACCCTCGGCGCGCACGTCGGTCAGTTCATCGAGCGTCAGAGCGCGAAAGCGGCGCACGCCCAGGAAGCGCAGGCAACCGCGGCGCTGGCACAGGTCGGGCGTGAGCTGGTCTCGTCCCTCGAGACGCGCGTCCTTCTCGAGCGGCTGTGCGAGGTGACCACCGCAGTACTCGGCTGCGGCTACATCAGTGCGTGGATGCACCAACCCGAGCACGACGTCTACGTTCCCATCGCGACGTACGGCTTTCCGATCGAAGAGGCCGAGATCTATCGTACCTTGCGGGCCCCTGCCGGACTGTTCGCCGCGATGGAGGCACGACTGACCGCAGGGAAGCTCGTGTTCGTGACACCCGACACTGCCGAGCATCCTGCCATACGCGCGATGCTCGAGCGCCGCGGCACGGCGCTCGCCGTATGCATACCGCTACGCAACCGCGGAAAACTGATCGGAGTGCTGATCGCGAGCTACCCCGTTGCGCCGGCGCCGTTCGATGTCCATGCGACGCGTATCGCCGATGGGATCAGTCAGCTCGCGTCGATGGCGCTCACCAACGCGCGCCTGGTCGAGGAGATCGAGGACGCCAGTCGACTCAAATCCGAGTTCGTCTCCACGATGTCGCACGAGCTCCGTACCCCGATCAACGTGATCCTCGGTTACGCCGAGATGTTGGAGGACGAGCCGGCGGAGCAGCAACGCCGGCAGCTCCTCGCCAGCGTCCGCCGCTCCAGCCTCGAGCTGCTCGAGCTCGTCGAAGCGACGCTCGACATGAACCGCATCGCGTCGGGCACCGACGTTCCACGCCGGGAGATGGTGCCCATCGACGACCTGGTCGCCGATCTCGCCGCGGAGTTCGGCGCGTTGCCGCGGACGAGCGACGTCGAGGTGCGATGGCCGGCCGCGCACGGCGTGGCGCTCTGCACCGACCGGCGGAAGCTGAAAGCCATCGTGAAGAATCTCGTCGGCAACGCGCGCAAGTTCACGCCGACCGGAACGATCACGGTCGGCTGCGAGCCGACGGCGGACGGCGCCGTGCTCACGGTGCGCGACACGGGCATCGGCATGGCGCGCGAGCATCTGCCGTTCATCTTCGACATCTTCCGGCAGGTCGACAGCTCAGACTCGCGCTCCTACGCCGGCGCCGGCCTCGGCCTCTACATCGTGCACACGCTGGTCACCCAGCTCGAGGGGCGCATCGAGGTCGAGAGCGAGCTCGGCATCGGCTCGACGTTCCGGGTGATCCTGCCGGACGCGACGGCGCCGCGCGATGGTGTCCCGGAGCTGACCGCCTCTTAGTCGGCCGGTCCGAGCGCGGATCGCAGCGGGCCGCGCGCCGGGCGTGGGAGCGCCTATTGCGTCAACCTCGTCGCTCGTCCATTCACTCGTTGAACGGAGGCCACGATGAGCGACGAATGGCGACAGACCGCATGCATCCTGTGCAGCATCAACTGCGGCATCGAGGTGAAGCTCGATGGCGCGCACATCGCCCGCGTCCGCGGCGACCGCGCCCATCCGGGGTCGCAAGGCTACGCGTGTGAGAAGGCGCAGCGTCTCGACCACTACCAGAACGGCCGCCATCGTCTGACGACGCCGCTCCGGCGCCGGCCCGACGGCAGCTTCGAGCCGATCGACTGGGACACCGCGATTCGCGAGGTCGCGGCGCGTCTGGTGCAGGTGCGCGACACGCACGGCGGCGCGACGATCCTCTATTACGGCGGCGGCGGGCAGGGGAATCATCTCGGCGGCGCCTACAACGGCGCGACCAAGCGCGCGGTCGGATCGATCTACACTTCGAACGCGCTCGCGCAGGAGAAGACCGGCGAGTTCTGGGTCGACGGCCAGCTCTACGGACGGCCGCGCTGTCACACCACCGGCGACTTCGAGCACGCCGAGGTCGCGATGTTCGTCGGCAAGAACCCGTGGCAGTCGCACGGCTTCCCGCGCGCGCGCGCGACGTTGCGCGCGATCGCCGGCGATCCGGGTCGGGCCTTGATCGTCGTCGATCCGCGCCGCACCGAGACCGCCGAGCTGGCGGACTTCCATCTGCAAGTCCGTCCCGGCACCGACGCGTTCTGCCTGAGCGCGATCCTCGGCGTCCTCGTCCAAGAGGACCTGTGCGATCACGACTTCCTGCGCGATCGCACCAGCAATCACGAGCCGCTGTTCGCGCAGCTCCGCGAGATCCCGGTCGCGGACCATTGCGCCCGCGCCGGCGTCTCCGAAGAGTTGGTGCGCGCGGTGGCGCGGCGGATCGCCGCCGCCAAGAGCGTCTCGATCTTCGAGGACCTCGGCATCCAGCAAGCGCCCCACAGCACGCTCAACTCGTACCTCGAAAAGCTGATCTATCTGCTCACCGGGAACTTCGGCCGCGCCGGCGCCATGAACATCCACACCCGGATGGCGGGGCTCGGCGGCGGCAGGGAAGGCGGCCGGACGAGCCCGGTCGGCGGGCATCGCATCATCACCGGGCTCATCCCCTGCAACGTGATCCCCGACGAGATCCTGACCGACCATCCGAAGCGCTTCCGCGCGCTGATCGTCGAGAGCGCGAACCCGGTGCACTCGCTCGCCGACAGCAAGCGTATGCGCGAGGCGCTCGACGCGCTCGAGCTCGTGGTCGTGATCGACGTCGCGCTCACCGAGACCGCTCGCCACGCCGACTACGTGCTGCCGGCGGCGTCGCAGTTCGAAAAGTGGGAGGCGACGTTCTTCACCCTCGAGTTCCCCGCGAACGTCTTCCAGCTCCGCGCGCCGCTCTTCGACGCCGCACCCGGGACGCTTGCCGAGCCGGAGATCCACCACCGCTTGGTGCGGGCGATCGGCGCGCTCGACGACGTCGACCTCGCCCCGCTCCACGCCGCCGCCGCGCGCGGTCGCGCCGAGTACGCGCAGGAGTTCCTCCGTCTCACCAGCGAGCGCCCGGAGCTCGGCGGCCTCGTGCCGGTGATCCTGTACGAGACGCTCGGGCCGACGTTCGGTGCCGGCAACGAGGCGATCGCGCTGCTCTGGGGCGCGGCGCACACCTGCGCGCTCAGCTATCCCGAGTCGGTCCGGCGCGCCGGTTTTGCGGGCGACGGGCCCGCGCTCGGCGAGGCGCTCTTCGAGGCGATCCGCACCCGCCGTTCGGGCGTGACGTTCACCGTCGACGAGTACGAGGAGACCTGGCGGCGGCTCGCGACACCCGACGGGCGTGTGAACCTCACGGTGCCGGAGCTGTTGAGCGAGCTCCGCGGGCTCCGCGACGAGCCCGAAGGGCGTCACGGCGAGTTTCCGTTCGTGCTCACCGCCGGCGAGCGCCGCACCTCGACGGCGAACACGATCTTCCGCGACCCCACGTGGCGGAAGAAGGATGCGGAGGGCGCCCTCCGCATCAGCCCGGATGACGCGCAGTCGCTCGGCGTCGCCGACGGCGGCCGGGTCCGGGTTACCACCCGGCGCGGCAGCGCCGAGACCATCGTCGAGGTGAACGCGTGCATGCAGCCCGGCCACGTGAGCTTGCCGAATGGGCTCGGGCTCTCTTACCCGGACGAGGCCGGCCGCCAGGTCGTACATGGCGTCGCGCCGAACGAGCTCACCGCGTCGGAGGACCGTGACTGGCTCGCCGGCACGCCCTGGCACAAGCACGTGCGCGCCCGGGTCGAGGCGGTCGCCGGCTGAGCGGATCGCGATGCGACGGACCCGATTCGACCGCGCGCCCTGTCCGATCGCGCGCGCGACCGACCTGATCGGCGACTGGTGGACGCCGCTCGTGCTGCGCGAGGCGTTCGCGGGCAAACGGCGGTTCGAGGATTTCCAGCGCGCGCTCGAGATGCCGCGGGCCGTGCTCGCGAAGCGGCTCGAGCGCCTGGTCGCGGAGGGTCTGATGACGAAGCAACCGTACGCGGAGCGGCCGCCGCGTTACGAGTACCGTCTCACCGAGAAGGGACGCGCGTTCTGGGACGTCCTCGCGGCGATGTGGCGATGGGGGAGCGACTGGCTCTGGGACGCGAAGGGTCCGCCCGTCGTCCTCGTCGATCACGAGAGCGGACGCGAGGTGCGCCCGGTCGTGGTCGACGAGCACACCGGCGCGCGTCTCGACGTGCGCCGCCTGCGCGTCGGCCTCGCGCCCGACCGCGTGAGGAGGCGGTGATGGCCGAGCGGCAATCCCCACGAGTGGCTGCGGTCGTCGGCGTCGGCGCTGGATTGGGCGCGGCCCTGGCGCGGCGCTTCGCCGCCGGCTACGCCGTCGCCCTGGTGGCGCGCGGCAAGGAGAAGCTCGACGCGCTCGCCGACGAGATCACGACCGCTGGCGGCCGCGCGCTCGCGGTCCCGGCCGACGTGAGCAAGGCGGACGAGATCGCGCCCGCGGTCGAGCGGATCGGCCGCGAGCTCGGCGACGTCGACGTGCTCCTCTACAACGCTGCGATGCGGCCGTTCGGTCGTCTCATGGAGACCAAGCCGAGCACCTTCGAGACCACCTGGCGAGTGAACGCCTTCGGGGCGTTCCTCTGGTCGCAGGCGGTGGTGCCGGCGATGCTCGCGAAGGGGCAGGGGACGATCCTCTTCACCGGCGCGACGGCGGGGACGAAACCCTTCGCCACGTCGGCGGCGTTTGGACCGGCGAAATTCGCGCTGCGCGGGCTGGCGCAGGTGATGGCGCGCGACTTCGGGCCGCAAGGCATCCACGTCGCGTACGTGAACGTCGACGGGGCGATCGACATGCCCTTCATCCGTCGCTTGCGCCCGCAGCTCACGGCCGACGACATGCTGAGCCCGGCGGCGATCGCCGAGAGCTATTGGCACCTGGCACACCAGGACCGCAGCGCGTGGACGCAAGAGCTCGACGTGCGGCCGTACAAAGAGAGCTTCTGACCAACCCCCGCCGGCGCGGGACGGTGCCTCGCTACGCCGCCCGGCGCTCCTCGAGAAGCCGTTTCACTTGGCGCACCAGCTCGACGGCGTTGAAGGGCTTGGTGATGTAGTAGTCGGCGCCGAGCGCCATGGCTTCGGCGATCTCGGCCTCGGTCGAGCACGCGGTGAGCATGATCACCGGCAGCTGCCGCGTGTGCTCCTGGTCGCGGATCAAGCGGATCACCTCGTAGCCGTCGACCTCCGGCATCATCACGTCGAGGATCACCAGGTCGACGCGCTCCTCGCGGACGACGCGCATGGCTTCGGCGCCGCCGGGACAGATGCGCGTCAGCATGCCGGCGACCCGCAGCCGCCATTCGACCAGCTCCGCCAACGTCGGATAGTCGTCGACGATCAAGACCGTCGGTATCTCGTGCCGGGTCTTCATCGCTGTCGATCCCGCGTCCATGATGTGCCCCCTTTCTGTCGTGTGCAGTGGCTGACGCCCGAGAAAGCAACGGCGGTGCCAGCAAAGCGATCGCGAGAATTGGCGGGATTTCGCGGACACCGGTGCGCGCGGACGCGGCCGCGACACAGCGCGCGGGCGCTGCCGGCACGCCGCATGGGCGGCAGCGCGACACGATCGCCGCCCCGCGCGGACCGGTGCGTGACGGATCGCATGTGATGCGCCACGGCACGCGGTCCGGCGCGCCGGCATTCGGTAACCCCTAGGGTCGCTCTCGTGTGGGTCGCTGGGTACACTCGCGTCACAGGCGCGGCCCTTTCGACGTATCCGAGGGGTCGCGAGCGGCGGTTCCTTACGGGTCAGCGACGACGGAGGTGGTCATGGTGCGGATGACGTATCGGGCTCTCATCCTGACGGCGCTCTGTTGTGTCGCGTTCAGCTGCGGCGGTGACGACAACGACAACCACGGCGGCGCGACGCCCACACCCACGGTCACCGCGACCGCACCGCCGCAGATTCCTTGCCCCACGAAGCTCACCTACACGGCCATTGCAGAGGGATCTGACCTCGACGCCGGTACGACCGGTATCTACTTCGATCAGCAGGTCGTCGATTCCGGCTCCCTGAGCTTCGACTTGAGTTGCCCCGGCAGCTTTCTCGGCACCTGCGGCGCCTGCGCGCTCAGCGGACCGATCAAGAGCACGACGGTCGTCGACAACCATCGCTGCCAGAACGCGAGCGAGCAGGTGTGCACCAGCGACGCCGACTGTCCGGGCAGCGCGTGCGTCTTCTTCTTCGGCGCGCCGGTGCCGATCTCGGAGGGCGGCGTACCGGTATGCGTCACGAACCGGGTGAACGGCGCCGTGACCGGGACGGTGAGCCCCGAAGGCGGCAGTGGCGCCAGCAACTTCAACACCGTCTGGGGGATCCACACCGGCATCGACGTCGCCCAGCCCTGCCCGACGTGCAGCGGCAGCGACTTCAATACGACCGGCACGTGCTCCGGCGGCGACCGCGACGGCGCGGCCTGTACCGTGCACGGCACGAGCGCGCTCTTCGGGAACACCAGCTTCGATTGCCCGCCGAGCTCGACGGCCAACGTCGGCGACCTCGACATCCCGCTGAACCTCACCACCGGCACGCGCAGCGTGGAGCCGACCGAGACCTGCGTCGGCGGCGGGTTCGCCGGCAAGCCGTGCTACTGCGCCGGCCAGCGCGTTCCGAACGGCTGCAACGACGGCGTGTGTACCGTCGATGCCGGCGGCGAGGGCGTCTGCAATGGCGGTCCGAGCGATTCGGTCTGCGCCATGCATCCGTTCATCAGCTGTCTCGGCAGCAGCGACTGTCCGAGCGGCGACTCGTGTACGTCGAAGGTCCGGAAGTGCGCCGGCGCGACCGACGCGACTGGGACGATCATCGCCCCGTTGTCGCGCAGCGGGACGCCGGGACGCGCGACGCAAGTGCAAGTGGCGGCGTTCTGCCTGGGCGAGACTCGCAGCACGGCGGTGAACGCCGCCGCGGGTCTGCCCGGTCCGGCGACGCTACATCTCCCGACGAGCGTCTGCGTGGCGAACGTCTGTCCTTGAGCCTGAGGCATGCGCGACGCCGTCGCCGGCGTCGCGCGGCTCAGCGGACGGCGTCGGCGATGACCTCGGCCGGAAGGAAGACGACGTCGACGACGAACGCAGCCGGCAGGAGCGGAACCTTGATTGCCGCGGGCGCGTCCCAGTCGTTGATCATGCGCGTGGTGGAGAAGACGTACGGATCGTCCGCCCGCGCGCTGGTCTCGGTCCGGTGCTCGTAGCGATAGGCGCGATCACTCGGCTCATCGTACCGATCGTCGTAGCGGCCGCCGGCCGCCGCAGGCGCGACCCCGAGTCCAAAGACGAGCAAGCATCCGACGACCAACTGAACCATCCGTGACGACCTCTGTGCCATGCGATCTCCTCCATTGCGTTTCTGCGTTTCAGCTAACGCTCATTCCCCAATGGCGTCAATTGGGCCCCGCGTGGGACGCACGCGGTCGCTATTGGTGTGACGGAGCGTGACCGAGATGACAGTCGCCAACACGTCACCGCTGTAGAAGTTGCGCGTGGGCCCGCGCTTCTTGCATCGGGTTTCGACATTTACTGCCGAGATTCTCAGCTGTTGAGAGCGCGAGCGGCGCGGAATCAGCGCCGGGCGTTGATCTCGCCGCTGGCACGGATGTCGCTATGCCAAAGGGAACATGTCGCCCTATGCGAACATCGTCATCCGGTGTGAGCCGGGGCGAGACTTCGTGCCGGTTGCGTCGTCGCCCTGGCTCCGACCCGACGAGAGCGAGGTCGTTGCGGCGCTGAGCGCGCTCCCGTCGGTGGGGCGCTCCCGCGCCCGTGGCGTGTCACGGAGTGCGCGGGCGGTCGGCTGGGGCATCGCAGGCCTGGTCGCACTGGTGGGCTCGCTGAGCACGGTCGCGCTCGGTTACGTCGTCTACGCCCTCTTCGTCCCCGTCCACTGAACGTTTCTCCACGTTCGAGTTGCCCGGCGTACGGCGGGTAACGTAAGCGAGCCATGTGGGCTCGGACATCGAT
>JBGPIT010000046.1:0-20056 GCA_041485125.1 Binatia bacterium | reverse complement strand
GAGAATTGGGTTTCGCAACAGCGACGGCACCAGAAACGCGACGACCGCACCCGCATAACCGAGCATCGTCGTCGATTTGGAGTCAATCAGATCCGCGCGCTTACCTTCGACTTCGATAGACGCCGTAAACATTGACGCGAGTTTCTCAAGCGTCGGCGGCTCATAGCTGGCGAGCCGCGACCATAGTTCTCGCCGCGTAAACGGATGCGCGGGTGGAGCTTCGCGAGGCGACACTCTAGGTTTTCTTCTCCGGCACTTGCTTCGGGAGCGGCGGCGGCACCTTGACGGCGCGCTTCATCGCTTCGTCGAACGGAATGGGGATGCGGAGCGGACCACGGTCAGGGATGACTGGCTTTGCCGGCGCGGGCGGCTTCAATGGCATCAATCTACGCTACCGCGGTGCGCTGCTCACTGCCACCGTCGTCACGGCGCTCCCGGAGCCGGAGCGCATCGTCCACCATCGAGAGATCAAACGTGAACTGCTGGTCCACGCCGACCCCACTCAACGAGACCTTGACGCGCCACGGCCCCCCGCGCAATTGCCGCTCGGGTCGACGAAGCAAATTCCCCGCGAGAAAACTCTGATTGTCGAGCGCGTAGCAGACGCCCTCCTCGGGATGGCGAATCGCAATGTTGAGCGGCCGCCGCTGCCCCGCCCTGAAGGACACCTCCTCCAATTCAACCGTGCCCTCCATCGGATCGTCGGGTTGCCGGATTTCCCCCCACCGGCCCCCTGGTACCGTCAGCACGACGGCGCCGTCCCATGTGCTGAACGTGACGCGCGCACGGATGCCGTCGGCCCGAGAAGCCGGCGCGGGCGCCGCTGGATCGTTCTTGAGGCGCACGGAGGCGACCCACATCCTCACCACCGGAATAGCCGGCGGGTGGAAATCGAACGATTGCGACCCCCCGCCTTCCGTATCCCGTACCGGCACGAGCACCGTGTACGGATCGCCGTCCACGCGGAACCGTGGGCGTTCGCGCCGCGCCTTGTAGTACCCCCACACGGGCTTCACCAGGAACGTCGCGACAAACGTGAGGATGCCAAGGGCCGCACCGACCAGCAGCACCCACCATGGCGGCCGAGTCGCTGCCGCATCGGGAGACATGCCGCGCTAGATAGCACCCGTATCACCCTTTGTCAGGTGCATACTTCCCAAATCTCGAAGCAAGGGGGTGAAATAATGATGAACACCCGGACCGTCGCCATCGCGTTGGCTGCCTTCGCGCTCGGTGAGCTCAACCCGCTGGGGATCGTCTACTGGCGCGTCGCCGAGTCGCGGCTGCCCGCGATCAAGGCGCGCTCGCTCGCGGCGCCGAGCCCCTTCGAGACCATCCCGCGCGACCAGTGGATCGCCGAGTCGGCGGACGCCTTCGCGGTCGACGACGTCGACCCGCAAGCGCCGGTGCACTTTCTGGTGGTCCCGAAGGAACGCGTGACCACGCTCCTCGACGCCAAGCCGGAGCTCTTGGGTCAGCTGCTGGGCCTCGCGCGTGACGTCGCGGCGAAGCGCGCCATCGCCGCCGACGGCTTTCGCGTCGTGATCAACAGCAACCCGCGCGGCGCGCAGAGCGTCTACCACCTGCACATGCACGTGCTGGGGGGACGCCAGATGCGGTGGCCGCCGGGCTGACGGTCACCCGGAGCGCCGACTACGCCGACGGAGCCGTGAGTCGCCGCCAGGCCTCTTCGACCCGCGCGCGCAACGTGACGAGGTCGCCGTCGTTCTCGATCACGACGTCGGCGTGCTTGCGGCGCTCGGCGTCGTCGAGCTGCGCGCCGACCCGAGCGTCGATCTCGGCGTCGGTCATCGCACGCGAGCCGACGAGGCGGCCACGGACGGCGCCGCGCGGCGCGGTCACGACCCAGATCTGATCGACCAGGCCGGTGCCCTTGGCCTCGAGGAGAATCGGCGCCTCGAGGACGATCGGTCCGTCGAAGCCGGCGGCGCGGCGGTCGCTGATCTCGCGCATGATCTCGCCGAAGATGAGCGGGTGGACGATCGCGTTCAGCTGCTGGCGCTTGGCGGCGTCGGCGAAGACGATCGCGCCGAGGCGCTTCCGATCGATCGTGCCGTCGGCGGCGACGATCTCGCGTCCGAAGGTCTCGACCAGGCGTCGCCAGCCGTCGCTGCCGGGCTCGTAGACGCGGTGGCCGACCTTGTCGGTGTCGATCACGTGGGCGCCGAGGTCGGTGAGGATCGCGCCCACGACGCTCTTCCCCGCGCCGATGCCGCCGGTGAGGCCGATGATCATGCCGGCTTGCTACTGCCACAGCGGCGCGGTTTGCGCGACCACGGCGAAACCGGCACCAATGGCGGATGGCGATCGAAACCGTCGGCGAGGAGCACGTCGGCGACGTGCGCATCCGGCGACTGCGCTACTCCGGCGGTGGAGGCGTGCTGGTACCGGCCTACCTCTTCCAGTCGCGGACGCAGACGACTCCCGGCCCCGGGGTGGTCATCCAGCACGGCGCCAACACCAGCAAGGACGACTTCTACATCCAGGCGCCGGCGCGCCGGTGGGCGGCGGGTGGCTGGACGGTCCTCGCGATCGACCTCGCCGAGCACGGCGAGCGCGAGAGCGACCCGCCGCTCGAGACGATGCGCCGGCGCCGTTTGATCATGAAGCCGGATTTCGTCGCGCAGGGCCTCGCCGATCTGACCGCCGGCGTGGATCTCTTGGCGAGCATCGACACGGTGGATCCCGCCCGCATCGGCTTCGTCGGCTTCAGCCTCGGCGGCATGCTCGGCACCGTCTTCAGTGCGCGCGAGCCGCGCATCCGCGCCGCGGTGATCGTGATCGCCGGCAGCTTCGCGCACTTGCGCTATTGGGAGCGCGGCGACACCGATGAGGAGCGCGCGCAGCGCCGCACCGCCGCCGAGGCCACCGATCCCGTGCACTTCGCATCGGCGATCGCGCCGCGGCCGCTCCTCATGATCAACACCGCGGACGACCCGGTCTTTCCGCGCGACGCCGTGATGACGCTCTTCGACGCCGCACGCGAGCCGAAGGAGCTGCGTTGGCATCCGGGCACGCACCACCAATGGGGTGCGACCGTTTTCAAGGATGCGTGGCTATTTTTGAGGCAGCATCTCGAGCGCGACGCGGCGCCATAGCGTCGCAGACACCGGTGCGCGCCCTCCTCAGCACAACGGACAGCGCGCTCGCACGGGTGCAAGTGCCGCATCCGATCGCGCAGATTTGCCGTCTGGAGCCGGACGACCACACGGCGAAACTTCCCAACGTTCTGGGGAGTTCACCGTCTCTTGCCGTGGCATTCTTCTTGTTAAGTCGCCGGCCATGGTCATCGACTCACGCACGTTCACGGACATCGCGCGCCACCTGCACGGCATCTCCGAAGGATTGCTCGACGGCATGAAGAAAGTCGTCTGCCTCAATCCGGACGCACCCTCCGACGACATGCAACGCATGCGCACCGAATGGCTGCAGGCCGTCGAGGCCTTCGTGCGAGTGAACCACGAGGTGCTGACCTTGGCGGAGCTGCTGCGCGCGCTCCTCAACGCCAATCAGGGCGACGCCGCCGCAAAGCCACCCGAGCAGCTGAACTGACCCGCCGCTAGACCAACCCGCCTTCGGCGGTGTGCAGCGGCGGCGCTTGCTGCGGCAGCGCAGGACCGGCGCTGTTGATCCGATCGATCATCATCCGCAGGCGCGCGAAGCCGAACTTGTTGAAGCGGAACACCAGCCGCGGCAGGTGCGCGATCTCGGCCTCGCCCAGCTCGTCGGGAAGCGCCTCGGCGACCTCGAAGGCGCCGCCGGCGAGGATGTCGGCGAACTCGCCGTTCAGCTCGGCGACCAGCTCGGGCGCGAGCGGGGCGTTCAAGCGGATCACGAACCGATCGCCGACGTAGCGCGACGAGTGATACACGCGGTAGAAGCCGCTGATCTCGGCGACCGCCTCGTCGATCTTGTCGGTCACCTTGAAGAGCGCCATGTCGTCGGCCGAGATCAGGCCGCGCCGCAGCAGGTGGTCCTCGACGTAGCGCTTCCACGTCTTCCAATACGTGCCGCGGGGCGCGTCGAGGAAGACCACCGGCAGCGGCCGCGACTTCCCGGTCTGGACCAAGGTCAGCGCCTCGAAGCCCTCGTCGTGGGTGCCGAACCCGCCGGGGAAAAGGACGATCGCGTCCGCCTCCTTGATGAACATCAGCTTGCGGGTGAAGAAGTACTTGAACGAGACCAGCTTCGGGTCGCGGTCGATGAACTCGTTCGGTGACTGCTCGAAGGGGAGGCGGATGTTGACGCCGAAGCTCCGCTCGCGTCCCGATCCTTCCTGGCATGCCCGCATGATCCCGCCGCCGGCGCCGGTCAGCAGCATGAAGCCCTCGCGGCAGATGCGCTCGGCGAACTCCTTCGCCTGACGGTACTCCGGCGTGTCCTCCGGCGTCCGCGCCGACCCGAACGTGCTGACCTTGCGGACGTGCCGATACGGCGCGAACACCTTGAAGGCGTAGCGCATCTCCTTGAGCGCGGTGGTGACGATCTTGAGGTCGCCGACCGACGCTTGATCGCGCGCGAGACGCAGGACGGTGGTGAGGATCTCGCGGATGTAGCGTTCGTTGCGGCTGCCGCCGAGGTCGCCGGCTTGCTCCACGAGCTGCTCGATCAGCTCTTCGGTTCGATTCATGCCTGTCATGATACCGGCCGCACGGCGAACCGACCAGCCGTTGCCATGACAGAACGGTCGCGGCCGTTCGTCATGACTTCGGAATGAGCGTTCACGAACTGGCGGACCGATGAAGCGGCGCGCGCGCGTTGGCGCGGCGCTGACGGCGCTCGGGATTTTCGCGGTCGGGCTTCTCTCCGGCTCTGCCGCTCCGACAGTCGTCAGCGCCGCCGCAACGCTCTTCGAGTACAACCGCGCGTCATTGGCGGGTCAGCTCGCGAAGGCCGGCGCACCGCCGATCACCGCACCGTTCGGCATCGCCGAGCAGGTGCCCGATGACGGCACACGGCATTTCACGCTGACGGTCGGCAACGAGAACCGTGAGTCGCCCGAGGATACGGTCGCGCTCTACGCGCTGGCAGACGGCCACGGCCCGATCGGCGGCGTCTGGGGCGCGAACGTCCTCGCCTTCGCCCATGCCGACATGACCTCCGGCGCGGTCCACGGCCTCGAGGTCGACGTCGGCAATCTCGGCACGTCCACGACAGTGCCCGTCGCCGGCATCAACGTCTTCGCGATCGGTACCAAGCGCTCGGATGTCGCGATCGGCATCCTGAACGAGCTCGCGGCGGGCCCGCCCGGCGGCTTCCGCGAGGGCATCGCATTCCACTCGAACGCGCCCGGCACCGCGGTCAGCGAGGTGTTGATGCGCGTCCACCCGGGCTTCGGCGAGGTGACGAACGGCATCGATCTCCGCGAGGCGCGATTCGCCGAGCTGGCGCTCGCGACCCCGGGCTTCAGCGTCGACGGCGGCGGTTGGATCACCTCGACGCCGCTCGCGCTCGGCCGCACCGGTTATGCGTGCGTCGACGCGGACGGGCGTCTGTTCGCGAGCGTCGCGCCCTGCGTCGGGCGCTGACGAGCCGCGCACGACCGGCGACGTCGCGGACAGGCGAGGTCCGCGCGGATGCCGCGCCACCGGAAACGGTCTTGCGCAAGGACCGGCACCTGAGTACGAATGCGGGCTCGATGCGGTCGCTCATCCTTTCTCTGGCGGTCGTGTGCGCGATCGCGTGCCCGCTCCGCGCAGGCACCGCCGGCGCGCCGTCGATGACCGTCGACGACTTCAGCGACGAGCCGCTGGAACGCTTTCCCACGCGCTGGCAATCGCGCGATCCGAAGACGGCAGAGCGCGTCTACACGGTCACGGCCGAGAACGGGCAGCGCTTCTTGAAGGCGGTCGCGCAGGCGCAAGCCGCCCAGATCGGCATCCCGGTGAAGACGACCGTCGACGAGTACCCGGCTCTATCGTGGCGATGGCGGGTCGCGGAGTTCCCGACCGGCAGCTGTGAGCGCGAGAAGGCCACCAACGACTCGGCGGCCGGCGTGTACGTCGTCTTCAAAGGCTCCTTCGGCGGGCTCGTGCCGCGCGCGATCAAGTACGTGTGGAGCGCGCGCGAGCCGCGCGGCGCGGCGTTCCCGAGCCCGGGCTACTCGACGGCGCAGATCGTCGTGCTCGAGAGCGGCACCGAGGCCGCCGGCGAGTGGCGCACCGAGACCGTCAACATCGCCACCGACTACCGCCGCCTCTTCCAGGCCGATCCGCCGGAGGTGCAAGGCATCGCGGTGCTCACCGATGCCGACGACACCGGCACCCGCGCGGTCGCCGACTACGCCGACTTCCGCCTGCTCGCGGCATCGAACGCGTCCGGCTCCGCCATCACGCCGTCCGCGCACTGAAGCCGAGAGGGGGCGCGGGCGCTTCGCCCGGCGGTTGACTCTCCGGGGCCGCCGCACGAATCTCGCAGCGGGGGAAGCCACGCCATGGAGAAGCTCTCAGCCGACGAGATCGAGCGCGGGCTCGCGAAGACACCCGGATGGCGCCGCCAGGGTGCTGCGATCGGCAAGCAATTCCAGTTCGCCGACTTCAAGGCGGCGCTGTCGTTCGTGAACAAGGTCGGCGACATCGCCGAGGCCGCCGATCATCACCCGGACATCACGGTGAACTACAACCGGGTGACCCTGACGCTCTCGACGCACGATGCCGGCGGGGTCACCGAGCGCGACCTGGCGCTCGCGGCCGAGATCGAGATGGTCGCGATCTGAGCGCCGGCGGCTCTCGCCCGGCGGCGCGTCTCACGACGGGAGCCTAGATGCCGGTCCGCCGGCGCTGGCCGCTCCACGTTCGCATCCTGCTCGGGCTCGTCGCCGGCGTCACCGCGGGCGTCGCCGCGAACGTCGCGGCGGCCGGCGCACCGTGGCTCGTCTGGAGCGTCGATCACCTGATCGAGCCGTTCGGCCGCCTGTTCCTGCGGCTGATCTTCATGGTCGTCCTGCCGCTGATCTTCTCGGCGCTGGTGCTGGGCGTCGCCGGTCTCGGCGACGTCGGCCGGCTCGGCCGGATCGGCATCAAGACCTTGGCGTACACCGTGCTCGCAACCGGCCTCTCGGTCGTGCTCGGCTTGACGATGGTGAACGTCGTGCGTCCCGGCGCCGGGCTCTCGCCCGAGACCCGCGCCACGCTCACCGCGGCCGCCACCCGGAGCGGGGCGCCGCCCGCCGCCGCGACCGTCGCACCGGTCGGCCTCGAGGCGCTGCTCGCGATCGTGCCCGACAACCCGCTCCGCGCGGCGGTGAACGGCGACATGCTGGCGGTGATGTTCTTCTCGCTGATGGTCGGGATCGCCATGGCGCTCCTGCCGAGCGAGCGGACGGCACCGCTGACGAGCGTGCTCGAGAGCCTCTACGCGGTCGTGATGAAGCTCATCGATATGGCGATGGGGCTCGCGCCCTACGGCGTCGCTGCCTTGCTCTTCACGCTCACGTCGCGCGGTCCGAGGGTGTACTCGAAATGCCCGAGACGCTGCCGGAGCACCGCTGACCGCTCGCGCCCGACTCGCCGCCATCAGGTAGGAAAGCGAGGTTCGCCGTGGCAACCGACATCCCGACCGAGTTCGATACCTTCGATCAGAAGATCGCCGACGCGATGCTGAAGGCACACGAGGCCGTCGGCGGCCTGCCCGGCTATCTCGGCATCAAGCTCCGCGAGCTGACCGCCGGCCGACTAGTCGCGACGCTCGACGTACGCGACGAGCTGGTGACGCCGATGGGCGCGATCCACGGCGGCGTCATGGCGAGCTTCGTCGACCACTCGCTCGGGGTGGTGCTCTATCCCTTGATGAAGCGCGGCCAATGGGCGGCGACGACCGAGTTCAAGCTCAACTATCTCCGCGCAGTGAAGAGCGGCACGCTCACCGCGGTCTCGACCGTGCTTTCGATGGGTCGTCGCTCCGCGGTCGTCCGCGTCGAGGTGACGAACGACGGCAAGCTCGCCTGCGTCGCGCAGGGGACGCTGCTGATCTCCGACCCGCCGACCACGAAGTAGGCGCGCCGCCTACTTTCGCGGCGCGGCTAGGCGCTCGAGGCGGCGCCGCCGCTCGGCAACGGTTGAGCCGTCGCGTCGTTGCGGCTACCGACGAGGATGCCTCGCGGGTGCGCCTTCTGCGGCGGCTCGATCGCGAGCGTGCGCCGGACCTCGTCGAGCGGACGGTCCAAGAGACGCTCGTACTCGACGGCCGGGAGCCACGCGGCACGGCGGCCGCGGCGCCAGGCGCGCAGCAGATAGCGCTGCCACTCGAGGCGATTGTCCTTGGGGCCGACCAGCATCGCCGCGAGGACGATCACGCCGATGCCTTGGTGGCGGGTGAGCGCGAAGCTGAAGGCGAGGTTCGCGGCCTCGCCGGCCTCGTCGCGGCCGTAGCCGGTGAGGACGTGCCAGAGGTCGTGCATGTCGCGCAGGCGATTGAAGAAGTACTGCCGGTCGGGATCGAGCTCCTCGTCGTCCTCATTCTCCGCCGCCATCTGGGCCTCGACGAGTCCGGCGGCGCGGAGCTGGCCCTCGCGCATGAAGGCGGCATAGGCGCGGCCGAAGCTGCCCTCGGGGAGACGCTCGAGCGCCTCCAGATCCGAGAGCGCGTCCAAGAGCGACGGACGCTCGGCGAGAAGGCGTCGCCCTTCCGCGTGCGCCCGAAAGCGCATGAAGACGCGGTCGCCGCTCTTGCCGGAGAGCGCGCGGGTGAGAATGAAGACCTGCTCGGTACGTTCCGAGTCGGCGATAAGGGTACGCAGCGCGCGCCACGCTCTGCGCCATTCGATCTTCCGCGCCATCGGCTGGCGCTCGTCTGTCGTCGCGGTCGTCATCGGCTCACCTCTCGAGCAACGTTGACCAGAGACTACACACCGTCGCGGGCCGTGTCTCGCCGCAAACCTGAGCGTTTTCTTTGGAAGTATTGATGATTCGGCTTTACTTCCGCGAGGTTCGCCTGAGCGGGGCGGGCTCGGCGCCGGAGCGAGCGGCGAGGCGGACGGCGAGGTCGCGGGCACGTTCCATGCCCATGACGCGCGCCGCCTCGGCCGCGTCGCGCAGGAGCCGCTGCGCCTTGACCGCGTCCTGACGGCGCCCGCGCGCGAGCAGAACGCGCGCGTGCTCGTACTGCGAGCGCACCACGAACGGCCGCGCGCCCATGCGCAGGTGCGTGTCGCAGGCTTCTTCCAGATGCTCGACCGCGAGGTCGAAACGGCCGAGCGCCGCGGCCAGAAGGCCGAGGTAATGCGCGACGCAGCCGCTGTAGACGCGCAGCAGGTCGTGGACGGCAACGCGATCGCGAAACGGCGCGAGCAGCTCGTAGAGCACTGCGGCGCGGCGGGTGTCGTTCAGGTCGGTGCAGATCGCGGCGAGCTGCACCATGATCACCATCCAGTGCTCGTCGCGCTGGATGTCGCGGAAGTCGTGGGCGGCCACGAGCTCGAAGGCGGCGCGCGCGTCCTCCTCGCGGCCGAGCTCGGTCAACGAGAGCGCGCTGCTGAGGTGCAGCAGCCGCTCGGCCCAGGGGTAGTGCTCCGTGAAGAGCTCGAAGCGGTCGGCGAACTCCTCGGAGCGGCCGTGCTCGTGGGCGAGGAAGAGCGCCAGGCCGTTCTCGACCAGCGCGGTCCCCGGGTGCTGGGCGCGACGCCCGAGCTCGCGCGCCTCCTCGATCAGACGTCCGGCGTCCTCGAAGCGGCCGTCGCCGAGCGCGCGGCAGGCGCGGAACCAGGTCACGAACCAGAGCTCGAGCGGCTGGCGCAGCTCGCGCGCGATCGCCGCGAGCGTCTCGATCTCGCGGTCGACGCCGGCGATGTCGCCGAGCGCGAGCAGCGCGGTGGTACGGTACTCGTGTCCCATGAAGGCGGCGCTCTTGCTGCGGGTCCGCTCGGCGACCGTGACGAGCTCGGTGCCGAGCGCGAGTCGTTCCGGCACGTGGTCGGGGCCGAGCAGCGCCCAGCAGCGCGCGCCGAGCGCGACCACCAGCGCCTCGGGATCGCCGGTGCGCCGGGCGAGCTCGACGGCCTCGAGGCTGAACGACTGGCGCATCTCCATCGACTCGGAGTACGGCGCCGTGCCGGTGAGGCGGCTGAGGAGCCGCGAGCGCAGCGTATCGTCGCGGTCGCCGAGCGCGGCGACCCCCTCCTCGAGCAGCGCGATCAGCGCCGGGTCTTTCGGCATGCCGAACTCGGCGCGGCCGCCGAAGCCGAGCGCGGCCATGGCGAGCTGATCGGCGCGGCCGTTTCGGCGCGCCGCCTCCGCCGCCCGCATGAACGTGGGTCGCGCCTTCTCGCGCTCGCCGGCGCGGGAGTGGGCGTCGCCGAGGCGGAGCAGCACGTCGCAGAGCCGCACGTCGTCGACCGGCGCCGCGAGCTCGATCGCCTGCAGCGCGCGCTCGTAGTGATCGGCGGCTTCGTCGTACGCGAGGAGCTGCAAGGCGCGCTCGCCCGCCTGCAGCGCGAAGGCGATCGCCTTCTCGACGTCCCCTCCTGGCGCGCCTTGGAAGAAGTGATGCGCCATCTCGGCGAGGTACGGCCCCGGATTGGCGCGATGGATCTCCTCGAGCACCGACCCGACCTGCCGGTGCAGCCGCACGCGCTGCACCGTCGAGAGCTCCTCGTAGAGCGTCTCACGGACGAGGGTGTGGGCGAAGCCGTACCGTCCGGGCGTGGCCGCGACCGGGTGAAGAATGCGAGCGGAGACGGCGTCCTCCAACACCTCGAGCAGGCGATCGCCCGGGGTCCTGCTGACGCGCTCGAGCACCGTCACGCCGAACTCGCGCCCGATCACCGACGCGATCGTCAGCACGGTGTTGCAGTCGGCCGAGAGCGCGCTCAGACGGCGGCCGATCGCCTCGCGCACGCCCTGTGGCAGCGGCATCGCGAGCGGCGCGTCGTCGGCGAGGCGGTCGCGTCCGGCGTCGGCGAGAAGCAGGCGCACGATCTCACCGATGAAGAACGGGTTGCCCTCGGTCATCTCGTAGATCGCCGCGACCACCGAGCGCGCCGGGCTCCGCCCGCCGGCGGTCTCGACGAAGCGCGCGACGTCGGCTTCGCCGAGACCGCGGAGCAAGACGCGCTGGTGCAGGCGCTCGCGGGCGAGGTCGCCGAGGAGCTGCGCGAGCGGATGATGGCGTGTGAGCCCGACGTCGCGATAGGTGCCGACGACGAGGATGCGCGCGTCGCGCATCTCGCGGGCGAGGAACTGGAGCAGCAGCAGCGACGACTTGTCCGCCCAGTGCAGGTCGTCGAGGACGAGGACGAGCGGCTCCGATCGCGCGCTGCGCGTGAGAAACGTCGTGACGCTCTCGAACAGGCGAAAGCGTGTCTGCTCGGCGCTGTCGCCGGGCGCGCTGCGCGTGCCCGGCAGCTGGTCGGCGAGCTCGGGCACGAGCTGCATGGCCGCGCCCGCCGTGTCACCGAGGTCGGCGAGGACGCGCGCCGGATCGGCGTCGCCGAGACACGAGCGCAGCACTTGCACCCACGGCCAGAAGGCCGGCGCGCCCTCGCCCTCGTAGCAGCGTCCGGTGTGCACCGCCGCCCGACCGGCGGCACGGCGCGCGAGCTCCTCGGCGGTGCGCGTCTTGCCGATGCCCGGCTCGCCGACGAGCAGCACGAGACGGCCGTGACCGTCGACGGCTTGCGCGAGCGCCATCTCGAGCTCGCGCATCGCCTCCTCGCGACCGACGAAGAGCGCGGCCGGCTCCGGGAGCGACGCGTCGCCTTCACCACCGTTCGGCACGGTCGCGGCTGCCCTCGAGCCGGCACGCGCCGGCCCTGCGCCCCGCCCGGAGAGCGGCGCGATGAAGCGATAGCCCCGACCGTGAACGGTCTGGATCGCGCGTTGCCCGCTCGCGTCGTCGCCGAGCGCCTTCCGCGCCACGGTGATGCAGCGGGGCAGGACCGAGTCGCTCACGAACTCGCCCGGCCACAGCTTCTCGAGGAGCTCCTCCTTCGAGACCACACGCTCGCGATGGCGGACGAGGTAGGCGAGGACGTCGAAGATCTTCGGCTCGACCTTCACCACCTCGCCGCCGCGGCGGAGCTCGTAGAGGCGCTCGTCGAGCTCGAAGTCGCCGAAGGCGTACGTGATGCCGGTCGGGGAGCGCGGCACGGGTGCTACCGGCACGTCGTGGCCGGCGTGATCGCCCAGAGCGCGATGAGCGGCGTCACGATGGCCGCCAGCAGCGCGGCGAACGTCGCCTTGAAGAGCACGAAGGTCCGGAGGCTCATCGCCTGGACGCCGAGCGCCCACAGAACGGCGATCGTCAGCGGCGCGACGGTCAGCATGGACGCGACGCCGAGGACGAGACCGCGCGTGACGGTGCCGCGCGGCACCAGGCGCAGGCGCGGGTGCGTGCTCGCGGTCCAACCGAGCGGGTCGAGCTTGCCCGAGCCGAGCCGGCCACGCGCGAGCGCAGTCACGATCAACGCCGTGATGAGCGACAGCAGGAAGCAGGTCGCGATCGTGTCGCCGGCAATGCTCTGCTCACCCCAGAGCGGCACGACCGGGTGCGCACGGAACACCAGCCACGCGATCGCGCCATTGACGATGAAGTTGAAGATCGCGGCGCCGACCCCCTGCTCGACGAGCAGGTACTGGCGCTGCGCGGAGGACATCCGGCCGATCCCGGCCTCGGCACGAATGGGCTCGACGGCGATTGTCGGCAGCATGGTCGTTACATAGCACCGTCTCCGCGCGGAGCCTCACGCGGCCGGCGCGACCAGGATGCCGCCCGGATGCGTCTCGTGCACCGATGGAATCCGCAGCGACGAGCGGACCTCGCCGAGCGGCAGGCGGAGCAGCTCCTCGTAGCGCGCCGTGACCAGATCTCCCGAGCGCATTCCGCGTCGCCACGCGCGCCGCCAGTCGGTCCGCGGCGCCGGTGCCGCGGCAAGCTCGTCGAGAGTCGTCGTCGATGTGAGCATCACCGGTTACCTCCGTGCGTCCGGCATAGCGGAGCGGAGGGTGGCCGGTCCTGATGCGGACCTGAGGATTGGCTTCGGGTGCGCTGATTTGTGGCCGCGCGGCCGGCGCTAGCGTGCCGCGGTGAGCGCCGCGCCGATCAAGCGATCGCGGACGTCCGCGCTGGTTGCGGCGTCGATGGCGGTCCACGCCATCGCGAGCGCTCCGTCCATCAGGGCGCGGTCGGCCTGTTCGGTGACGCAATGGGCGGTGAATTCGGGCTGGTGGTTCACCGCCGGCGCGGAGCTGATGCCGATCATCGGATGGATCGACGGCAGCGCCAGCGAGATGTTGCCCATGTCGGTCGAGCCGGCCATGCGCTCGAGCGCGGCGTTCATCTCCGGAAAGCGGCGGCCGAGCGCCTCGGCGTTGTGGCGATAGAGGCCGGCGATCGCCGAGTCGTGGCGCATCTCGGCGTAGGGCTTGTGGTCCTCGACGATCTTCAGGGTCGAGCCGGTCGCGAGCGCGCCGGCCTCGAAGCACCGCATCACCTTGCCGTAGATCGCGTCGAGCTCGCCGAGCTTGCGGGCGCGAACGAGATACTTGGCGACGGTGTGCGCCGGCACGACGTTCGGCGCGTCGCCGCCCTTGGTGACGATGCCGTGAATACGATCGGTCGAGCGGATGTGCTGCCGCAGCAGGCCGATCGCCGTCTGCGCGACCGTGAGCGCGTCGGCGGCGTTGATGCCGAGCTCCGGGAACGCCGACGCGTGCGCCTCCTTGCCGGTGTAGCGCACCTCGAACTGCGCCACCGCGAGGACCGGCGGCTCGGCCATGTCCATCGGCGCCGGATGCACCATCATCGCGGCGTGCACGCCGGCGAAGGCGCCGCGCTCGAGCAGCAGGATCTTGCCGCCGCCGCCCTCTTCCGCGGGCGTGCCGATGACGCTGACGGTGAGCCCGACGTCGTCGGCGACCCGCGCCGCCGCGATCGCGGCGCCGACCGCGCTCGCGGCGATGATGTTGTGGCCGCATGCGTGGCCGATTCCCGGAAGCGAGTCGTACTCGGCACAGATGGCGAGGTGGAGTGGACCGCTGCCGGCGCGTGCGACGAACGCGGTCGGCAGGTCGCAGATGCCGGTCGTCACGTCGAACCCGCTCTCGGCGAGCGCCTCGGCGACCCACGCCGCAGCGCGCTCCTCCTCGAACCCGAGCTCCGGGTGGGCGTGGATACGGTGGCTGAGCGCGACGAGATCGTCGCGGGTGCGCTCCAAGCGCTCCCGCGCTGCGGCTTTGGCGTCCATGGCGAACCCATAGCGCGGCCGTCACGGCACTGACAATCGTCAGCGCGGACGGTGAGCGCCGGGACGCGCGAGGCTATGCTGCAGAAACGCCGACGAGCCATGCAAACGGGAGATCGTCACCAGCATCGATGAGAAATCATTTCGATGCGCCACGTATTGCTAGTTGCAAAGAAAAACGCCCCGGGGGTTGTGCACCCCGGGGCGTTCGTATTGCCAAGCGGATGCCGCGTTACCGCGGCGCAGAGCGCGCTTAGGCTGCCTTGGTGACGTTTGAGGCCTGCAGGCCCTTCGGGCCCTTGGTGATCTCGAACTCGACCTTCTGACCCTCTTCCAGTGTCCGGAATCCTTCACCGGAAATCGCCGAGTAGTGCACGAACACGTCCTCGCCGTTCTCCTGCCTGATGAAACCGAACCCCTTCTCAGGGTTGAACCACTTCACGTGACCAACTGCCATTCGCTGACTCCCCCTTTCGTCGTTTACGTCGTCATCGAGGGAGGGCGCTCTGCCACATACAACGAAGCCGTGGCCAACGACGCCACGGCCTTACTTGCGGACAATACCTTCACCTCAAGACTACAATGCGTCCTACCATCGCAATTTTTCGTTTGCAACAAGAAAACGCAGCTGCGACGCGCTACCTAGACGAGCATCAAGCGCCGCTCGGAGCGCAACTCCTGTCGGCTCTGCCGCGGCCGATGACGTCGCGGCGTCGATACCCTCTCGAGCGTCGACGCGGTGAGTGCCGCGACCGCGGCCTCGACGTCGGCGGGACCTAAAGGTGCGGTCGTGAACGTGTTCACGATCATCGTCGCGAGCCGTTCGGTGTCGACGATGCGCACGCCTTGAACGTGTCGGATCTCTTGATCGACGCCTTCGGTGACGCAGAGAACCGCGTGGACCGGAAACGGTCGACGCAGCGCGCGGCGCACGCGCGCGCGCACACGCAGCGCCTCGATCTGGCAATCGTCGATCATGCCGCGCCAGAGCGCGCCGTCATTTCCACGCCGGCCCTCGTCGGTGACGACGACGAAAACGCCGTTGGCGCCGACGACGATCCGGTCGTCACGTCGTTGCGTGATCGGCAGGCGCGAGAGCACTCGGTACCCGTCGCGCAACGAGGCGAGCGCCCGACCGACACCCGCACCGCGACGGCCCCGCGACCAGGTGCGACCCGTCTGGAAGATCGAGTGCACCGCGACCGCCCCGAACCCGACCATCACCGGCGTGAGCAGCATCCCGACCGTGGCCGACAGGGGGCCGCGGGGACCCAGCTTGGTGAGCTCGGCAACCGCGGTCGCGCTCACCACGACGACGTAGATCTCGCCCGCACAGCGCAGCGCCTGACGCGTGACGGCACTGAATCTCCCAGTGTGCACGTCCGCCGCGGGAGCAACGCTTGTGCCATCGCCTGGCCGCGACGCATGTCTCGGCGGCGCCACGCGAAACGCGAGAATCGCGCGGTCGTCACGCGCCATGGCGACGAATGGAGGTCACGGCATGCGCGCCGGCGGGACAGATTTTTGGCGACGCCCCTCCGGGACGATCAGCCGCGCCCGTACGCTTCCGCGAGGAGATCGAGGACGTGACGCACCGGGGTCGAGAGGCCCGCGGCACGGAGCCCCGCTTCGAGCTGGAGCGCGCAACCCGCGTTCGCGGTCGCGACGACGTCGGCTCCGCTCGCACGGATGGCGTCGACCTTCCGGGCCACCAGCCGGCGCGCCATCGCCGGCTGCATCACGTTGTAGTGACCGGCGCTGCCACAGCAGAGATCCTCGTCCTCCATCGGCAGCAGCGTGAGACCCGGAATTCGCGCCAGCAGGCGGCGCGGCGCGGCGCGGATGCCCTGGGCGTGCGCGAGGTGACAGGGATCATGGTACGCGACCCGGATCGGCGCCGCCGTCGCCCGCGGCATCGCCGGCGCGGGCCACTCGGCGAGGAGCTCGGTCGCGTCACGGACGCGCGCCGAGAGCTGCGCGGCACGCGCGGCATAGGCGGGGTCACCGGCGAGGAGCGCGCCGTACTCCTTCATCATCGCGCCGCAACCGGCGGCGTTGACGACGAGCGGTTGGTCCGCGCTCTCCTCGTCGTTACCGAACGCGTCGACGTTCGCGCGCGCGAGCCGCTCGGCGCTGGCGCGGTCGCCGGCATGCAAGGCGAGCGCGCCGCAGCACTGCTGGCCGGGCGGAGCCGTCACGCCGCAGCCGTGCCTCACCAGCACGTCGTACGTGCTGCGGACGGTGTCGCCGAAGAGCTCGGGCATGACGCAGCCGACGAGCAGCTGCACGTGCGCGCGCTCGGCCGCACCGAGGGAGGTGTGCGCGGGCACCCGCGCCCGTGCACTCAACGGATCGGGCAAGAGGCTCACGAGATAGCGCACGCGCGGCGACGGGACGCGACGGAGCCAACGCCGGAGTGGTGCCAGGACTCCGAGGCGCGACAGAAGGTGGAGCGGCGCGAGCACGATCCGCAGGCGATCACGCGAGGGCAGGATCGCGAGGGTCAGACGCCGGCGGACGCGCATCCAGAGCGGCCGGCGATAGTTCGCCTCGATCCACGGACGCGCCGCCTCGATGAGCGCGCCGTAGCGGACGCCCGAAGGGCACGCGGTCTCACAGCCACGACAGCCGAGACAAAGATCGAGATGCTCGACGGCCTCGGCATCGAGCGCGAGCGATCCTTCTTGCAGCGCGCGCATCAGATGGATGCGGCCGCGGGGAGAGTCCGCTTCGGTGCCGAGCTGCACGTAGGTCGGGCACGCCGAGTGGCAGAGGCCGCAGTGCACGCAATCGAGAAACTGCGCGATCGGCGCGAACCCGCCCTCCGGGATGCGGGTGAGCGCGTCGTCGTCGCGACGCAGGTGGTCCGTCATCGCGTCAGATCCGTCCCACGAAGCGTCCCGGCGCGAGCGTGCCGCGCGGGTCGAACGCGTCCTTCATACGCCGCATCAGCGGCAACGCCGACGGCAGCGGCGACCACACCACGACCATGTCGGCGAGCTCCGCCGGCGAGCGCTCGACGACGACGTGCGCGCCGTGCCGGATCGCGAGCTCGCCGAGGTTGCCGAGGAGCAGAGCGGCACGCGCGCCGGCACTATCGGGTCGGCCGCCACCGCCGCCCGCCTCGAGCAGCGCGAGCACGATCGTGCCCGCACGCGGATCGACGAGACAGCGCCCCGGCGTCGCCGCGCACACCTCCGTCAGTGCCGACGCGAGCGCGATGGCGCTGCGGCGGGTCGCGGCGAAGCGGATGACCAGGGCATGCGGCGCGCGGCGGACGTAGTCGCGCAGCTCGTCGGTGACGGCTCGGGCCTGCGGGTCGTCGGCGTCGGCATCGATGACGACGGCGGCGGACGGCGGCGCAGAGGAGAGAATGCCGGCACGCTCGGCGTCGACGTCCGTGTCGACGCCGCCGAGCGCGAAGACGGCGCGCGCGGTACGGTCGTCGCCGAGACCGAGCACGATCGTCGCGCCGAGCGAGCCGAGGTCGCGGTCGGCGATGGCCTCGGCGAGAGTGAGCGCCGCGCGCGGGTCGGCGCAGTCGAGAGCCAAGCAGCGTCGCACCGCCGGTATCGGCTTCACCTTGAACGTCGCCTCGACGACGACAGCGAGCGTGCCGAGCGAGCCGATGAGGAGCTTCATGAGATCGTAGCCGGCGACGTTCTTCACCACCTTGCCGCCGCCACGTACCATCCGGCCGTCGACGAGCGTGGCGGCGATACCGATCACGAAATCGCGCACGCGTCCTTGCGACGCGCGCAGCGGCCCGCCGAGATCGGCGGCGATGAGCCCGCCGACCGTCGTCTGCTCGGGAAGCGGCGGCGCGACCGGCAGCCACTGGCCCTCGCCCGCGAGGAGCCGCTGCAACGCCGCCACGGTCATCCCGGCGTCGACCGTGACGGTCATGTCGGCCGGCGTGTAGTCGCGGGCCGACTGCAGGCGCGCGGTCGAGAGCGCGACGTCGTAGCGGGTCGGAGCATGGCCGAGCTCGCGGTGGGCGCCGAGACCAAGCGGCACGAGGCTCGCGCCGAGGGCGGCGATCGTCGCGACCACGCGACCGAGCTCGTCGCGATCGGCGGGGCGCACGACGAGCCGCGGCGCGACGCCGGCGATCGCGAAGGCGTCCCGCCCGGCGCGCGCGTCGCTGACGTCGCCCGCGACCACGGCGAGCTCGATCGCGAGATCTGCCGCCTGCGCGTCGCGCGCGATCATAGGGCGGCTTGGCGCCGCGGCGTGCGTTGCTCGATGCAGACGCCGGCGGTGGGGAAGATCTTGCCGGGATTGGCCCGTTGCTCCGGATCGAAGACGGCGCGCACGCGCTGCATGGTCGCGAGATCGTCGGGGCCGAAGCACAGGCCGAGCTCTGCCATTTTCTCGATGCCGATGCCGTGCTCGCCGGTGACGCTGCCGCCGAGCGCGACGCACGCGCGCAGGATCTCGCGCCCGGCCTCGAGCACACGCACGACCTGATCCGGATCGCGCTCGTCGTAGAGGATGATCGGGTGGATGTTGCCGTCGCCGGCGTGGAACACGTTGCCGATGCGCAGCCGGTGGCGCGCGCCGATCGCCTCGATCGCCGAGAGGATCTCCGGCAGTCGCGTCCGCGGCACCACGCCGTCCTGTGTGCAGTAGTTGGGCGCCAACCGTCCGACCGCGCCGAAGGCTCGCTTGCGGCTCTTCCAGAGCGCGGCGCGCTCCGCTTCGTCGGCGGCGGTACGGACGCTGCGCGCGGCGTGTGCCTCGCAGATCGCGATGATGCGCGCCGCCAGCTGCGGCAGACCGGCGGCGGGACCGTCGATCTCGATGATGAGGATCGCGCCGGCGTCGGTGGGAAAGCCGAAGTGGAACGCCGCCTCGACCGCGCCCACGATCGTGCGGTCCATCATCTCGAGGGCCGCCGGGATGATGCCGGCCGCGATCACCCCCGAGACGGTGGCGGTCGCGTCCGCGACGGTCTCGAAGACGCCAAGGAGCGTCGTGACCCCTTCGGGGATCGGCTCGAGGCGGAGCGTCGCGGCGGTGACGATGCCGAAGGTCCCCTCCGAGCCGCACACGACGCCGGTGAGATCGTAGCCGAGGGTGTCCTCGACGACGCCGCCGAGCTCGACGACCTCGCCGTCGGGTAAGACCAGCTCGACGCCGAGCACGTGGTTGGTCGTGACGCCGTACTTGAGCGTGTGCGGGCCGCCCGAGTTCTCCGCGACGTTGCCGCCGATCGTGCAGGCATTCTGGCTCGACGGGTCCGGCACGTACTGCAGCCCGGCGGCGCGGACGGCGCGCGACACCGCCGCGTTCACCACGCCGGCCTCGGCGACGATGCGGCGGTTGGCGACGTCGATGGTGCGGATGCGGCGCATGCGGCTGACGCAGATCATGAGCGGCGCGAACACGGGCAGGCAGCCGCCGGAGAGCCCGGTGCCGGCACCGCGCGGGACGAACGGCACGCCGGCCGCAGCGGAGGCGCGGATCACACGCGCGACCTCGTCGGTCGTCCGCGGCAGCGCGACGAGCTCGGGCGCCGAGCGCTCGAGCGTGTAGCCGTCGCACTCGTACACCATGAGATCGGCGCGCGCAGAAAGCACACCGTCATCGCCGACGATCGCCGCGAGCTCGCGCCTGAAGCTCTCGGGGAGCCCGCGCTGAATTGACACCGCGAAACGGTACCACAATAGTCGCGGCGGCTCACGATCGTCGGTGATGGGGCGGAGAGCGATGGGAACGGGGCGACGGACGCGACGCATAGTTGACGGTCTCGTGGCGACGGCGCTGGGCGTGGCGCTCGCCGCTACCACCGCGTGCCGGCCGGAGCTGCGACCCGAGGCTCCCGCGACACCGGCGCTCGAGCGCGTCGCCGAGGTC
>JBGPIT010000045.1:0-20776 GCA_041485125.1 Binatia bacterium | reverse complement strand
GACCTACCACTGACGTTCGTTTCGTCACTGCCGCGAAACTCCGGGACGTCGGTTTTTCGTTGACAGTCCGCCATCGTCCGGCTCACAGTTCCCGGCCAAGGCCGCCGCACCTACCGCGCCCAGCCAACGGAGGATCACCCCATGACCGATGTCGTACGGAAGCAGCCGACTCTCGCTGCGCGTGGTCTCCCACGCCTCGTCCTCGCAACGGTCGTCGTCGGGGTGCTGGTGTGCGGCACGCGCGCCGCGGACGCTGCCGGTACCCCCGCGCAGCAATGTGAAGTGGGGAAGAACAAGGCGGCCGGCAAGTACGCCGCGTGTCGGCAGAACGCCGAGGCGAAGCTCGCGGCGAGCGGCGATGCCGGCAACTACGGCATGGCCATCGCGAGGTGCGACACGAAGTTCACGACGGCGTGGTCGAAGCTGGAGGGCAAGCTGCCGTGCCCGAGCACGGGCGATGCGCCGATACTCGGGGCCAGGATTGCGGCGACGACGTCCAGCGTCGCCGCCGTCGTGGGCGGGGACCGATTCGAGGACACTGGTCTCACCGTGATCGACCACCTGACAGGTCTCGAATGGGAGAAGAAGCGGAACCACGATGGACCGTACGTGCTGTGTCCTGGCGGCGGCGCGAGCTGCGACGATCCGCACGACGCCGACAACATCTATTCGTGGAGCGCCTCGCTCACGGATGCCGACGGTGGCGCGTTCACGACTTTTCTCGGGCAGCTCAACACCTGTGTCTTCGACAGTTTCAATCCCCAGGTCGCGAACACCGGCTTCGCCGGGCACTGCGACTGGCATCTGCCAACCCTGTTCGAGTTGCGTACGATCATTGATACCAATCCGTTGGGCTGTGGCAGTGGCGCTCCGTGCATCGCTCCGATCTTCGGCGACACAGGCCCAGGCCACTACTGGTCGTCATCCACCAGCGCCAGTGACCCGATGGAGGCCTACGGCGTGAACTTCGCCACCGGCAACCCAAGCGACGACGGTACCAAGACCTCGTCGAGCTACGTGCGAGCCGTGCGCTGCGGCTCCTGAGCGCGCGCCGCCTGCTTGCGCGAGCGGCTTGGGGCGGGAATACCGAAGCCTGCAACGCATGTCCGACGAGAAGCCCCATCTTTCCGACGTCCGCGTAACCTTGGAGGCACGCAACCGGCAGATCGCCGCGGTGCACGTCATCAGTCGGCTGCTCTCGTCGTCGCTCGATCTGGAAGACCGCCTGCGGCACATCCTCACCGTCGCGCTCGAGGCGGTCGGCGCCGTCGCGGGGACGATCTACCTGTACCGCGACGAGGACGACACGCTCGTCTTTCGCTACGTCGTCGGCGAGAAGGCGACGGAGCTAGCGGGCCACGCGATGAGCGCGGCGAGCGGTTTAGCGGGCGCGGTGTTCCGAACCGGGAAGTCGCAGATCACCAATCGTCCGCAAGATGCGGCCGAGCACGACACGGCGGTCGGGCAGAAGATCGGCTTCACGGCGAAAAGCATGGTGACGGTTCCCCTCATGTACCAAGCCGGTCGGCCCGTCGGCGTGATGCAGATCCTGAACAAGCAAGAGGGGGAGTTCGACCGCAACGATCTCGAGGTGCTGGAGATCGTCGCGTCGGTCGCGGCGGCGGCGATCGAAACGACGCACTTGGCGCGCGAAGCCCAGACGGCGGCGATCGCGCACGCGGTCGGTGATCTGAGCCACGACATCAAGAACAAGGTGTCGCCGATCTCCCTGGCCGTCTACGCGCTGCAACCCGACATCGACGAGATGTTCGACGCGCTCGATCGCATCGCGCGCAGCGCCTCTGCCGAGATGGCGGCACGTCTCGAAGAGGGGACGCGGATCGTGCGGCAGACCTACCGAGAGATCTTCGACATCGTCATCTATCAAGTCGAGGCGGTGCAGGAGTACACGAAGCTGATCGCGGACGCGCTGAAGGGAACCGTGAGCGAGCCTCAGCTGGAGCCGAACGATCTTGCCACCCTCATCGAAGAGCAGCTGCGCGAGCTGGACCCGGTGGCGATCACGCAAGGAGTGACGTTGATCCGCCACCTCGAGCCGGCGCCGGTGTGCCGCTTCGACCGCTTCCAGATCGAGCGGGCCGTCTACAACCTGGTGCACAATGCGATTCCGGAAACGCCCGCGGGAGGCAGCATCACGGTCGCGATCGAGGTGCGGGCGCAGGGTCGATTCCCGGACGGCGGATTCGTCGCGATCGAGGTGAAGGACGCCGGGCGCGGGATGTCGCCGCAGGCTCTCGAGCGCATCCTGCGCGGCGATCCGAAGAGCACCAAGCCGGGCGGAACCGGGCTCGGCACGCGCATCGTCTACAACGCGGTCGTCGCGCACCACGGTGTCCTCGAAGGCGAAAGCCGCGAGGGCGCCGGCACGACATTCCGTCTGAAGCTGCCTTTCCTCGCGGAGTAGGGCTCGCCGCGCCGTCGTCGAGTTCGACGAGGGCCGCGATGTCGTATATCGCAGGCGCTGCTTCGAGGAGGACGAGCATGAGGACGTCAATGATCGGCCACGCCGCACGCGCGTTCCTGTTGCTCACGCTGACCGCTTCCCCGCTCGCCGCCTTCGATGCGACGGGCACCTGGGAGGGACAGTTCACCTGCAAGAACTTCAACGGCGCGAAGACCAACTTCAAGATGAAGCCGAGCACGCTGCTGATCTCGCAGAGCGGCACCGCGGTGTCGGCGGACATCGACGGCGGCAGCTTTCGCTACAACGGGCGAGCGATGGACGACGCGAAGAAACCGGCCGAGAAAGGCGAGATCTTTCTCGTCCAGTGCGGCACCGACAACGACGCGGGGGTGGGATTCGCCGAGATGGTCCGCCTGATGGTGAAGACGAAGGCGGAAAAGGGCTCCTTCAACGGGCTCTCGATCATCGAGGGCGATTTCGGGAGCGGCCGCCAGTTCGCCACCTGCAAGTACAAGTTCAAGCGGACGGGCACTACCAACCCGAGTGTTCCCGGCTGTTCAATGTGAAGGAGCAGACGTGAAATCCGTGACGCGCACCGCTTTCGCACTCATCCTGCTCCTGATTGCGCCGCCGCTCCACGCCTTCGATGCGACCGGGACGTGGGAGGGACAGTACAGCTGCAAGGAGCTCGACGACGGCGAGAAGTTTACGTTCAAGATGAAGCCCAGCACGCTCCTCATCACCCAGAGCGGCTCCACGGTCTTCTCGTCTCTCGACGGCGACTCGTTCCATTACGACGGCTTCGCAATCGACGACCTCAAGAAGCCCGGGGAGAAGGGCGAGATCCTCCTGGTCGACTGCACGAGCGACGACGATGCGGGGGCGGGGTTTGCCGAGATGATCCGCGCGGTCGTGAAGACCAAGCCGAACAAGATCACGGCCTCGTTCAGCGGCGTCTCGGTGTTCCAGGACGTGACTCCCGGTTTCCTCACGTTCGGCAGCTGCAAGTACAAGTTCAAGCGGACGAGCCTCACGAATCCGAACGTCGGCTCCTGCCCGTGAACTGACGTTTCCGCGCCCGAAAATGCCGCCCGGAAAAATGTGCCGGGCAGCGGGTGCTGACGCGGATGGACGTGGGCCGCTCGGCGCCGTCGAAACGATGGCACATGCGTTGCTGCCGCTGGCGGCGCACGCATGGAAGCGACATCGATCAACGGCAAGACGCACGTCGTCGTCACCGGCGGCGCGGGGTTCATCGGTAGCGCCTTGAGCGCGCGCCTGCTCGCGGCAGGCGCCAAGGTCACGATCCTCACCCGACACACGACGGCACCGCGCGCCCAGGCGCTGGCGCAGCAGGGCGCGACGCTCGTCACGTGGGACGTCGCGCGCGCCAATCAGACACCCGCGCTCGACGGGCTGCCGCCGGCCGAGATGCTTCTCCATCTCGCCGCGGACGTCGGGATGGCGAGTCCTGCGCTCGGGCAGACGAACATCATCGGCACCGCGAACGTCCTCACGCTCGCGGAGCGCCTTGCGATTCCGTACGTTCTCGTCGCGAGCAGCATCGAGGCACAAGGGCTCGCGCGAGAGGACGAGATCCCGCTCGACGAGGAGCGTCCCTGCCGTCCGGTCTCCGAGTACGGCGCCTCGAAGGTCGCGGCCGAAGAGCTGGTCGCGACGTGGGCCCCGGCGGGCGATCATCGCGCCGGCGTGCTGCGGATCGGCAACGTCTACGGCCCCGGCAGCCCGTGGCTCTTGCGGCCGAGCCTGCTCGCGCTGCTCGGCGCGACGCCGCTCGCGCCGATCTACTGGCAGCTGCACCACCGCCATTTCCAGCCGCTCTACATCGACGATCTGGTCGAAGCCGTCATGCGCGTCGCCACGCAGCGCCTGACCGGTCTTCACAACGTGACCGGCGAGACCACGGTCTCGATCGGGCACTACCTGGAGACGTTGGCGGCGCTGACGGGTCTCGGGCGCCAGCTCGCGGAGATCCAGTCGCCGGCGGCGGACGGCAACCCCGCCGGCGCCGGCATCGATCCGGACTTCGCCTATCTGCTGATGGGAACGCCTGACGAGTGCCACCGCGTTTACGACAGTCAAAAAATCAGGCGGGCGATCGGACCGTACGCCCGCTACGACCTGCGGCGCGGCCTCGCGGCGACGCTCGCCTGGTTCCACGCCTGCGGCGGTCTCGGCCAGCTGATCGCCGCCGCGCGCCAACGCCAAGGAGCGGCAGCATGCACGTGACGATGATCTTTCCCGGGATCGCGCTTCCGGGGTTCGACAGCTTCAAGAAGAAGCCCACGATCGACGCGAACTTCATCGACCACGGCCTGGCGTCGTTGAGCGCCTCGGCGAAGCAGCACGGCCACACCGTCGACCTCATCGATATGCGCGCGCTCGCCGACTGGCAGCACTTCCGCGCCGAGGTGCGCCGGCGGGCCAGCAAGGTCTGGGCGCTCACCTCGTGGAGCCTGCACTATCCCGACGCGAGCCGCGCGATCCGCATCGTCAAGGAGGAGCACGAGGACGCGATCGTCGTCTTGGGCGGCGTGCACTGCACGGTGCAGACCGCGCAGGTCGCGGCGAACAGCCTGATCGACCACATCATCACGCAAGAGGGCGAGATCAGCTTCGTGAACCTCCTCGATCGGATCGCCGCCGGCGAGCCGTCGGAGCGAGTGATCATCGGCGAGCCGCCGATCCTCGACGACATCCCGTGGGTCGATCGCGATCTCTTCGACATGTCGGGCGAGCTCGCGACGCCGATGGTGCCGGGTCTGCCGACGCCCTTCGTCACCACCAACGCCGGACGCGGCTGTCCCTTCAAGTGCAACTTCTGCCAACCGGCGGAGCGCGCGGTCTTTGGGAACAAAGTGAAGATGCGGAGCCAGCAGAACGTCGTCGACGAGCTGCGCTATCTCAAGAAACGCTACGGCTTCCGGAGCTGGATGGCGCACGACGATCTCTTCTTCATCAATCACAAGTGGATGCGCGAGTTCTGCGCGCAGTACGTCGCGGCGGGATTCACCGAGCCCTTCATCTGTCAGATGCGCGCAGATCTCGTGACCCGCTATCCCGACGTCGTGAAGCTCATGGCCGACGCCGGCCTCGCCTGGGCGATGATCGGCTTCGAGAGCGGCAGCCAGCGCATCCTCGACCTCTTCGAGAAGGAGACGACGGTCGAGGAGAACGTCCAGGCGGCGGAGATCTGCCGCGACGCCGGCGTGAAGATCTGGGCGAACATCATGTTCGGCGCGCCGACGGAGACCCGCGACGAGGTCGCGGAGACGGTCCGCATGATCTGGAAGATCCGGCCGCATCATCTCAGCACGAGCTTCTTCACGCCGACGCCGGGGAGTCACATGGGGGACGAGCTCGAGAAGAGCGGCCTCGCGATCGTCGATCCCTTCAATGGCTCGTGCCGGACACCGAACGAGGCGAAGATCCGCGACGTCGACTACGAGTGGCTGACCCGCGCGATCGCCCTGGCGCACGAGGGCGCCTCGGAAGAGCGGCTGGTGCGTCTCGCCCAGCACGCCTGAGGAACGGGAGCGCCGATGCGGATCGCCCTGATCAATAGCCCGTCGCTCACGACGCGGCCGGTGAGCCGGAGCATGGCCGGCGGTCTCGGCTTCGACGGTGGTGCGCACCTGCTGCTGCCGCCGCTCGATCTCGCCTACATGGCGGCGACGCTGCGGAACGCCGGCGAGACCGTCGCGCTCATCGACGCCGACCCGCTCGGCCTCGACGCCGAGGGCGTCTACGCGACGCTCGCGGCTGAGCGCTGGGACGTTCTCCTCGCGACGGTGTCGCTGCCGACGCTCGAGGCGGACGCGACGTTCCTCGCCGGACTCGCGACGCGGCATCCCGGCGCGAAGATCATCGCCAAGACGTTGATCCGCGACCAGGAGGTGCTGGGCGCGCTCCTCGAGCGGAGCGGCGCCGCGCTCGTCATCCACGGCGAGGCCGACCTCGCCATCGTGGACATCGTGTACGGGCGTTCGACGGGAGGGACCGCCTGGCGCGAGCCGGCGGGGCAGGGCGGGTCAGCGCGCCTGCGCTTCGATCCCGGCGAGCCGGTTGCCGACGTCGACCAGCTACCGCTGCCGGCGCGCGATCTCTTGCCGAACGAGCGCTACGTCTATCCGCTCCTCGGGTCACCCGTCGCGACGGTGCAGACCAGCCGCGGCTGTCCGTATCCGTGCGGCTTCTACTGTCCGTATCCGCTCGTCGAGGGCACCAAGTGGCGGCATCAGAGCCCCGAGCGCGTCATGATCGAGCTGCGCGAGATCGTCGAAGGGCTCGGCATCACCAAGATCTACTTCCGCGACGCGACGTTCACGCTGAACCAGGAACGCATCGAGCGCCTGTGCGACTTGATCGTCGCGGCCGGATGGACGATCGAGTGGACGTGCGAGACGCGCGTCGATTGTCTCGGCGACGCCGTGCTCGAGAAGATGCGCGCCGCGGGCTGCGTCGGCATCCTGATCGGCGTCGAGTCGGGCGACGAGCAGGTGATGCACCACCGCGAGGGCAAGAAGGGCCTGACGGTCTCCCGTCTCGCACACCTTCGCGAGAAGACCTGGCAGCTCGGGATGAAGCTGCACTTCCTGCTCATCGTCGGACTGCCGCAGGAGACCCGCCGCTCGATCGTCGACACCTACGATCTCATTCAACGCTACAAGCCCGACACCATCGGCGTCACGATCATCACGCCCTACCCGGGAACGCCGCTCCACGAGCAGGCGCGCGCCGAAGGGTGGATCGACTCCTTCGATTGGCAGCGCTACGGCGGTCACCACGTCGTGATGCACACGCCGAACCTGAGTCGCGAAGACCTGGTGATCGGCAAGCAATTCCTCGACGAGGGGTTCACGATCTTGCAGCGCCGGCAGATCGGCGGCCACTCGCGGCCGCTCGAGGCGATGGCGGCGGATCACTACGCGACGCTGCTGCGCTGGGCCTACGGGCTCGAGGAGCCGATCGCGGCGCTCCAGGACGCGGCGACGCGCGTCCCTGCACCGGCTGTGACTACGACGGCACCACCCGACGGCGGCGATCCGGCGCGACCGGCGATCAGCGTCGTCATTCCGACTTACAATCGCCGCGCGATTCTCCGCAAGACGCTCTTCGGCTTCGCCTCGCAGACCATCCCGCCGGAGAGCTTCGAGCTCATCGTCGTCGACGACGGCTCGAGCGACGACACCGTCGAGATGGTGCGGCGCTGGAGCACCGGCTGCCGTATCGAGCTGCTCGCTCGAGCGCACGGCGGCGCCAACGCCGCCCGCAACGCCGGCATTCGCGCCGCGCGCGCCGACGTCGTCCTGATCACCGGCGACGACATGGTTCCCGGCCCGGCGTTCCTCGAGACGCATCTCAAGTTCCACCAGCGCCATCCGGACGGGCACGACGCCGCGCTCGGCTTCGTCGATTGGTCGCCCGAGCTGACGGTGACGCCCTTCATGCGCTACGTCGTCGCACCCGAAGGCGGCCAGCAGTACGAGTTCTTCCGGCTGGGGGACGGCTTGGCGGGTCATCATTTCTTCTACACCAGCAACGTCTCGTTGAAGCGCACGCTCCTGGCGGCGCAGCCGACGCTCTTCGACACCGACTTCACCTATCCGGCGTACGACGACACCGAGCTCGGCTATCGCTTGATGCGCGACGGCATGCGCCTCCACTACGTGCCGCAAGCCGTGACGTACCATCACCACGAGATGACGATCGCGGGGTTCGCGCAGCGCCAGCACATGGCCGGTCGGATGGCGGTGGTGTTCGCGCGCAAGTGCCCGGAGCTCGCCGGCGATCTCGGCATCGCGGCCGGCGTGTCGTGCGACGCGCCGGCGCGCGCCAACCAACAGCGGCAGCTGCTCGAGGCGGTCGCGGAGCTCGAGAAACCCGACCTCGCGAAGCTCGTGCCGCTCGGCATCAACGGCGAGGATGCCGCGACGTTCTTCCAGCGCGTGTTCCTGTACCCGTGCTACCGCGAGATCCTGCACGCCGCCTATCAGCTCGGCATCCACGAGGGGATGCGGGAGGCGCCGGCCGCGTCCGCCGTGCGGGCGGCGTCAAAGGGGGCCTGGGCCTACGACGTCTCGATCATCGTACCCGTCTTCAACCGCGTCGACCTGACCACGCAATGCTTCACGAGCTTGGCGGAGACGACGCACGGTCATTCCTTCGAGCTGATCGTCGTCGACAACGCCTCGAGCGACGGGACCGCCGACTTCCTGACGCAGCTGAACGGCGACGTGCAGGTCATCCGCAACCGCGAGAACCTCGGCTTCGCCAAGGCGTGCAACCAGGGCGCGCGCGCGGCGCGCGGTCGCCATCTGCTCTTCCTGAACAACGACACCGTGCCGCTCGCCGGCTGGCTCGAACCGTTGGTCGAGGAGCTCGACACCCATCCCGACGTCCATGTCGTCGGCGCCAAGCTGCTCTACGAGGACGGCAGCATCCAACACGCCGGTGTCGCGTTCTCGCGGATCGCGTTCGGTCCGTACCACATCTACCGCGGCGCGCCCGGCGACTCCTGGGTGGTGAACCAGCGACGTGAGTACCAGTGCGTGACGGCGGCCTGCATGGTGATTCGGCGCGAGACGTTCGAGGCGATCGGCGGCTTCGACGAGGGGTACGTCAACGGCTTCGAGGACGTCGACTTGTGCTTGAAGGTGCGCGAGCGCGGCGGCCGCATCGTCTACCAGCCGCGCAGCAGCCTCTATCACTTGGAGAGCAAGACGCCGGGCCGCCACGCCCGCGAGCTCGAGAACGGCCGGCGCCTCTTCGCGCGCTGGGGCCGCGACTGGTCGCTGGTCGACGAGGACGAGGTCTACGTCGCCGACGGCTACGCCTTTCGGGTGAGCGAGCAAGGCGGGACGAAACACGCCACGCTCGAATCACTCGACGATCCGGTCGCCCGGCAGAGCTGGCAGCTGGTCGCCGACGTCCAGCGCCTCGCGAAGACGACGGATCGCAGCGCGGTGCGCGCGCTCCTGGCGCGGGGGAGCGAGTGGCCCGACGATGTGTTCGCGCTGCGCTGGGGACTCGACGTCTGCGAGCGGAGCGGCAACGGCGAGTACGCGGCCGAGTTCTGGCGGAAGCTCGCGCGTCTCGGCGACGCGCTGAACGCGCGCCGGGCCCTGGCGGAAACCGCCCTTCAGCGCGGCGACCTCGAGCAGGCGGCCGCGTATCTCGACGCCCTCTTGGCGGAGTCTCCGACCGACCCGGTCGGTTGGTTGTTGCAAGGTCACCTCGCCGTCCGGCACGGCGAGCCGGCGCGAGCGACGCAGGCGTTCGAGACCGCGGCACGCCACGGCTGCGATGCGAACCTGGTGCGCACCGGCCTGGCCCTGATCACGCCGGCGGCAGCGCTCCACGACGCCGCGCCGGCATAGGGGAGTCGGCAGCGCGCGACGGCGTCAGGCGGCCTGCAGCTCCGCGATCTCGCGGCGGAGCGCGCGGTCGAGGACGAAGGTCCCGAACGGGACCAGCGCGGCGACGAGCGCGAGGAACGCGCGCTGGCGCGACCACTCATGCGTCGTCGCGGCGTGGAGGAGGGCGGCGAGAAACGCGAGGAACAGCATGCCGTGGATCATGCCGACGATGCGGACCGCCATCGGCAGGTGGGCGAGGTACTTGAGCGGCATCGCGACGAGCAACAGAATCAGGAACGAGACGCCTTCGAGGAGCGCGACCACGCGCAGCTGGCGGAGCGCCGTAGGGTCCGCGTGCGCCGGATCGATCCGAGGCGCCGTCAAGTTTTCGATTTGAGGCTCGAGTCGTTGTTCTTGATGAAAGCGCGGATGTCGTCCGCCATGTCGAGAAGCTTCGTCCACTGCTCCTTGTAGAGCGTCACCGGGAACCGACCGAGGCCGTAGACCGAAAGACCGCCCTTCTCGCTGACCTTGAGCGTCATGCCTCGGCTGGCGGTGTGCTTCAGCTGGGCGTTCTCGGCGCGCAGGCGCTCGAGCTCCGTGTTCACGTCGTCGTCTGCCATGCCCCAGAGATAGCAAACGTCGCGATCACGTCGAGAGCCGTGCGCTTGTCATGCGACGGCGCATGCGCGGGAGGGTATGGCGCTGACCACAAAGCGCCACAGCGGCACATACCTGCACGCCGCGGCCGCGAGGGCGCGACCGGCGCCTGCACCATCGGTCGCGAGAATTCGGCGTGCGCTACTGCATCGCTACCGGCACATACATTGCTCTTTGCGGAGCGATGCCGCCCCGTCAGGTAGACCGGCCCGTCGACGACGAGCCCGGCGGCGCCGGCCCGGGCGCCCGCACGATCGCGTGGTCGACGCTGGCCTTGGTCGTCGCTTCGGCGCTCGGCGCGAGCGCGATCACAGCCGACGACGGGCAATCGTCGGTCCGGCTCGGCGGCGTCCTCTGCGCCGTCGCGGCGCTGGCGCAGGTCGCCCTCCACACCCGCGTCGGGGCGCGAGCCTCGCGGCTCCTCCTCGCCATGGTGCCCATGGTCGTCGCGATCGACGCGATCGTCGGCGCCGTCGTTGCGAGGCATGCGACGCCGGTCGAGCTCGCGGTGCGCGCGGTGGTCGTCGCGACCGCGCTGCTCCTCTCGCTCTCGTTGCGTTCCGCGCTGTGGTCGGCGATCGCGCTCGCCGCCGGATACGTGATCGTGCTCGCGGCGACGGGTCCCTTTGCGGGAGCGACGGCGTTTGCGGCCGCGCTGCCACGACCGCTCGTCCTGGCGGTGCTCGGCGCGGCGACGCCGATCGTCCTCGTCCTCGGTGCCGCGCTTGGCGCCGGCGTCGGCGAGCGGGAGCGCGAGAGTCGGCGCGCGCTCGCGGACGGCACCCGCCGACAAACGGCGCTCGCGTCGCTGACGCAGCTGGCGCTCGAGCGCGCCGATGCCCGCGTCCTGACCGAGCGAGCGGTCGCGGCGATCGTCGCGGCGCTCGGGGTCGACGCCGTGGCGGTCTTCGCGCTCGATGCCGAGGCCCAGGTCCTCGAGCGGCGCGCCTCCGTCGGTTGGCCCACCGACGGCGCCAACGCACGTCTCAAGCTCGGCGAGCGGACGCTCGCGGCGTGCATCCTCGACGCGGGCGAGCCGATCGTCGCTGCCGATCTCGCGGCGGAGACGCGCTTCACGCTGCCGCGGTCCCTGGGTGATCACGGGTTCGTGAGCGCCGCCGGCACCGTGATCGCCGGTGAGGCGCAGCCCTTTGGCGTCATCGTCGCCTTCGCGGCACGCTCCTGGACGGGCGACGCCGAGGTGGGCGCGTTCCTCGCCGGCGTCGCGCATGTGCTCACGACGGCGTTCGGGCGACTCGAGGACGATCGCGCGTTGCACGGTGAGGCGCAGGGCGCGACCGCGCTAGTGCGCGTCGGCCGCGAGCTGCTCGCGACCGTCGACACGCCGATGCTCCTCGATCGCGCCTGCGAGCTCACGGCCGAGGTGCTCGGCGCCGATCACGGTCAGATCTGGCTCCTCGATCACGAGGAGGACGCGTACGTGCCGATCTCGGGTCACGGCTTCGATCTCGCGACCTGGGAGGCGATCCGCGCGCTCAGGGTGCCCGCCGAGTCGATGGCGCAGCTGCTGAGCCGGCTCGAGCAGGAGCATGCCGTCGAGGTGGTGACGGAGACGCACCGCCATCCGTTTCTCGAGACCGTGCTGGTGCAGTTCGGCATCGCGCGCGTCGTGGTGGCGCCGCTTCACTGCGGCCACGAGCTCATCGGCGTCCAGCTCACCGGACGCCGCACCGGCGCGGCCTTCACGCCCGAGGAGGTCCGGCTCGCGGCCGGTATCGCGCGCCTCGCCTCGATCGCGCTCGCGAACGCGCGCCTGGTCGAGACCGCCGAGCACGCGAGCCAGCTCAAGTCGGAGTTCCTGTCGACGATGTCGCACGAGCTGCGGACGCCGCTCAACGTGATCATCGGCTACCTCGACGTGCTCGCCGACGAGCCCGCCACGCCCGAGCACGCCGAGATCCTCGGGCGCGTGCGGGCATCGAGTATCGAGTTGCTCGACATGATCGAGGGCACGCTGAACCTGAACCGCATCGAGGCGGGCCAAGACATCCCGCAGCTCGGCGAGCTTGCGGTCGGCGAGCTTCTCGAGGAGCTGCGTGGCGAGTACGCCGTCCATCCGCGCAAGACGGAAGCGATGCTGCGCTGGCAACCGGTCTACGGCGCGCTCCTCTACAGCGATCGGCGCCGCTTGAAGATCATCTTGAAGAACCTGGTCGGCAACGCGCTCAAGTTCACGCCGACCGGCGAGGTGGTGGTGAGCGGCGAGTCGACCGACCGCACCTGGACCTTCACCGTGCGCGACACCGGCATCGGCATCCCGGCGACGCACCTGCCGGTGGTGTTCGAGATGTTTCGCCAGGTCGACAGCTCGGAGTCGCGCTCGTACTCGGGCGCAGGGCTCGGCCTCTACATCGTCAAGAAGCTCCTCGACCAGCTCGGCGGCACGATCGACGTCGTCAGCGAGCCCGGTCGCGGCTCGACCTTCCGGGTGACGTTGCCGAACGAGCCGATGGCGGTCCGGTCGGCGGCACCGGCGGCGAACGGCGCCACGGGCGAGCCCGCCCCGGAAGCATCGACGTACCTCGGCGGTACGTACGGGAACGCGCGGCGCACGGCCGAGGTCGTGCACGCGGCGCTGCCGAAGCCGCCGCGCAAGCAGCGAATCCTCTATGCCGACGACCTCGAGCTGAACCGTCATCTGCTGCGCCGGTTCATCGCGCGCCACCTGCCCGACGTCGAGTTCTTCGAGGCATCCGACGGCGCCCATGCGCTCGCGGTCTTCGAGGTGCACCGGCCCGACCTCGTGCTACTCGACTTGCGCATGCCGAAGATGGACGGCTGGGTCGCGGCGCGACGCCTGCGCGCCCTCGAAGGTGGCCAGGACGTTCCGATCGTCGCGGTGACGGTCACGGCGAGCCCGGGAGCGGAGGCCTACGCGCTCCACGCCGGCTGCAACGAGTTTCTCACCAAGCCGATCTCCGACTACAGCGTGCTGCTGTCGCGCATCGAGTACTGGCTCGGACGGAACGCCCGGACCGACGCGCCCGTCCGCGACGAGCCGGTGTCGCATGGCCGCGAGCGCCGGCCGCGTGGCGAGCCGAGCGGCACCGACCTGGTGTGCGTCCTCTGCAATCAGCCGCTGCCGACGCTCACCGCGGCGGCACACGAGAAACGCCGCCAGCTCGCCCAGTCGCCGGTGGCGCGCGCCTGACCGATGGCGTGTCGCTCAGGGCGGGCCGCTCTCACCGGCGCGACGCCACTCCGCCGGCGTGTACGTCCGTAGCGCCAGCGCGTGAATGCCGTGTGCCGCGAGATCGCCGAGCGCCTCGTAGACGACGCGGTGGCGCGCGATCGGATCGAGGTCTTCGAAACGGCTCGCCACGATGACGACGTCGAAGTGGCCGCCTTCCTCGGCGCCGGCATGGCCGCGGTGGAGGACGCTCTCGTCCTCCACCGTGACGTGGTCAGCGGCGAGGGTCCGGCGCAGCTCCTCGGCGAGACGTTCGGCGCCGCTCATCGCATCGCTCAGTGCTGGTCCAGGCGGCGGGCGATCGTGAGCACGGCGTCGATGTACGCGGTCGACCGATTGTACGCCCAAATCGCCGAGCGGCGCTCGGCGGTCGACGCGCCGGGATGCCAGCCGTGCGCGGCGAGATAGCGCGCGCACGACGCCGCGGCGTCCAGTGCGTCGTAGAGGCTGACGCGCCCGTCGCCGTCGGCGTCGACGCCATCGCGGAGATAGCTGGTCGGGAGAAACTGCGGATAGCCGAAGGCGCCGCTCCGCGATCCGCGTACGGAGAGCGGATCGACGTCGGTACGCGCGGCCATCTCGAACATCGCGCGCACCTCGGGATAGAACGTGTCCTCGAGGTAGCGGGCGCGCTCGAAGACCCGCACGGTCGTGGCGCCGCCCGCGTTGCCGGCGAGCGACGTCAGACGGGCGAGGTTCGCGGCCAGATTCTCGGGCTCGTTCGCCATCGCGAGTCGCGCCAGACGGTAGAAGATGGGCTGCGTCCCGGTGTTGTGGCCGCAATGGCTCTCGACGTGGATGATCGCGGCGACGACGCTTGCCGGCACACCGTAGGTCCGCTCGGCGGCGCCGAAGGCGGACGCATTGCTGCTCTTGCAGCGCCGCGCCTCCGCCACGCTCGCGGGGCGCAGCAAGCTGCGGTAGAGCGCGCCGGACTCGCCCGGATGGAGCGAGAACGAGAGACCGGTGAACGGCGGCAGCCGCGGATCGCCGAAGGTATGCGCGACACGGCTCGGCGCGACGCCGTCGGCGGCGAGCTTGTCGATCAGGTAGCCCCAGCCGTGTGCCCGCGCGATCCGCTCGTCGTCGGCGCGCGCGTCGCTCGGACGTGCGATGGTCGCCAGCAGCGCGATCGCGACGCCGAGCGCCGCGACGGTGCGGAAGCATGCTGCTGGCGATTGATCCGCGTAGGTCAACGGCCCGATCGTACTGCGCAAACACCCTGCCATACGAGACCCGAACTGACGGTGCCCGTGCGGGCGCCGGTTGCGTGCTGCGCGAAGCGGCACATCGTCCGCGAATTGCGGCGCGCGAGCCCAGGCGCTAGCCTCTGCGGTCGCTGGAGTGCCGTGCCGATGCGTGTGCCGATCGTTCCAACCGTCGTCCTTTCGATCGTCGTCCTGGTCGCGCCGCTCGCGCACGCAACGACGTACGAGGTCGGTCCGGGAAAGCCGCTCGCCAACGTCGGCGACGTGCCGTGGGAATCGCTGAACGCCGGCGACACCGTCCTGATCTACGCGCGCCCCACGCCCTATCGCGAGAAGTGGGTGATCAGCCGCGCCGGCACCGCGGTCGCGCCGATCACCGTGCGCGGCATCGCCGACGCGAGCGGCAACTTGCCGGTCATCAGCGGCGACAACGCCACCACACGCCTGCAGCTCGACTACACCAACGAGGTACGCGGCGTGATCAAGATCGGCACCGCGAATCCGGACGTCTTGCCGCAGTACATCGTCCTCGAGAGCCTCGACGTGCGGAGCGCGCGGCCGGGGTACACCTTCACCGACGACGCCGGCACGCCGGGGGTCGCCTACAACGCCAACGCCGCCGCGATCTACGTCGAGCGCGGCCAGCACATCACGATCCGCGGCTGCACGATCCACGACTCGGGTAACGGCCTCTTCATCGGCATCTACAACGGCGACACGCAGGACATCCTCGTCGACGGCAACTACCTCTACGACAACGGCAACGTCGGCAGCGCTTTCGAGCACAACAACTACACCGCCGCGGTCGGGATCGTCTTCCAGCGGAACCGCTTCGGGCCGCTCCGGCCCGGCTGCAACGGCAACGCGCTCAAGGACCGCTCGATCGGCACCGTGATCCGCTACAACTGGATCGAGAGCGGCAACCGGCAGCTCGACCTCGTCGACGCCGAGGATGATCCGTCGCTGATCACCGATCCGCGCTACCGGACGACCTTCGTCTACGGCAACGTCCTGATCGAGCCGGAAGGGGCGGGCAACAGCCAGATCGTCCACTACGGCGGTGACAGCGGCGACGAGAGCATCTACCGGAAAGGCGTGCTGCACTTCTTCCAGAACACCGTCGTCTCGACACGCAGCGGGAACACCACGCTGCTCCGCCTCTCGACCAACGACGAGACCGCCGACGTCCGCGACAATGTCGTCTACGTGACGGCGCCCGGGAACAGGCTCGCGATGCTCGACAGCGACGGTACGCTCGAGCTGCGCGCCAACTGGTTCAAGACCGGCTTCGTGTCGAGCCACAGCGGCCTGACGGGCACGATCACGACGCCGGTCCCGAACGTGACCGGGGCGTCGCCGGGCTTCGTCGACGAGGCCGCGCAGGATTTTCATCTGGTGAGCGGGTCGGCGTGTCGTGACGCGGGGACGAGCTTGAACGCCGCAGTGCTGCCGGCGCACGACGTAGTCCGGCAATACGTCAAGCACCAGCTCGACGAGTCGCGGCCGAATGACGGAGCGCGCGACATCGGTGCGTACGAGTTCGGAGCCATCGGACCGACGGCGACCGCCGCGACGCCCACGCCCACCCCGACGCTGAGCGCGACGCCGACGCTTACGGCGACCCCGCTCGCGACGCCGATCCCCGTTGCCGGCAAGAAGCTCGTCGTCAAGGATCGTCCCGGCGACGCGAGCAAGCGCTCGCTGTCGCTGCTCCTGAAAGACGCCGCGATCGACGCCAACGGCGTCGATCCGGTGGCGGACGGCGCGACGCTACAGCTCTACAAGGCGAATGGCTCGGGCGAGTCGGTGTGTCTCTCGCTCCCGAGCGTCGCCGGCAGCTGGAGCGTCAGCGGCAACGCGTCGCGGCCGACCTATCGCTATCGCGATCGCCACTTCGTCAATGGACCCTGCAAGTCGGTCAAGATCCAGGACGGCAAGCTGGTGAGCGCGAGCTGCAACGCCAAGCTGAGCCCGATCGCGTACTCGCTCGACGAGCCGTCGCAGAACGCGCTCGCGGTGCGCTTCACGAGCGGCGGAACGACCTGGTGCGCGCTCTTCGGCGGTCGCGTGCGGCGCGACTCGGGGACCGATCCACCCGTCGGCGGCGGCCGCGGTCAGTTCAGCGCCAGCGATGCGCCGCGACCGATCGCGTGCCCGGCATCGCCGTCCGGATGTCCGTGAGCGCGCCGGCGTAGCGCGCCCGGCGCGGTTGGTGCATAGAAGGATCGCCGATCGACGGCTGAGCGAGCGACCGGGTCCATCCGCAGCCGTATCGACAACCCCCCATGAGCACCGCGTCCCGCGCCGGCCTCCCGAGACCTCTGGACACCGCGAGCGCTCTCTCCGTCGTGGAGCTCGCGGTGGGGGTCTTCGTGTTGTCGTTCGGCGTTCTCCTTACCGAGATCAGCTTCACCAGGGTTTTTTCGTATGCGATCTCCTATCACTTCGCGTATCTCACCGTTGCGACTGCGCTGCTCGGCTTCGGCAGCGCCGGCTCGGTGCTCGCCGCGTTTCCCGGCTTCCTCGGCGACGCTCGCACCCGGCTGGTGTCGTCGAGCGCCGTCGCCGGCATCGCCGTAGCCGGGACGCTCGCGTACAGCTCGTTCGCGCGGTTCGATCCCCGTGCGGTCGGCCATGATCCGGCGGCGATGGCAGGCCTCGCCCTGTACTACGTGGTCGTGGCGGTGCCGTTCTTCTGCGCGGGCGTCGCCGTCTGTACCGTCCTCTCCGAGCGCCCGCGGCAGATCGCGCGACTGTACGGGGCGGACCTGGCGGGCGCGGCCCTCGGGTGTGCCGCTTCGGTGCCGCTGATCTGGCTTCTGGGGACACCGGCTGTCGTGGTCGTCGGTGCCGCGGCGATCGCCGCGAGCGGCATCACGTATGCGCGCGGCTCACGCCGCCTCGCGTCGATCGCCGTAGCCGGCGTCACGATCTCGGTGTTGGTTGGCATCGCTGCCGCAATGCTCGGCCCGTTTCCGCCATCACCCGACAAGTTTCTCAGCGCGTTCCTGCGCGATCCCGACGCAATCCATCTCTTCGAGCGCTGGACGCCGATCAGCCGTGTCGACGTGGTCGGTTGGCGGCGGACCGAGACGAGTTGGAAGGGGAGCTACAACGTCGTCGGGGTCGGTGACCGCTTCGAGGGACGCGGTCCCGAGTTCCGCATGGTCGGCTACGACGGCGGGTCGTTCGCCGTGATGTACGAGTGGAACGGCGATTCGACCTCGCTCGACATGTTCCGTCACCACCTGATGGCACTTCCGTACCAAACCCTCGCGGCGCCCCGGACCGCCATCATCGGACTCGGCGGCGGCGCCGACGCGCTGGCCGCGCTCGCGAACGGCGCAGGCCGCATCACGGGGATCGAGCTGAACCCGGTCACGGTCGAGCTCGGTCGCGAGCGCTTCAAGGGCTTCAACGGCGGCCTCTTCGTCTCGCCGCGCCTGGACGTCGTCACCGACGAGGCGCGCCACTGGATGGACGCGAGCGACGATCGTTTCGACCTCATCGTCCTGAACGGCATCGACACGCTCTCCGCCCTGTCGACCGGCGCGTACGTGCTGGCCGAGAGCTACCTGTACACGGTCGACGCGTTCACGACGTACCTCGAGCACCTCACGCCCGCCGGGATGTACGCGCTCTACTCGTTCGACAATTTCGGTGTCGCCGGACCGACGATGATCGTCCTACGGTTCACGGCGACGCTCGAAGCGGCGTTGCGTAATCTGGGCGTCGCATCGCCCGAGCAGAACCTCGTCGTCATCGCGACTCGCGGCACGACGCCGCTCGTCGCGATGCTCGCCAAGCGGACACCGTTCAGCGCGCCGGAGCTCGACGCCCTCACGCGCTACGCGGACGCGGAAGGTTTCTCGTTCTGGTACCGTCCGGATCGCCTGGTCGATCATCAGGTTGCGCGTTTCTTGCGCATGTCCGCGGAAGAGCGGAGCACCTTCATCGCGAATCACTACCTGCGCTTCGACCCAGCCACCGACGACAGCCCGTTCTTTTTCAACTTTTACAAGTGGGACGCGGTCGTGAAGCGACGCGCGGACGATGCGGGTACGACGCCCGCGACCGGTCAACGGATGCTGCTCGTCATGCTCGTGCAGGCCGTGGTCTTCTCCGTCGTCATGATCTTGGCGCCATTGCAGCGGCTCCGCTCGCGCGCGCGCGTGCGCAAGCCGCTCCGCATGATCGTGTACTTCGCCGCGCTCGGACTGGGCTTCATTCTTCTCGAGATCGCGATTCTACAGAGATTCGTTCTGTTCCTCGGCAATCCGACGTACTCGCTGTCGATCGTGCTATTCTCGCTACTCGTGTTCACCGGAATGGGAAGTCTGCTGTCCGGCGTGGGAGATGCTCCGGCGCGCCGCAAGCTCACGAGCGCGGCGGTCGCGCTCGTGATCCTCGTCGCGGCGTTCGAGCTCGGGGCACACCGCGTGTTCGGCGCGTTCCTCGGTGCATCGCTGCCGCTGCGCATCGGCCTCACGATGATGATGCTGGCGCCCTTCGGCCTCGTCCTCGGGTTTTTCTTCCCGCTCGGGATTCGCCGGATCGAAGCCATCGATCGCGAGCTGGTCCCGTGGGCCTGGGCCATCAATGGGTGCAGCACCGTCGTCGGCACCGTGGCCGCGGTCATGCTCGCGATGGCGTATGGCTTCGACGTCGTCGCGTTCGTCGCGCTCGCTATCTACCTCGTCGGCGTCGGGGCGCTGCACTCTCTCGGCTCACCTGAGGCGACTCCTTCCGCGTGAGCACCTCGGCCTCTTCGCCGCGCATCGGTGTGCGAAGCATTGGTCGATCTGCTCGACGCGGATCGCCTTACGATGGTCAGTACGGACTATCGTCGACGTCCGGCGGCGGTGGCGGAGGGGCGCCCGGAGGCGGCGGCGGTACACGACGTCGCGGGCGCGGCGGACGGTAGGCCGTTTGCGCCCCCCTCGGTAGCGGGACCTGGTTTCCTCTGGCGTACATGCATTGGACGTACGCCATATCGTAGCGCTGTTGGACGATCGAGCCTGCCTCCTCGGCGTTCGACGCGCCGACGAGTGAGCCGCCGAGGAGACCCGCGCCGGCGCCGACGGCGGCGCCGGTTGCGGGATGACCCGACGCCGCACCGAGGGCCGCTCCGGTTGCCGCACCGAGCACGGTGCCGATCGCGGCGCCGCTCACGGCGCTGTCGTTGGCGGCGCGGCTCCTGGTGATGCCGGTGCGCTGAGAGGCCCAGTCGCGACAGACGGCGTCATCGTAGTTGAACTCGTCGAACGTCTTGCCGCTGCCGGGAAGCGCCATGACGTTCGGGCCGGTCGGAACGTGCACGCAGCCGGCGAGGAGGAGCCCCGCCGCGGTGACGCAAATCATTGACGCTCGCATGTGCATGCCTCGCTAGGGGTGCGGCGGAACCTTGATCCACGGTTCCGGGCAGTGGTCGACCTCCGGGTAGTACTCGCCGGAGCTCTGACAGTAGTACCAGTAGGTGTCCGCCTGGGGTTGGTCTCGCTGCGTGTAGACAGGAGGCTCCGGCTGGACGACGACGGGTGGCGAGTAGGGGTAGATCGGCTCCGGGTAGTACCAATACGGCGGTACTCCCCACCACGGATCGACACCGATGATGATGCCGCTGCGACCGCCGTGCCATCCGCCGCCATGCCATCCGCCGCCGTCATGCCACCCGCCAGCACCGTGCGATCCGCCCCCTCCACGCCATCCGCCGCCACCGCCACCGTGCGACCCGCCGCCGCCGTGGGCGGGGAAAGCGTGACTGGTGTTTGCCGTGAGCGCCATCAGCGCGAACGTCACTACTGCAAGGAATCGCTTCATGGATCGTCACTCCCGTGGCCATCACCGTGGCCGCGCAGCTCGCGCAGCTTCTCTTGCTGCGCGGGATCGAGCT
>JBGPIT010000044.1:0-20989 GCA_041485125.1 Binatia bacterium | reverse complement strand
CGGGGCGGGGGGGGGGGGGGCGGGGCGGGGGGGGCCGGGCGGGCCCCCGGGCCCGGGGGGGGGGGGGCGGGGGGGCGGCGCCGCCCCCCCCCCCTGGCCGGTGTTGGTGCCGGTGGGGGGGGGGGGGGGGGGGCGGGGGGCCCCCCCCCCACCGCTCTTCCTCCTCCGCCGCTTCTTCCTTCCTCCCCTATCCTCCAATGCTGTAACTCGACGGGCCCAGTGTCCGCCGCCCGGCCGTTCCGGCCCGCCACGCTCCGTAGCCCGCCGAACGTTGCCGTCACGTCCGAGACGTCGAAGGAGTCGACTTGCGATGAGTTCCGACAATGAAATCAGGCGCCAGCTCTTGAACGAATTCCGCCGCGCGTACGACGAGAACAAGGAAGTACCGTTCCTGCACACCCGCCAGCACCTCACCGAGCGGCTGCAGCGCAGCTACGAGGAGCTGGCGCCGCAGGTGCAGTTTCTCGAGCAGAACCGCTACCTGCATTGGAAAGCCGCCGACGTGTTCAAGCTGTCACCGAAAGGCATTCGCGCCACTCACACGCCGGAGGACCTGACCCGGGAGTTCCCAGATTGACGGCACTGACCCCCGATCATTTACCGGCGCGTACCCCGTGCGAGCGCCGATGAGCCGGGACGCGTCGTCGCCATTCGCGGGCGCGATCGCCGGCGCCACGATCGCGGCCGTCATCGCCGGCGTCGGTGAGGCTTCGCTCGTCGCGGTCGAGCGCCACATCGGCCTCGATCCCGGCCTGTTCTTCTTCACGTTGCTCTTCTACGGCTGTGCCGGCGTCGCCGCCGGCATCGCGCTCGCGATCGCGTTCGCGGTACTGGGCCGCATCACGTCACGGCCGATACACGGCGCCGTCGCCTTCGCCGCGAGCGGCGGCATCGTCCTTGCCGCGTTGGTGACGATCATCGGCCGCTTTCGCGTCTTCCGCGACGTCTTCAACGAGACCTTCGACGGCGCGCCGATCTCGCCGATGATGTTCCAGCTCGCTTCGCTCGTCGGCGCGATCGTGCTCTTCGCGCTCGCGTTCGTGGCGCTGCGCATGCTGGCCCGCCGCCAGGCCCTCGCGACCTCGCCGCTGGTGATCGTCGGCGGTCTCGTGCTCGGCCTCGTCGCCACCGGCGCGGCGATCCGCATCGGCGCCGGCACGCCGCACCACAAGCGCTACCGCACCTCGGAGGTCGTGGTCGAGGGGCCGAGCGTGATTCTGATCATGATCGACACCCTCCGTGCGGATCATCTGTCGTCGTACGGGTACACGGCCAACAAGACGCCCGCGATCGACGGCCTCGCGGCGGACGGCACGCGCTTCGCGCACACGTTCTCACAGGCGTCGTGGACCCGCCCGTCGGTCGCGACCATCCTGACCTCGCTCTATCCCTCGTCGCACCGGGCCGTGCACAAGTCGGACGTGCTCCCGACCGACGTCGTCACCTTGCCGGAGGTGATGCAGGCCTCGGGCTACCGCACCATCGGCTTCGCCAACAACATCAATGTCGCACCTCTCTTCGGCTTCCAGCAGGGCTTCGACGAGTACGTCTTTCTCGAGCCGGAGTTCTTCTTCGGCGCAACGGAGGCGGCCGCGCAGCTCACGATCTACAATCAGCTGCGCGTCATCCGCGAGCGCTACATCGCGGGCGCCAAGCGCGTCGAGAACTACTACCAGCCCGCCGAGGTCGTGACGTCGCGCGGGCTCGACTGGATCGAGCGCAACGGTGACAAGCCGTTCTTCATGTTCCTGCACTACATGGATCCGCACGATCCGTATTTCATCCACCCATTCAACGGCCAGGCGTACGCGCGGGTCGAGAACCCGAATCCCGACGGCGCGATGGCCGACAAGCTGCGCACCGCCTACGACGGCGAGATCACCTATCTCGACGGCGAGCTGGCGCGGCTCTTCGCAGGCCTGAAGGCGCGCGGCCTCTACGACAAGGCAGCAATCGTCCTCACCGCCGATCATGGCGAGGAATTCCACGAGCACGGCGGGTGGTGGCACGGCACCACGCTCTACGACGAGCAGATCGGCGTGCCGCTCATCGTCAAGCCGCCGCCCGGCGGCAAGGCCCGCCAGGTGAACGAAGCGATCGTCTCGAGCGTCGACATCGCGCCGACGATTCTCGGTATCGTCGGCGTGCAGGCCCCCGACACGATGGTCGGCAAGGCGCTTGCGCTCGAGTCGGGCGCGGCGGGACCGCGCGACCATGCCTTCTCCGAGTCGGACCTCGAGGGCAACATCCTGCAAGCGTACCGGGGCGAGGAATGGAAGCTCATCCAGGCGAATCCCGGCAACCCGCGCGGCCTGCCGCCGCGCCAGCTCTTCGAGATCGCGCGCGACCCCAAGGAAATGAACGATCTCGCCGCCAGTCGGCAGGACCAGGTCGCGACGCTCGCGGCGCAGATGAACGCGGTACGCTCGCGCGCCGAAGCCGTCAAGGTTCGCGGTAGCGAGACCGCGATCGACAACGCCACCGAAGAGCGGCTGCGCGCCCTCGGCTACGTGCACTGATTCCAGTCTCGTGATCGCGATCATCGGGCTCGACGGCGCGACCTGGGAGCTCGCCGGACGCTACATGAAAGCCGGCGACATGCCGGCGCTGAGCGCGCTCGTCGATGCGGGCAGGGCAGGGGTGCTGCGCTCGACGCTACCGCCGGTGACGTTTCCCGCCTGGTCGTCGTTCATGACCGGAGCCAACCCCGGGAAGCACGGTGTCTTCGATTTCACCCGGCGGATCCCCGGCACCTACGAAATCGCGTTCGTCACCAGCCGCGACCGCCGCCTGCCGACGATCTGGCGGCTGCTCTCCGACGCGGGACGGCGGGTCGCGGTGCTCGGCGTGCCGACGACGTATCCGCCCGAGCCGGTGAACGGTGTCCTCGTCGGCGGCTTCGACAGTCCGGTCACGACCGGGATCGACGCCTCGTTCGTTCATCCGCCGGGGTTCCACGACGAGATGGTCGCGGCGGTCGGACCGTACACCGTGACCGATTTCCAGGAGCTCACCATTGGACCCGGCTGGCACGACGACGCGCTCGCGAAGATTCTCGCCGCCGTGGACCGCAAACGTGACCTCGCGACCTGGGTGCTCCGGCGCGAGGCCTGGGACTGCTTCATGGTGCTCTTCGGCGAGGCCGATACGGCGAGCCATCATTTCTGGATGTTCGCCGACGAGCGCTCGCCGCGCTTCGATCCCGTCGCCGCCGAGCGTCTCGGCGGCGCGCTTCGCGACGTCTATCGACGGCTCGATGGCGCACTCGCGACCGTGCTCGCCGCGCTGCCGCCGTCGGCGACCGTGCTGGTCGCGTCGGATCACGGCTTCGGCGGCGCCGGCACCAGCGTGCTGCACGTGAACCGCTGGCTCGCCGATCACGGCTGGCTCGCGTTCCGCCAAGGCGCACGCGCGCTTCCCGCCGGCGCGGCGCGCGCGCTCCGCCGCCTCGCGCTCCGCGCGTTGCCGCGCGGGTTGCAAGAGCGTCTGGTGCGCTACGCTGGGCGCGGTCTGGCGCGCCGACTCGAAGGCAGGTCGCGCCTCGGCGCGATCGACATGCGACGCACGCGCGCGTTCTCGGAGGAGCTCAACTACGCGCCCAGCATCTGGCTGAACGTCCACGGTCGCGACCCACTCGGCACGATCGACCCGGGGGCCGCGTACGACGACAGCGTCGCCGCGCTCTCCGAGCAGCTGCTGGCGTGGCGGCATCCGACGAGCGGCGCGCGCATCGTCGCAGCGGTGCACCGACGCGACCGGGTCTACGACGGCCCGGCAACGGACGAAGCGCCGGACCTCCTCCTCGAGCTCGCGCTCGAGGATGGCTACTCGCAGGTCTGCCTCCCGACGACTCCGGATGTGCGCGCGAGCGTGCGCCGACTCCGACGCGACGAGTTCGTCGGCGGCAAGGGCGGCGGCATGAACGGCAGCCATCGTCCCGAGGGTGTGTGGGTTCTCGCCGGCGCCGGGATCACACCGGGACCATGGCAGGACGCCGACATCGTCGACGTCGCACCGACGGTGATGCACCTCGCCGGCCTGCCGATCGGTGCGTGGATGGACGGCACACTGCTGCCCGGTGTCGCCGGCGTGCCGGACGTCGCGGCAGCGCTCGGCGACTGGAGTGTCCCGCCTGCCGCACCGAGCGCCGACGGCGAGGTGTGGCGGCGACTCGCCGGCCTCGGCTACCTCGGCGACGCGCCGTGAGCGCGCCGACGTCCGAGGCGCCGCGCTACCGGGTCGCGATCGTCGCCGCCTGTCCGTTTCCGGCGCTGCAAGGGTCGCAGCTCCTGATCCGGAACCTCGCGCAGGGTTTGTTGCGACGCGGGCACGAGGTCGTGGTCGTCACCTATGCCGACGGTCTCGCCGAAGCGCCGGCCGGCGTACGGGTGGTCCGCATCCCGCGGATCCCGGGGTGTCATGCGCGCGGCTCGGGACCGCGTCCGGCGAAGGTCCTCCTCGACCTCGTCCTACTCGCGACCTTGCGCCGCGTGCTCCGTCGCGAGCGCATCGAGCTGATCCACGCGCACAACTACGAGGCGGCAGTGGTCTCGTTGCTGGCGGCGCGCCGGCGGGTGCCGGTGATCTACCACAGCCACAATGCGCTCGCGGAGGAGCTGCCGACCTACTTCCGCCGCCCGCTCGCGCGTCGTTGGGCGCGCGCGCTCGGCCGCGTCGCCGATCGCGAGGTCCCGCGGCGCGCCGACCACTGCATCGCCATCTGCCAGGAGCTCGTCGGCTTCCTGCGTGCCCACGGCGTCGACGAGGACGCGATCGAGATGGTGGCACCGGGCGGATCGCCCGCCGAGTTCCCGACCCGGACGCCGGCCGAGCTCGCCGCGATCCGCGCGCGGTTCGGTCTCAGCGACGCTCCGGTGCTGCTCTACACCGGCAACCTCGACGCCTATCAGAATCTCGAGCTGCTGCTGGCGAGTATCGGGCCGGTCCGCGCCGCCACCACCGACGCGCAGCTGGTCCTGGCGACGCACGCGACGCCACGCGAGCTACCCGCCGCGCTGCGCAGGTTGCCGGCCGGCATACGCTTGATCGCGGCCGATCGCTTCGCGGTGGTGCGTGATCTGCTACAGATCGCCGACTTGGCACTCTGTCCGCGCCGGGAGTGGTCGGGATTTCCGATGAAGCTCCTCAACTACATGGCCGCCGGCAAGGCGACCGTCGTGTCGGCCGGCTCCGCCAAGGCGATCGAGCACGGCCGGAACGGCTGGGTGGTCGGTGACGCCAGCGCCGCGGCCTACGCCAATGCCATCGTCCGCCTGCTCGGTGATCCGCCGCTCCGCGCCGCGCTCGGCGCCGCCGCGCGCCGCACCGTCGAGGACGAGTACGGCTGGGAACGAATGATCGACCAAGTCGAGCTGATCTACCGCGGCGTGCTCGCGCGCCGCACGCGCCAGCATGCCACGATGAAACCCGCCACGAGCACCTGGAGGACCGAGAATGCGTAAACCGATCATTGCGATCACGATGGGCGACGCCGCCGGGATCAGCCCCGAGATCCTCGTCAAGTCCCTCGCGGAGCCCGTGTTGCGCGAGTGGTGTCAGCCGCTCGTGCTGGGTGACCGGCGCGTCGTCGTCGATGCGGCCGCCCGCGCCGGCGTGACGCTCGACTGGCAGACCGTGTCGTCGCCGGCGGAGATCCGGGCGGGAGGCGCGGTCCCCATCATCGACTACGGCAACGTCGACCCGCGCGCGTTCCAGATCGGCGTCGTCGCGCCCGCGCTCGGCGACGCCGCCGTCCACTACACGCGTGAGGCCGCGCGCCTGGCGCTCGCCGAAACGATCGACGGGATCGTCTCGGCGCCGCTCAACAAGGAAGCGATGCGCGCCGCCGGACACCACTACGAGGGCGCGACGGAGATCTTCGCCGAGATGGCGGGGGTCACGCGTTACGCGATGGTGCTGCTGCTCGGCGAGATGCGGCTCTTGCTCCTCACCAATCACATGTCGCTGCGGGAGGCGTGCGACAAGATCACGCAGGCGCGCGTCTACGAGAAGATCATGCTGGCGCACGAGGCGCTCCTGGAGCAGGGGATCGCGGCGCCGCGCGTGGCGGTGTCGGCGCTGAACCCGCACGCCGGCGAGGGCGGTCTCTTCGGACGCGAGGAGATCGACGAGATCGAGCCGGCGATCGCGCGAGCACGGAGCGAAGGCGTGAACGCGATCGGCCCGGTGCCCGCGGACACGGTCTTCCACAAGACCAGGCAGGGCATGTACGACCTGACGATCGCGCTCTATCACGACCAGGGCCTCGGCGCGGTGAAGCTGCTCGGCTTCGGTGACGTCGTAACGCTGCTCGTCGGGCTGCCGTTCATCCGCACCTCGACCGGCCACGGCACCGCTTTCGACATCGCCGGCACCGGCAAGGCCGATCACCGGAACCTGCTCAAGGCGATCCGGATCGCGGCTGAGCTCGGCCTGCGCCGGCGCGCGGCCGGCGGCGCGCGGCCGGCGGCGGGAGCAGCCTGATGAGCGGTACCCGCACCGAGGAGCAGCTTCGCGAGGAGCTCTCGCACTACTGCCGCGTGGCGTACCACCAGCGCCTCGCGACCGGCACCGGCGGCAACCTGAGCGCCCGCATCCCCGGCACCGACCGGGTCCTGATCACGCCGAGCGCGGTGTCGCTGCGCGAGTGCGCGCCCGAGGACTTCATCACCGTCGACCTGGCGGGCGAGAAGATCGCGGGCCTCGATCACTGGGTGCCGTCGAAGGAGGTCTTCCTCCACACCGCCGTCTACCAGGCGCGTCCCGACGTGCAGGCGATCTCGCATCTCCATCCGCCGTACTGCATCGTCTTCGCGGTGCGAAACCAGCAGATCCCGCTGGTGACGATCACCGCCGAGGTGCGCCTCGGGCGGACGCCCGTCGTAGCGGAGGCGCCGTCGGGCTCGCAACGCCTCGCCAACCTGGTGCGCGACGCGGTGCTGGCGTCACCGGACGCGAAGCTCTTCCTGCTCGAGCGCCACGGCGTGCTCGCGATCGGCGCGACCTTGCGCGAGACCATCGACGTCGCCGATCTCGCCGAGGACACCGCCCGCGTCGCGCACCAGCTGTCGCTCGCGACCGGTACCCAGCAACGGCGGATCTGGGACATCTCGGTACCGCTCCAACCCGGCATGCACGTCTACCCGGGCGATCCGCAGATCGAGGTGACGCGGGTGCGGGCGATCGCGAAGGGCGACGCCGCGAACCTCACCGCGCTCGCGCTCGGCGCCCACACCGGAACACACGTCGACGCCCCAGCGCACTTCATCGACGGCGCACCGACCCTCGAGCAGATCAGCCTCGATCGCATGGTCGGCGAGGCCCGCGTCCTCGACGTGCGCGGCGTGCGCGCGATCGATCGCGCCGTGCTCGAGCCGCACGGCATCGAGCGGGGCGAGATCCTCCTCTTCAAGACCGACAACTCGGCGCTGTGGGCGCAGCCTGGCTTTCAGAAGGGCTTCACCTATCTGACGACCGACGCCGCCGAGTTGCTCGTCGAACGCGAGGTGAAGACGATCGGCCTCGACTATCTCTCGATCGAAGAGTTCGGCAGCCCGAGCTTCCCGGTCCACAAGATCCTGCTCGGACGCGGCGTCCTCATCATCGAGGGCCTCGACCTGAGCGCCGTCGCCGCCGGGCGCTACACGCTCGCGTGCCTTCCCCTGAACCTCCAGCACGTCGACGGTGCGCCCGCCCGCGCGGTGTTGATGCAGTGACGGAGCTCGCCGTCATCGCCGACGATCTGACCGGCGCCTGCGACGTCGCGTCGTCGTTCGCGAGCGCCGCGATGCCGGTGCGCGTCCTCGTCGACCCCGACGACGCCGGCGCCGCGACGGACACGCTGGCCGTACGGAACACCCAATCGCGCGGCGTCGCTGCGACCGTGGCGGCCGAGCGTGTGCGCCGCGCGCTCGCGACCGCGCCGGCGCCGATCGTGATGAAAAAGATCGACACGGCGCTGCGCGGCCACCTCGGCGCGGAGCTCGATGCCACGCTCGACACGCTCGCGGCGCGCGCCGCCTTCGTGATCGCCGCCATCCCCGCCGCGGGGCGGGTCACGCGCGACGGGCGCCAGTGGTTCGGCGGCCGGCTGCTCGCGACGACCGAGTTCGCGTCCGACCCCGAAGGCGCCGGTGCCGAGTCGGCGATCGCCGCGGTGATCGCGCGCGAGAGCACGCGCCTCACGACCGTCGTCGGCCTCGACGAGGTGCGTGGCCGCGCCCTGACGTCGGCGCTGCGCGCGCGCATCGCGACGGGCGCGCGCTACGTCGTCATCGACGCCGAGAGCGACGTCGACATCGCGGTCGTGACCGCGGCGCTCCTGGCGCTGCCGCGGCCGCTCTGCATCGCGGGCTCGATCGCGGCCGCCTCGGCGCTGGCCGCGAGCGTCGCTGGCGGCGCGCCGCCGGGCGCGGGCGAGTCGGAGCGCGCGTACCGTCCGAGCGGCGCGGATCGCGACCACGCGGTCGGCGAGACGCCGCCACCTGCGCTGGTCGTCTGCGGCAGCCTGCACAGCACGGCGCGGGCGCAGATCGACGCGCTCGTCGCGGGCGGCGCGCTCGTGCTGCCCATGGCCGGCACCCCGACCCTCGTGCGCGACGCCACCCGCGCTTTCGCGAGCGGCCGAACCGTGGTGCTCGCGGCGCCGCGCGCGCCCGCGACGCCGGGCGCCGAGGCGCTGCGAGCGACCGAGGCCGCGCTCGCGGACGCGACGTACGCGATCGTGAACGCCGCGCCGCCACGGACGCTCGCGATCGTCGGCGGCGAGACGAGCTTTGCCGTCCTTCGCCGTCTCGGCGCGACTCGCTTGGACGTGCGCGGGCGCTTCGTGCCGCTGGTCGCCGTCAGCACCATCACCAGCGGCATTGCCGCGGGGGTGACCCTCGTCACCAAAGGGGGATCCGGTGGAAATGCCGATGCGCTCGTGGACCTCCTCGGACGTTCCACCGTCGCGGCCGCGCCGAGCGGCCTCGCGGCGATGAGCTGACGACCGATGCGCGTCGCCAAAGACACCGTCGTCACGCTCGAGTACAGCGCCCGTCTCGATGACGGCTCGGTCGTCGACTCGACGGATCACTGCGGGCCGATCAGCTACCTGCACGGCAACGAGCAAGTCTTCCCGGCGCTCGAGCGCGCCGTCGAGGGGCTCGAGGCCGGCATGGAGTCGGACGTCCGCCTGCCGCCGGAGGAGAGCTATGGCGAGCGGCGCGAGACGCTGATCCGTCGCATGCCGCGCGCGCAGCTGCCGCCCGATCTCAGCCTCGTGCCCGGCGAGCGCTACACGCTGCGCTCACCGGACGGTAAGAAGCTCTTCTTCCAGCTCGTCGCCATCGAAGGCGACGAGGTCGTCGCCGACTTCAACAATCGCGCCGCCGGCCAGGGGCTTCGGCTCCAGGCCAAGGTGCTGGCGGTGCGCGCGGCCACCGCCGACGAGCTCCGGCGCGGCACCTTGCGCTGACGGCAGGCGGAGGAGGAGGGGCGATGAAGCTCTCGATCGTGGTGCCGGTCTACAACGAAGCGGCGACGATCGCGGTGGTGCTCGATCGTGTACGCGCCTTGCCGAACGCGAAGGAGATCATCGTCGTCGACGACGGCTCGCTCGACGGCACGCGCGACATCCTGCGCGGCGCGGCGGGCGGCGAGGTGCGGGTGTTCTTCCACCGGCAGAACCTCGGCAAGGGCGCGGCCGTGCGCACCGGCATCGCGCACGCGCGCGGCGACGTGGTCGTCATTCAGGACGGCGATCTGGAGTACCACCCGCGCGACATCCCGAAGCTTCTGAAGCCGATCGAGGAGGGCGAGGCGGACGTCGTCTACGGCTCGCGCTTTCTCGGCGGACCGCATCGGGTGCTCAACTTCTGGCACTACGTCGGCAATCGTTTGCTGACGCTGCTCTCGAACGCGCTCACCAACCTCAACCTCACCGACATGGAGACCGGCTACAAGCTTTTCCGCATCGAGGTGCTGCGCCAGCTCGAGATCGAGTCCGACCGCTTCGGCTTCGAGCCCGAGATCACCGCCAAGGTCGCGCGGCTGCGCTGCCGGATCTACGAGCAGTCGATCTCGTATAGCGGCCGCGATTACGACGAGGGGAAGAAGGTCACGTGGCGCGACGGGATCGCGGCACTCTGGCACATCGCGCGTTTCAGCATGCCGCGTCGCCGCCCGCGGCCGGCGCGCCCGGTCGAGTTCGAGGAGATCGTCGCGCGGCCGATCGCCGTGCCGGACGCGCGCGTCCACCGCACGCCGCCGCTCACCTGAGATCGCCATTCACCGCGGCGCCGGGTCACATACCCGGCGGCGCATCGCAGACCGTTCTACTGTGCGCACCACACCCAGGACGCACGCAAAGGAGTCGGATCGTATGAGAAAACGCGAAAAGCTCACGCCGGAAGAGCGCTTCGCGCTCGCGCTCGAGCTCGTCAAGCGTGAACGCTCGTTCGAGGAGATCTGTCTGCACTACCAGGTGAGCCACACCACCGCCTACAAGATCCGGAACGCGTTTCTGGACGGCGGTCGGCGGGCGCTCGCCGGTGCGCGCGGACGTATCGACGTGGAGGTCTATCCGGCGCCCGCACGCGGCATCGCGACCAACAACGGCTCCGCGCTGGCGCCTGAGGACGCGAACGTCAGAGACGACGGCACGGCGTCCGGTCTTCACGAGCACGTCGGAGATCTACGCGACGGCCTCGCGGCGCGCGAGCCGGTGTCCGGTGCGGAGCCGCTCCTCGGTGACGACGCACTTGCCACAGAGTACAGCAGGCGCTGACCGATTTTCGCTGCGCCCGGCCGATTGCGCATTGCGAGCGCCGGGGAGGCGGAGCTAAGTTGATCAGTAATCTCGCCTGCAACCTTCCATGCGAACCGTCATGAACATCCTGAACGCGCACGCCCGCGCGGCTGAAATCGATCAGACGCGCATGGGCACACCGCGTCGTCCCGTCACTCGCACCGGAACGGTTACCGCGAGCACGCGAATCACCTGCTCGCTTCTGGAGCTCCGCAACTCCGACTACCGCGACCCCGCGACTTGCCCAGAAGGAACGAACTCGACCCGATGAAGCTCCTGACCGTGCTCGCCGCAGCGACACTCGTGGCGTCGAGCACCATCGTGCACGCACAGCCGCTCACGCCTGATCACTATCTCTGCTACCGTTCGCGCCCCGCGAAGGCGCCTCGCGGTGTACCGCCCTTCCCGACCTTTCTCCCTCGGAGCGGCGACGTAGTCGTCGATCAGTTCGGTGCACGCGTGCTCGACCTTCCGCGCGATCAGGCATTCTGCGAGCCCGCCGACAAGAACGGCGAGGGCATCGTCGACGACGCGACCCACCTCGCCGCCTACAAGACAAAGCTGACGAAGACGACGCCCAGCCAAGCGCGGTTCATCCAGAGCGTGCACGAGGTCGCCAACCAGTTCGGGACGCTCCAGCTGCGCGTCCGCGCCGAGGACAGCCTGCTGGTGCCTTCGGCGCAGGCGGTCGGCACCGGCGGCGTGTCACCGCTCGTGAGCACCAACATCGATCATTTCAAGTGCTACAAGGCGACCGTCGCGAAAGCACCGCGCGGGTCGGCGCCGTTTCCGGTCTTCACGCCGCGCGACGTGACGGTCGCGGACGCGTTCGGTAGCCGCGTCTTCCACGTGCGGAAACCGACGCGACTCTGCAATCCCGCCGACAAGAACGGCGAGGCACCGAATGCTCCGACGCACCAGGGTCACCTGGTCTGCTACCAGGTGAAGCTCGCGCGGACGTCGCCGGCGCAACCGCGCTTCGCGCCGGCCGCGATCTCCGCCGCCAATCAGTTCGGCGACGAGGTGCTGCGCCTGTCCGCGGTCCAAGAGCTCTGTGTGCCGTCGCTGAAAGATCCGATCTCCGCGACCGTCACGCCGCTCGCCGTGATGACGGCGAGCCCGACTCCTCCCGCGACGCCGAGCGGCACGCCGACGCCGAGTCGCACCGCCACGCCGAGCGGGACGCCGACGCCGAGCACCACGGCGACGCCCAGTGCCACGGCGACGCCCAGCACGACGGCGACGCCGAGCGAGACGCCGACGCCCACCGAGACGGCGACGCCGAGTCCGACGATGAGCGAGACGCCGACGGTGACCAACACGCCGGTGGCAACGCCGACCGAGGTCTCGACCGAGTCACCGACCAGCACGCCGGAAGTTTCCGACACGGCGACGCCCGTCGGAACCGCGACCGCAAGCGAAACGGCGACCCCGACGCCGAGCTTCGTCGCGACCGAGCCTGTGCCCACGGCGACGGACACGGGAACCGCCACACCCGGCGAGACGGCGACGCCGACGGTGACGGCGACCCCGGCAGTCGCGACCGCGACGGCAACGGCGGTCGTGACCAGCACCGCGACGCCGGCAGCCACGATCACCACCGTCGCGACTTCCACCGCGACGGTCGCGCGTACCGCGACCGCGACGCCAACCGGCATCGCGACCGCGACCGGGACCATCACCGTAGCGCCGACGGCGACGTCGACGAAGACGGCGACGCCAACGTCGACGCGGAGCCCGACGCCGACCCGAACCGCGACGCCGACGGCGACACGCAGCCCGACGCCGACGCGCAGCGCCACTCCGACGAGAACTCAGTCGCCGACGCCAACCCGCAGCGCGACCCCGACGAGAACTCAGTCGCCGACGCCGACCCGCAGCGCGACGCCAACCAGGACGTTCACACCCGCGCCGACGAGCACGCCGACCGGCGCCACGCCGACGAGGACGTCGACACCGGGCGCCACCGCCACGCGCACCGCGACCCCCGCGGGGACCGCGACGGCCACGCCAGCGGCGACCCTAACCGCCGTCGCGACGGGCACGCTGACGGTGACGCGGACGCCGACGCCGACCCGCTCACCGACGCCGACGCCGACCTCGACGACGCCGTTCGTGACCGCGCTTCACATCAGCCCGCCGATCATGAACCTCGACATCGGAGTGATCGACAACTTCACCGCCACCGCCGATCTCAGCAACGCCACGACGCAGAACTACACCCAGAAGGTGAACTGGTCGTCCACCAGCACCAGTGTCGCAACGATCAACAACACTGCGGGCGCCAAAGGCACGGTGACCGCGGTCAGCCCCGGCACCACCACGATCACCGCCGTCGACCCGGTGAGCGGCGTGAGCTCGGCGACATCGAGCTCGAACGGCACGGTGAACGTCCTCGGCGCGCTCGCGAGCATCAGCGTGACGCCCCCCACCGTAACCAAGGTCGTGGGAGAGTTCGCACGCTTCACCGCGACCGGCCACTACGTGGGCGGCGCCACCAAAAACATCACCCAGCAATGCACCTACAGCACCAGCAACTCGACGATCGCCGTCGCGCCGAACGACGCGGGCGACAAGAGCCGGATCGACACCGTCGCGTCCGGCACCGTCACCGTCTTCGCGACCGATCCGTCGACGCAGATCGCCGGCGACGCGACGCTCACGGTCCGCACGCCGTCGGCGACGAAGACTCCCACACCCACGCCGACCGTGACGCCGTGAACGCGGAGGCCGGGGCGAGACTCATCAACCGAATGGCGCTGCGAGGCGCCGGAGAGCCGAGACGCACATCACGGGACCCACGGACGAGTCCCAGGTGAGCTTAAACCTGTTCCACCGGAGGTCTGAAATGAAGAACCATGTCGCCGCAATCGTCGTGCTCGCATCCGCCTTCCTCGCCACGGTCGGAGGCGCGCAGCCGATTCCGGGAGATCACTTCCTCTGCTACCGAGCCAAGCCTATCAAGGCGAATCCGCCGTTCCCGAGCTTCGTTTCCCGTACCGGCGACGTGGTCGTCGACGAGTTCAGCACTGCGCAGGCCGAGGACCTGCACAAGCTGGATCTCCAGAAGCCCATAAGCGTCTGCAATCCCGCCGACAAGAACGGCGAGGGCGTGAACGATCCCGTCACGCGCCTCGAGGGCTACCAGGCAGTGGCGACGCGCGCGCGCCCGCCGCAGCCGAAGCCGTATACCGGCGCCCTCACCCACGTCACCAACCAGTTCGGCGAGCTGGTGCTGCGGATCGGGAAAGAGGATCGCCTGCTGGTGCCGTCGTCGCAGGCGACCGGCACCGGCGGCGCGCCGGTGCTCGGTGCCAACACGGTCGACCACTTCAAGTGCTATCGCGCCAAGGTCCCCGTCGCGCCCGTCGGCAGCCCGCCGTTCCCGACCTTCACGCGCCGCCAAGTCACCGTCCAGGATCAGTTCGGCACGCGCGTCATCGACGTGCGCCGGCCGACACGCGTCTGCAATCCCGCCGACAAGAACGGCGAGGACCCGACGGCGCCGACGCACGACGGTCATCTGGTGTGCTACCAGGCGAAGCTCGCGCGCACCGAGGTCCGCCAGCCGGAGTTCGTGAAGACCGCGGTGTCGACCCGCAACCAGTTCGGCAACGAGGTGCTGAGCCTCACCAAGCTCGAGGACCTCTGCGTGCCCTCGCTCAGCGAGGCGACGATCGTGCCCGCGACGCCGACCCCCACGCGAACCACGACCCCCACGCCGACCAAGACCGCGTCACCGACCTTGAGCGCGACCCCGACACCGACGGTCACCTCGACCGCACCGACGCCCACGCCGGTCGGCACGCCAATCGCCCTGCACGTGAGCCCGGCGAGCCGCACCGTCATCGTCGGCGGCACCGGCAACTTCACCGCTACCGCCGAGTACATCAACAGCGCGATGCAGAACTACACGCAGCTGGTGACGTGGTCATCGAGCGACACGGCGGTGGCGACGATCAGCAATACCGACGGCACCCGCGGCCGCGCCACCGGCGTCGCGCCCGGCAGTGTCACGATCAAGGCGACCGACCCCGCGACCGGCCTCACCTCGACCGCGTCGAACAGCGACGCGACTTTCAACGTCATGGGCGCGCTCCAGAGCATCACGCTCGCACCCTCGACGGCGACGAAGAACCCCGGCGAGTCGCAGCGCTTCACCGCGACCGGCCACTACGCCGGCGGGACGACGCAGAACATCACCCAGCAGGTGACCTACACCTCGACCACTCCCGCGGTGGCAACGGCACCGAACGACGTCGGCGACCGTTCGCGTATCGACGCGGTCGCGGCCGGCACCACCACGATCAACGCCACCGATACCGCGACCGGCGTCACCACCGGCCCCGGCGAGAACGCAACCCTCACGGTGCGCGGCGCCTTGCAGAGCATCACACTCGCACCCTCGTCGTCGATCAAAGCGGTGAACGGCGCCGAGACCTATGCCGCGACCGGACACTACGCCGGCGGCACGACGGCGAACCTGACCCAACAGCTGACGTACAGCTCGAGCGACACCAACATCGCCGTCGCCACCAACACGGCCGGCAACAAGAGCCTGGTGAACGCCGTCGGCCCCGGCGACGCGACGATCTCCGCGACGGACCCCGCGACGGGCATCAGCTCGTCGACGTCGGGAGGCAACGCGACGCTGCACGTGACGCCGTAGCGTCACAGCCGTTCGGAACCGCGAGCAAGACCAGGAGCGCCGCCCGACCATCCGCGTCGGGCGGCGCTTTTGCGTTTTGGGGCCGGCAGAGCGATGCTCGCGCACCGGCGCAGGCCGGTCATGAACTCGGTCGTTGGTGTGACGGTCGCGCCGTGTGGTCGCGCCGCGCGGATCAGAGGGTCGCGGCGCCGCCTTGCGGTAGGTCGACCGTGAAGCGCGTGCCGATGCCCGGGGTGCTGTCGACGGCGACGCGGCCGCCCAGGCTCTCGCTGAAGCGCTTCACGAGATAGAGCCCGCAGCCGGTGCCACTGCGCTCGCTGCCGCCCGCCCGGAACGGCTCGAAGAGATAGGGGAGCTGCGCGCGCTCGATGCCGGTACCGGTGTCGGAGACGATCAGGCGCACGCCGCCTTGGTGCGGCAGCGCGTCGACCGAGACGTCGCCGTGATCAGTGAAGCGGAGCGCGTTCTCGACCAGGTTCTGTAGGATCTGTCGCACCCGGAAGCGGTCGCTGCGGATCGGCGGCATGGCGGGATCGACCGACCAGGCGAGGCGCACGCCGTTCTGGGCCCGCCGCGCCGACGCGCCAGTGCAGAGCTCGCGCAAGACCTCGTCGAGCGAGAACTCGTCCTGCCTCGGCGGCTCGCTCTCGGCGTCGAGGCGCGCCATGTCGAGCGCCCCGCCCAGCATCGAGAGGAGATCGAGCGCTTGGCGCTCGATCGTCCCGAGGACGTCGCGCTGCGCCTCGTTGCACGGCCCGTAGCTGTCCTCCATCAAAAGCTGGGTGTAGCCGATGACGGCGTTGAGGGGTGTGCGGAGGTCGTGCGCGAGCGCGATCAGCACCTCCGAGCGCGCCTCGACCGCGCGCGCGAGCTTGCTGCGCGCGCCGCGTTGCCGGAAGGCGGCGACGGCGAGCGAGCCGACGTAGCGGGCCATCTCGATCTGCTCGAGCGTGAAGGCGGCGCCACCGGCGAGTAGCTGCAGCAGCATGCTGCCGCCCTCGCAACGAAGCGGAACGTCGAGAACGGCGGGGACGGTATCCTCGAGCAACGCCGGCATGCCCGCTGCGAGCGCGCGCGCGAGCGTGTCGGCGGGAAGCTCCGGAAACGTCGCCCGTCCGTACTGCGCGACGACCGTGGTCGTGCCGTCACCCGGTAGCGCCACCAGGCGCGCATCCGCGACGCCGACCGCATGTACCGCCGACTGACAGACGCGCATCGCGATCTCGTGCGTCGGCGCCTCGGAGGAGAGCAGCATCTCGTTCAGACGGACGATCTGATCGAGCTTGTCGATGTCGGGGGCGGATGAGAACGGATCGAGGCGCATGACGCGATGGGGCGGTCGACGACGAATCGCCGGAACACGCGGCAGTGTAGCCAGCGCCCATCGCGAGCGTCAAGCAAATCCTGCCGCGAAAAGCCTCCCCGAGACGCGGCGCAGACGATCCGCACCGCCTCGCCCACCGTCGACGCGCGCGGCGCGTGCCGATCCCGCCTCCCACCTTCGTTCCCATCGCTCATGGCGAACCGCACCTCCTAGCCGGGTGGGGTGCCCTGTGGCAGGATGGCGGCCGCTTCGTGCATGCAGCCCCGAGAGATAGCGCGCATCATGCGCCACGGCCTACGCCTCCGCTGCCCACGTTGCGGCGACGCACCGCTGTTCCAAGGCCCGTTCACGATGCATGAACGCTGTGTGGGCTGCGGCTTGTTGTTCGAGCGCGAGCAGGGTTACTACGTCGGCGCCATCTACGTGAACTACGCGGCGACGGTCGTGGTCGCGGTCACCGGGTTTCTCATACTGGATGCGTACACCGATCTGAGCCTCACCGCACAGATCATCATGTGGGGGATCTGGGGCATCGCGTTCCCGCTGTTCTTCTTCCGCTACTCGCGGAGCCTGTGGCTGAGCCTCGAGTATCTCTTCAATCCCGAGCCTCTCGGTCCGCGAGGGACGCGATGACCGCGGCGCGGCCCGCACCCATGCCGACGCCACCGGCGGTCGTGGTGTGCGGGCTCTCGCACGCGTACGGCACGCGCAAGGCCCTCGACGGCATCGATCTCGAGATCGAGCGCGGCGAGATGTTCGGGCTGCTCGGCCCGAACGGCGGCGGCAAGACGACGCTCTTCAAGGTCCTCGCGACCTTGGTCCCGCCGCAGACGGGCACCGTCACCATCTTCGGCGAGGACGTCCGGCGCGCGCCCTTCGCCGTCCGCAGCCGGCTCGGGGTCGTGTTCCAGCATCCCGGCCTCGACGGCAAGCTGACCGTCACCGAGAACCTCCGCATCCACGGCGTGCTCTATGGCCTCCGGGGGGCGGAGCTGCGTGAGCGCATCGCTCTCGCGCTGCGCCGGCTCGGCCTCTCGGAACGCGCCGGCGATCGGGTCGAGACCTTGTCCGGCGGCCTCGCGCGCCGCGCCGAGCTCGCCAAGGGCCTCTTGCACGCGCCCGAGCTGGTGCTGCTCGACGAGCCCAGCACCGGCCTCGATCCCGGCACGCGACGCGACTTCCTCCAGTACCTCGTCCACCTGCGCGACAGCGAAGGCGTCACGGTGGTCCTCACCACCCACGACATGGACGAGGCCGAGCGCTGCGACCGGGTCGGCTTCATCCACCGCGGGGCACTGGTCGCCATCGGCACGCCGGACGGACTGAAGTCGCAGATCGGCGGCGACGTCATCGTCGTGCAGGCCGACGATCCCGAGCGTTTGCAGCGCCTCATCCGCCAGCGCTTCCGCTGTGAGCCGGTCCTGGTCGACGGCAAGCTCCGCATCGAGTTGCCGCGTGCGCACGAGTTCGCGCGCGATCTCGCCGACGCGTTCCCGACCGAGGTGCGCTCGGTCACCTTCGGCAAGCCGACGCTCGAGGACGTGTTCGTGCATCTCACCGGCCATCGCTTTTGGAGCGAGGACGAGCCGTCATGAGCGCGCCGGCGGTGCAACGCCACGGCATGGACGCTGCCGCCGACGCGCGCCGTGCATCGGCGACGGCGCGCGCGGGCGGCGGCGCGGCGGCCGTCGTGGCGCTCTGGTGGCGCGAGATCGTGCGCTTCGTCCGGCAGCGGAGCCGCGTGATCGGCGCTTTCGCGCAGCCGCTCCTCTTCTGGGTTCTCCTCGGCGGCGGCTTCACCGCCTCGTTCCACGCGCCCGGCACGCCCGACGGCGTCGGCGCGCTGCAGTACTTCTATCCGGGGATCATCGCCCTGGTGCTGCTCTTCACCGCGATCTTCGCGACGATCTCCGTGGTCGAGGACCGCAAGGCCGGCTTCCTCCAGAGCGTCCTCGTGGCACCGCTGTCGCGGCAGAGTCTCGTCCTGGCGCAGGCGCTCGGCGCGACGACGCTTGCCGTGCTCCAAGGCGTCCTCTTTCTCGTGCTCGCGCCGCTGGTCGGCGTGCCGCTCTCGCTCCCCGCCGCCCTGGCGTCGACGCTCGTGATCGCGCTCGTCGCCTTCGCGCTCACCAGTCTCGGCCTGGTGATCGCCTGGCGGATGGAGTCGACCCAGGGGTTCCACGCGGTGATGAACATGATCTTGATGCCGATCTGGTTGCTCTCGGGTGCGTTCTTCCCGGCCGCCGGCGCGCCGGGCTGGCTCGGCTGGCTGATGCGCGTCAACCCGCTCACCTACGGCATGGCCGCGTTGCGACGGACGCTCTACCTCGACGCGCCGGCCCTCGCCGGCCGGGTTCCGCCGCTCGCGCTCTCGCTCGGCGTGACGCTCGCGTTCTGCGTCGTCGCGTTCGCCGGCGCGACCGCGGTCGCGCGCCGAAGCTCGTCGTAAGAGCGGACGGCCGCGCGCGTTCCGGGTCGGGCGGCCTCGACGTCAGCCGTCGGCGCGCGTGAGGCGGGCGAGGTCGTGTTCGAGCTGGGCCAGCCCGTCGGCGTCGTTGCCGTGGTAGTAGCCGCGGATCTGCTGGCGGCGATCGACGAGGACGAGACGGTCGCTGTGCGTGATCGGCTCGGATGACTTCTCCCGCTCGCCGGGCGGGAGCGCCGCGATGGCGAGACGGAAGCCGTCCCGGACCAGCGTCTCGACCGCGCGCTGGTCGCCGGTGACGAAGAGCCACGGCAACGCGTCGGCGCCGAAGCGGGTGGCGTAGGCGCGCAGCGTTGCCGGATCGTCGTTGGTCGGATCGACGCTCACGGAAACGGCCGTGATGGGCGCCCCGCCGGACGCACCGTAGCGGCGGAGCAGCGCACCGAGATTCGTCGTCAGCGCCGGACAGATGCCGCCGCAACGCGTGAAGATGAAGCTCGCGATCCAGACCTTGCCGGCGAGATCGTCCGACGAGAGCGGCCGGCCGCTGCGCTCGACGAGGTCGAAGCGCGGCACGGTGCCGTAGACGGGCAGGGCGGGGGCGCGGAAGACGAGCTGCCACGCGGCAAAGGCGGAGATGGCGGCGAGCGCCACGACGAGCGCCGCCCAGACCAGGCGTTGTGCCGCCGCGCCACGCCGGGCGCCGCTCGGATCTCCCATCGGCACCGCCATCGTGCCGCGAGCGGACGACACCGCGGCGCTAGTGTCCCTCGCCGTGCACGGGCGCCTCGGTCTTCGGCGAGTGGCGGAGCACCGCGCCGAGGTCCGGCGTCAACATGAAGATCAGGAACACACAGAGGACGAGCGGCGTCATCGCGATGACCAAGAGGGTCCGCCGCTCGAACTTGAGGTGCATGTAGTAGAGCGCCACCAGGGCCGCCTTGGTGAGGGCGAGGCCGATCAAGAGGATCGCGATCACCATGTGCGCGATCGGCATGTAGATGACCGCGATCTCGAGGATGGTGAGCGCGAGCAACCACCAGAACACGCCGATGTAGTTCGGCTCTTCGTGATGTGCCACGTGTGCGACGTCCATCGGTCGACCTTTCTCAGATGAGATACACGAAGGTGAAGACGAGGATCCAAACCAGATCGACGAAGTGCCAGTAGAGCGCGACGATCTCGACCGGATTGCTGTTGGTCGCCGAGTATTTGCCGCGCAGCGCCTGCACCAGCACGCACGAGAGGTACACCACGCCGCCGAAGACGTGGCAGCCGTGAAAGCCGGTCAGGCAGAAGAACGTGGTGCCGAAGAGCGTCGAGCCGAACGGGTTGCCGGTGAGATGGATACCCCGATGGATGAGGTGTGACCACTCGTAGGCCTGCATGCTGAGGAAGGTCAGGCCGCCGAGGATCGTGAGCAGGAGGAAGCGCACCAGGCCTTGCCGGTCGCCGTGCTGAATCGCGGCGAGCCCCTTCACCATCGTGACGCTGCTGCAGATCAGGAGAAACGTCATGAACGCGGTGAGCTGGATGCCGAGCACCTGGGCCGGCACCGGCCAGTCGCCGCTGCTGAAGCGAATCGCGCCGTACGCGGCGAGCAAGGCACCGAACGACATCGCATCGCCGGCGAGGAAGAGCCACATCCCGAGCTTGCCCCAGCTTTCCGGGGTGAGCGGCGACTCGGCGGGCTCGACGCCGAGCGCGTGATCCATCGTAGCGGCTTGGCTCACGGGTACCTCTCCTTCACTTCGACTCGGTTGGCTCGCGCGACTCGGGCGG
>JBGPIT010000043.1:0-21145 GCA_041485125.1 Binatia bacterium | reverse complement strand
CGGGTGACTCCGCCTCGATGCGATCGAGCGCGCGTAGGAGATAGCTCTCCGGCGGCACACCGTAGAACGTGTGGTAGAGCTGCGCCGAGAGCACCGATCGGTCGCCGCGGGTGATCGCCTCGCTCCATCCGGGCTGGCTGAAGAGCGCCGCGCTGAAGACGACCTTCTCATGCTCGTGCGCGAGCACGATCCCATCCCAGCTCGGAACGTACGGGGTCTCGAGGACGCGCAGCCCATGCGCGCCGGTCGAGATGAGCTCGCCGTCGGCGAGGCCGCGCGGCGGCCGGACTGCATAGTCGTCGAGCGAGGAGAAAACCGTACGGGTCGACGCCAGCGCGGTCGCCTCGGGGACGCGCCGCAAGATCTCGTTCAGCGCGCCGCAGTGAGTGGCGGCGAAGTGGGGCACGACGATGTGCCGCAGCGTCGTCGGGTCGATCACCCGGGCCACCAGCGACCAGGAGATGTCGAAGTACGCGCGCAGGCCGGTCGAGATCAGCGCCGGCTCGTCGTCGACGATCAGGTACTGGTTCACCGAGCTCCGCCAAGGCTCGTGGTAGATGGCGATGCGGTGAATGCCCGGGGCGATCTCGGTGATCGCCGCCTGCTTCTCGCTCATGCTGTTGATCACGACGAAACGGTACCATGCGGTTCCGCCGAGCGGGAACCAGAAATCGTTCGCATCACGTTTGACATGCGATCGCGCAACCGACTCGAGGACCGCACGCTCGCAGCGTCTCACGCTCGCTGGTGTCGTGCGCGTGCTTGGCAGCCGTGGGCCCGCACGGTAATCCCTGCGGACCATGGCTGTCGTGACCGATGCCGACTGATCGGACGCGCGCTCGCCGCGTCGGCGCCGCGAGCGCGACGGTCGAGTCGCGAACGCTCACCGACTTGCTCGAGGCGGCGGTCGCCGCGCGCGGCGAAGCGACCGCGATCGAGGACGAGCACGGCGCCGTGTCCTACGCGGAGCTCGCGGACCGCGTCCGCGTCTGGGCCGCGACCTTGGCCGAAGCCGGCGTCGGCCACGGCGACCGCGTTGCGATCGTGCTGCCGAACTCGCTCGCGTTCGTCGCGACCTTCTTCGCGACCTTGGCGCGAGGCGCGGCGGTGGTGCCGATCGGCGCCGGCGCGCATCTTTCCGAGATCCGGCGCATCGTCGACGATAGCGGCGCGTCGGCGCTGATCAGCGCGGGCGGCGGAGCGCCGATGCCGGCGAGCGTCGCGCGCCTGACGGCGAATCCCGACGGTCTGCGTATCGCTCGCGCCCGCGCCGGTGAGCGGCGGTCCTCGCAGATGCCCGTGCCTGGCGACGTCGCCGTCGTCGCCTATTCCTTCACGACCTCACCGCCCCACCTGGTCGCGCGCACGCACGAGAACCTCTGGCTCGAGGCGCAGAGCTTCTGGTCGGTGACGCGGCTCGAGCCGAGCGACGTCTGCCTCGGCGCCATTCCGCTCTCGCACGCGTACGGCCTCGGCAACGCGCTGCTGGCGACGATCCGCGCCGGCGGCCGATTGGTGCTGCGCTCGCGTTTCCTCCGCCGGCAGACGCTCGACACGCTGGTCGAGAAGCGCGTCACGGTCTTTCCGACCGTGCCCTTCATGGCGCGCATGCTCGCGGCCACGGATCGGCGCCGCAGCTGGGATCTCGGCGCGATCCGGCTCTGCTTCAGCGCCGGCGCGGCGCTCACCCGCGACGTCTACGACCCGTTCCTCGCGCGCTTCGGTGTCCCGCTGCGACAGATCTACGGCCTGACTGCGGCGGGCGACGTGACGGTGAACCTCGCGCCGCTCGCCGCGCTCGATCCGTCGAGCGTCGGCACGCCGCTTCCCGGCGTCGACCTCCGCATCGAGGACGCCGCCGGCCGACCGGTGGCCGAAGGCGGCGAAGGCGAGATCGTCGTCCGCAGCGCCGCCGCGGCCGGCGGCGTCGCACGGCCGCTCTGCACCGGCGACCTCGGGCACTGGTCGGCGCGCGGCGAGGTCGTCATCACCGGACGTTCGAGCGCGTTCGTCAACGCCGCCGGCAACAAGGTCGACCCGCCGGAGGTCGAGGCCGTGTTGCGCGCCCATCCCGCCGTGCGTGACGTCGTCGTCTTCGGCCTGCCGGCTGCGCACGGCGACGAGAGCCTGACGGCGATCGTCGTTCGGCGCGGCGAGTGCTCCGAGCAGATGCTCCGGCTCCATTGCTGCACCCTTCTCGCGACCTACAAGGTACCGCGGCTGTTCCACTTCCGCGCGTCGTTGCCCGATCCGGCGCGACGCGGCGCGCTCATCGAGGAGCTCCGCGCCGGCGCGTAGTCCGGCCAAGCGCCCGCCGATCGACGGCCGCATCTCTGCAAATGGCGAGTTTGACAGAGAAGGTGCCCCGATGTTTTGAAATGGTACCCGCGCGTCCGCTGCGCCGACCTCGCAGCGCATACGCCGCACCCGTGCCTTTTGAGATCAGCTCGCATACATCAGGCCGCCATGAGGCCATGGCGACGATGACCAGCCCGGCCGACAGTCGGCCGTCGCCGGCACCGTTCGCGCGTGACGCTCTCGCCGGCAATCGCGCCCTGGTGACGGGCGGAACGCGCGGGATCGGCCGCGCCATCGCGCTCGCGCTCGCCCGCGCGGGCGCGGAGGTCGTGGTGACCTACGCCCATACCGAGGCGGACGCGGCCGAGGCGCGGGCCGAGCTCGCCACTTCCGGCTCGACCGATCCGGTTCGTCGCTGCGACGTGCGCGATCGCGACGCCGTCGGCCGGCTCTTCGCCGAGCTCAAGCAGGCGGGTGGCACCGACATCCTGGTCAACAACGCGGCGGTTTCGCGCGACGGCCATCTGATGCTGCTCTCCGACGAGGCCTGGAACGACGTCCTCGCGACCAACCTCACCGGACCGTTTTTGTGCATCCGGCCGGCGCTGCGTACGATGATCGCCAAGCGCTACGGTCGCATCATCAACGTGATCTCGCCCGCCGGCCTCGTCGGCAAGGCGGGCGCGGCACACTACGCCGCATCGAAAGGCGGGCTCTTGAGCTTGACGAAATCGCTCGCGCGCGAGGTCGCGCGTTTCGGCATCACGGTGAACGCGATCTGCCCCGGTATCGTCGATACGCCGCTCGTCAGCGGCCTGCCGGCGCACGTGCGCGACGAGATGGTGGCGCAGATCCCGCTCGGACGGACCGGACGGCCCGAGGAGATCGCCGACGCGGTCGTGTTCCTCGCATCGCCGGCGGCGTCGTACATCACCGGAGCGACGCTCGCGGTGGACGGTGGATTGGTGATGGCATGACGCAGGATCGCGAGGAGCTGAAAGCGAAGTTGAAAGAGCTGTTGATCACGGGTCTCCGCCTGCAAGACGTCGCGCCCGGCGGCATCGCGGACGACCAGCCGATCTTCGTCGAGGGTCTCGGCCTCGACTCGATCGACGCCCTCGAGCTGGTGGTGCTGATCGAGGAGCATTTCGGCATCGCCATCCCCGACGAGGAAGTGGGCAAGAAGGCCTTCGCGTCGATCAACGCGCTCGCCGAGTTCGTCGCCGCCGAGCAAGGCCGTGGGAGCTAGCGCGACGCCGCCGGTTCCGATCGCGGTGACCGGTCTCGGTACCGTCAACGCGCTCGCGCAGTCGGTACCGGCGTTCGCGGCGGCGCTCCGCGCCGGCACGTGCGGCATCGGTCCCCTGACGGTCTTCGATCCGAGCGGCTATCGCAGTCAGATCGCCGCCGAGGTCCGCCCGCTGCCTCAGCTCGAGTGGCTCGCGCCGGCGCTGCGGCGCCGACTTTCGCGCTCCGATCTCTTCGCGCTCGCCGCGACCGAACAGGCGCTCGCGGACAGCCGCCTCGACGTCGCCGGCGATCCCGAGCGCGTCGCGATCGTGCTCGGCGGCACGACGGGCGGCATGCTGCGCGCCGAGGCCTGCTTCGCCGATCTGGTCCAGGGACGCAGCACGCGCTACCACGCGAGCGCGATCATCGGCAGTCCGATCTCCACCAGCGCCGAGGTGGTGGCGACGAGCTTCGGTCTCGGTGGCCCGCGCCTCACGCTCTCGACCGCGTGCTCGTCGAGCGCCAACGCGCTCGGCGCCGCGATCGACTGGTTGCGGCTCGGTCGCGCCGACGCGGTGATCGCCGGCGGCACCGAGTCGCTCTGCCGCATGATCTACGCCGGCTTCAACGCCTTGCACGCGGTCTCGGCCGAGCCCTGCCGCCCGTTCGACCGCCGCCGGAACGGTCTCTCGCTGGGCGAGGGGGCGGCGATCATGATCCTCGAGCGGCGCGACGATGCCGAGCGCCGCGGCGCGCGCATTCACGCCGAGCTGCTTTCCTACGGCAACAGCGCCGACGCGCATCACCTCACCGCGCCGCATCCCGACGGTGCCGGCGCGATCCTGGCGATGCGCCGCGCGCTCCGCCGCTCCGGCATCGACCCCGCGCAAGTCGAGTACATCAACGCGCACGGCACCGGCACGCCGCTGAACGACAGCGTCGAGACGGCGGCCATCAAGACCGTCTTCGGCGACGCCGCCCGGCGCATCCCGGTGAGCTCGACGAAAGCCGCCGTCGGCCACACGCTCGGCGCCGCCGGCGCGATCGAGGCGCTCGCGACCGTGCTCGCGCTGCGCGACGGCTTCATCCCGCCGACGGTCAACCTCGAGGAGCCCGACCCGGCATGTGATCTCGACTTCGTACCGCGCGAAAGCCGGCCGGCGACGCTGCGCTACGCGCTCTCCAACTGCTACGGCTTCGGCGGCAACAACACGACGGTCGTGATCGGTCATGCCTGAGCAACGGCAACCACGCGCATGAACGCGCTGCCCCGCATCGTCGTCACCGGGCTCGGGATCGTGAGCCCGCTCGGACCGCTGCCCGCCTTCTGGGATGGGCTCCAGCGCGGCGCCGACGGCATCGTCCCCATCGACTGGTTCGACCCGGGGCCCGAGCCGCCGCAAAAAGCGGCGCGCGTCCGCGACTGGAATCCCAAGGATCACATCAAGCCGGCGGCGCTCCGCCGCATGGATCGCCTGTCGCAGATGGTCGTGAGCGCCTGCCGGAGCGCGCTCGCCGACGCGGGGATCACGCTCTCGCCCGCCGACGCCGAAGAAACCGGCATCGTCTTCGGCACCGCGTACGGCGACATCGGCGAGACCGAGGACTTTCTGCGCGGCCTGATCACCAAGGGCCCGGCGCTCGCCAATCCATTGACCTTCCCCAATCTCGTGCTGAACGCGGCGACCGGCTACGTCGCGATCGAGCTCGGCCTGCGCGGGCCGAACTACACGGTGTGTCGCGGCGACGCCTCGGGCGAGGCCGCGTTGGCGCTCGCCTACGACACCATCGTGACCGGCCAAGCCGACGTCGTCCTCGCCGGCGGAGGCGACGAGATCTCGCGCGTCCTCTTCCACATCCAAAAGGACCTGCGTGTCCTGTCGCCGCTCGCTTTGGAAGCGGCGGCGGGATCCGCGTCGCGGGAGTGGTCGAGCCCGTTCGACCGGCGGCGCAACGGCTTCGTCATGGGTGAGGGCGCGGCGATCCTCGTCCTCGAGCGCGCCGAGCGTGCCGAGGCCCGCGGCGCGCGCGTCTATGCCGAGCTCGCCGGCTACGCGACGCAGAGCGTGGCGTCGACGCCGCACGACTGGCCGTCGCCGTCCGCGGCATCGCCCGCGAGCACCGCGCGCCAGCTCGCCGCGCTCGGCTGGAAGCAGCCCGGCGTGCGCGATAGCCTCCGTCCGTCGGTACACGGCAACGCCGCCGACACGCGTCGCGACGAGGGCGACGACGTCGACCTGATCGTCTCGTGCGCGAGCTCGTCGCCGCGGGTCGACGCCTTCGAGGCCGCGCACCTCGCGGCGCTTCTCGGCGAGGGCGCGTCGCGCGCGCTCGTCACCTCGGTGAAGGGCGCCATCGGCGAGTTCGGCGGCGCCGGCGCGTTCAGCGCCGCTGCCGCGGTCCTCGCGCTCCACAGCGGCGCGCTGCCGCGCCTCGGCGTGCTCGGCGAGCCCGACCCGAACGTCGCCCTCCGGCTCGCCACGGCACGCACGCCGGATCCATCCGCCGGCTTTCGGAACGCGCTGGTGTCGGTCGCGCCGCGCGGCGGCGCGTGCATGACCCTGCTCTTCCGCGTAGCCTGATGCGGTCACACTCGACGGCATGCCTCGTCGGCGCGGGGCTGGCGCTCGCGGTCGTGCTGGCAGCGCCGCGGCTCTACGCGGAGAAGTCTCCGACCGCTCGCACGCCGATCCCCACCGCGAGTTCCGCCCTCTCGCTCGCCAGCCGCGCCGCGCGTTTTCCGCCCGTCGAGTCGGCGCGCGCGCAGTTCTCGCAAGAGCGCGAGGTCTCGCTCGTCGATGAGGTGCTGCACGCGCGCGGCACGCTCGCGTTGAAAGCGCCGGACTCGATGCGGCTCGAGCTGACCGAGCCGGAGCGGATCACCATCCTCGCGGACGGCACGACCGTGACTGTTCTCGACAGCAACGGCCAGCCGGTGCCGCTGCCGCCCGAGATGTCGGGCTTCGGGCAATTCGGGCGCTCCTTGAACGAGCTCATGCTCGGACGAAAAGCGCCGGAGCAGTTCACCGAGCGCTGGGAGAATCGGGATACCGTCACGCTCGTGCCGGAGAGCGCGGCGGCGCCGTTCTCGGAGATCACCTTGCGCTTCCCGCCCGACCGGCCGTTGCCCGCGGAGATCGTCCTGCGGGAGCGCAACGGCGATCGCACGACGATCCGGATGGAGGCGCTCGAGGTGACGACCGCCGCGTCACCGACCACGGCACCCGCGCAATGAAAGAAGGCCGACCGCACGCGGGCGCGCTCGCCGCCGACTTCCTGCCCCACACCGCGCCCTTCCTCCTTCTCGATCGCATCCTCGCGCTCGACGAGACGACCGGCCGCTTCAGTAAGGCCGTTGCCTCCGACGACCCGCTCGTCGCCGCGAGCGGGGTGCTCTCGCCGATCCTCGTCATCGAGGCGATGGCGCAAGGCGCGGGGCTCGTCCTGATGAACCGCGAGCCCGAGCTGCACGCGCGCGGCAGCGCGTTCCTCGCCGCGGTCGACCGCTGCGAGGTGCTCGCGCCCGTCCGCGTCGGCGATCTCATGATCGTCGAGACGACGGTCGTGCGTCGCTACGGCGAGATGGCGCGCGTCGCCGGCACCGCGAGCGTCGCCGACCGACCCTGCGTCCGCGCGACGATCACGCTCGCGTTCGTCGCCACCCCAGCCGCCGGATCGTGAGCGTCCGTCGTCCTCCGAGCCGCGGGCTCGCGCTCTTCGCGCTCGCGCTGGCGTGCGCCTGCGTGCGTCCGGCCGTGCTCGAACGGCCCGCGACTCCCGCCGAAGCCCGGGCGCTCCTCGCCTCGCTCGCCGCCCGTGAGCGTGCGACGCGGGGTCTCCGCGTCTCGATGTCGGTGCGCGTTTCCGGTGCCGGCGCGCCGGCACCGCTCTCGTCACCCGCCTACCTCGCGGTCGATGCGGCCGGCGGTATCCGCCTCCAGGTGCTCTCCCCGTTCGGCATGACCGTGCTCGAGCTCGCGATCACCGGCCGCGACTACGTCCTCACCTTGCCGATGCGGAACGAGACCAAACGCGGCGTCATCGATCTCGCCGCGCTCGCCTCGGGAAGCGACGATCCCGGCGACCGTATGATCGTCGCGCTCGCGCTGCTCTTCACGCCCAAGATCGGCGCCGACTGCAAGGTCGAGAGCACGCGCACGGTGCGCTGCCCGCTCGGGAGCGGCGTCGACGCACATCTCACCGTCGACGCCGAGCGCCGGCCGATCCGCGAGCGCTACACCGGCGCCGACGGCCGCGGGCTCTTCACCGCCGAGTACGCCGACTATGCGGCGCGCGACGCGCTCGTGTCGGGCCGCCTCGAGGTCTCCGACGCGGCGAGCGGCGGGCGCATGGTCGCGAAAGTGAGACGGGTGCGTATGGCGGCGGTGCCATCGCCCGAGTGATCCGCGTCGCGATCGCGACGCACGTGCAGCCTAGTGGGCGACGCTGCCGCGCCGTACCCACACTCACTCTTCCGGGCTGCCTCCGCAGCAATCGTCGACCGCTTGCGCGAGGAGAAGCGCGGCCTCGTCGTCGCCGAGCACATCTTCACGCCAGGTGAGGGTCAGGTTGAGACGACCCTGCCGCTCGCCGACGAAGAGGCCGGTTCCGGGCGGCGCCGCGACCGCCGGCGTGTGGTACGCGTTCGCGACCGGCACGCCGAGGAACGACGTAAGCTCGGGCGCGAAGCTCCCGGTGTACGAGTGGAAGAACGAGCTGATCTCGCCGTGAAAGCGTTGGCGGACCGCGGCGATGACCAGGCGCGACGGGATGCGGCGCGCGAGATCGAGGCCGGCAGCGAACGCGAGATCGAGCCGCGCTCGCATCATGGTCGCGAGCTGCGCGCGGACGCTCGCGACGATCGTCTCGACGCTCGCGACCGCCGCACGCTCGACGTGGAAGAAGAGAATGCTCACGTGGTTCTGAAAGATCGGGCCGCGCGCGCCCTTGTCGCGCGTCTGCACCGGGATCGTGACGACGTAGGCGCCGGGATCGACACCGCGCGCGCGGAAGACGCGGTCGTGGGCGCGGACGGCGCAGGCGAGAAAGAACGGCATCGTGACGAGCGGTCCGCACAAGCGCGCCGCGCGCGCGAGCCCCGCCGCCGAGTCGTGGGCGTCGAGCGTGACGACGCGGTAGCGCGCGCGGCCGGCACCGGCACGCGCGCCGGCGAGCGAGCGGAAGCCGGTCGCCGCGAGCTCGTCGAGTCGACGCCCCGAGGGCGCCGCGCGCGTGAAGCGCTCGCGCCAGCTCGCACGCGGCTCGGGCCGAGTCTCGAGGCGCGCTGCCGCCGCTGACGCGACGGCGCCGTCGCTTCCACCAGCTCCGCGCGCAAGGCGATCGATCTCGACGAGGAGCAGCTCCACACCGACCGCGTCGAGCAGCACGTGCGCGAACGTGACGATGACCGTGCTGCTGCCGTCGGCACGCGCGAGGAGATCGAAGCGCAGATTGCGGCCGGCGGCCGGCTCGAGCGGCTCGCTGAGGCGCTGCTCGGAAAGCGCGTGGGCGCTCGCGATGTCGCCGGTCGCCCTGCCGCCGCCCGCGGGGGCGCCGACCTCGCGCCACGCCCCGACGGAAATCGCTGGCGCGCGGCCGCCGTCTGGCGTCCAGACCGGCCGTCCCGTCAGCGTGCGGCGCAGCCGGGCACGGCTCAGTGGGTGCGCCGCGGCGAGACACCCGACGGCGTCGCACAGGCGTGCGACGTCGAGCCGGCCGTCGAGCTCGACGACCGCTTGGCCGAGGTTCCGTCCCTGCCCCGCCCGCCGCATCAGCGCGTCGAGCGCGAGATGGAAGCAGTCGCAGCCGGTGAGCGGCACGCCGCCACGGTCGATCGGGGTCACGGATGCCATCGCGCTCGCTGTCGTACGCCGCCGTCCAGCCGCACTCAATTGCCGGAGGGAACGCCGCCGTGCTAACCGACGCGCTCGCTTACTGGCCGTCGCCGCCGCGCAGAATCTTGAAGCCGCACGCGCACATCACCGACTACTACGATTCGCCCGCCGAGAAGCGCCGTTTCCTCGACGCGATGTTCGGCCGCGCCGCGCTGCACTACGATCGCGCCAGCCAGCTGCTCTCGATGGGCTCCGGACACTTCTATCGGCGCTTCGTGCTGACCCGTGCGGGACTCGCGACTGGCATGCGCGTCCTCGACGTCGCGAGCGGCACCGGACTCGTCGCGCGTGCCGCGACGAGCGTCCTCGCCGGCAGCACCGACGTGATTGCGCTCGAGCCAAGCAGCAAGATGATCACCGAGGGCCGGAAGCGCACGCCGGTGCCGTTCGTCCGCGGCATCGCCGAGGCCCTGCCTTTCGCGAGCGGAGGCTTCGATCTGCTGACCATGGGCTACGCGCTCCGCCACGTCAGCGACCTCGAGCTGGTGTTCGGCGAGTTCTTCCGCGTGCTGCGCCCGGGCGGACGCGTGGTCGTGCTCGAGATCTCGCGACCGTCGTCGCGCATCGGCCTGCGGATGGCCGGGTGGTATCTCGGCAACGTCTTGCCGCGCTTGACCAAGCTCACGACCCGCAGCGACGATGCCGCCCTGATGATGCGCTACTACTGGGAGACGATCGCGAGCTGTGTGTCGCCCGTGGAAATCATGGCTTCCCTCGGCCGCGTCGGTTTTACGGACGTCCGTCGGAAGGTGTATTTCGGCATCTGCAGCGAGTACTACGGCACCAAGCGCTGACCCGGCAGTGATGGATACCTTACGTCTCGACGTCGCGATCGTCGGCGGCGGTCTCGCCGGCACCTTGCTCGCGCGCCAGCTGCGCCGCACGCTCCCCGAGGTCTCCGTCGGCGTCTTCGAGCGCGCCGCCGACACGTCCTTCAAAGTGGGCGAGTCGACCGTCGAGATCGCGAGCAACTACCTGATCCGACGCCTCGGCCTCTCGAGCTATCTCTACGATCGCCACCTGCCGAAGAACGGTCTGCGATTCTTCTTCGACACCGCGGCGCGCGACGCCGAGCTCGAGCAGATGAGCGAGATCGGCACGCGGGCGTTGCCGTACCATCCGAGTTTTCAGATCAACCGCGCCCGTCTCGAGAGTGATCTCCGCGAGCGCAACACCGCTGACGGCGTCCTGGTACGGACGGGCGTGCGCGTCACCGACGTCGAGCTCGGCAGCGGCGGCGCGCTCCATCGCTTCGTCGCCGGCGGTGAGGAAGGCAGCGAGCGCTGCGAGAGCCGCTGGCTCATCGACGCCGCCGGCCGCGCCAGCATCATCGCGCGCCTGAAGGGCCTGCGCGTGGCGGAGAGCGAGCACGCGATCGCCGCGGTGTGGGGGCGCTTCACGGGCGTCGAGGACCTCGACAACGCCGGCTCGACGGCCTTCCGCGCCCGCGTACGTCACAGCAGCCGCATGCTCTCGACGGTGCACTTCTGCTACCCCGGCTACTGGATCTGGTTCATCCCGCTGCGCGAGGGCATCGTCAGCGTCGGCGTCGTAGGCGAGAAGGCGGCGATCGACGCCTCATGCCGCACCAAGACCGGCTTCCTCGCGTTCCTCCAAAGCCACCGTGCGGTCGCCACGCTGATCGCGCGCGCCGAGCTCGTCGACCTCGGCAGCTACGGCCATCTGCCGTACGCGACCCGGCAGTACTTCAGCGCCGACCGTTGGGGCATGACCGGCGAGGCCGCCTCCTTCGCCGACCCGTTCTACAGTCCGGGCAGCGACTACATCGCGCTCGAGAACGACTTCTTGACGGATCTCGTACGGCGCGACGTCGGCGGAGAGACGGCAGAGCAGCTGCAGGAGAGCGTCGATCTCTACGACCCGTTCATGGCGTTTCGCCACGAGGCCGCGATGCGGCTGTACCGCGGACTCTATCAAACGCTCGGCAGCTATGAGCTGCTGAAGCTCAAATGGGAGTTCGACATCAGCTCCTATTACAATCTTTGGCTGGATCCCTACATTCAAGACCAGCATCTCGATCCGGGGTTTCTCGTCCGCCAGCTGCGCGAGCGTCCGCTGGTTCTTCAGACGCTCGCAAACTTCGCCGCGCTATTCCGCAAGGTCGAGACGAGTCTGAAGGAACGCAGGCAGTTCCATCGCGCGAATCTCGGCAACTTCTGCGAGCCGCTCGGCGCGATCGGCGACGTTCGCGACATTGGTACGCCACATACCCGCGAGCAGATTCTGGAGCGCACCTGCAACGGCTTCAACGCGGTTCTGAGTCGCGCGCTCGATCTCCTGGAAGACACCTCCCGCCCGCGGACGCCGATTTCTTTCGCCCGCTTCATGATCGATCGACCGCTCGCGTGAACGACGCCGATCGCGCAGACGGCGGCCTATGAGCCCTGCGACTCCCACGCTCGACTACGACGTTGCGGTCATCGGTGGGGGACCTGGCGGAGCCTCGACGGCTATCCGACTGCGGCAGCACGGCCGGCACGTTCTCTTGCTCGAACGTGACGCCTTCCCGCGCTTCCACATCGGCGAATCGCAGCTTCCGTGGAGCGCGGAAATCTTCCACGAGCTCGGTGTCGATATGCCGATACGCCGCGCCGGTTTCATCGAGAAGTGGGGAGCGAGCTTCATGAACGCCGACGGGTCGGTCGAGCAGTACGTGGATTTCAGCGACGCCGTCGAGACGCCGCAGCCTCAGACCTACCAGGTGCCGCGCGCCGAGTTCGATCGCTTACTTCTCGACCACGCCAAGACCAACGGTGCGGACGTGCGGCAACCGGCGCAGGCCGTGGCGGCAGCATTCGACGACAGCGGCGCGACGGTCACGTACGATCACGACGGGACGCGCCACGAGGCTCGAGTCGCCGTCGTCGTCGATGCATCGGGCCGAAGCGGTTTCCTCGCACGCCGGCAGAGCAAGCGCAGATTCGATCCGGCCCTCCGCAATGTCGCGCTTCATGCTCAATACGAAGCGGTAGGCAGACGTTCGGGACGACGCGCCGGAGACATCGTCATCGTGATGCGTCCCGATCGCGGCTGGTTTTGGTTCATTCCACTGTCGGCGACGATCACGAGCGTAGGGGTCGTGCTACCGAAGGATATGCATGTCGCTGCATCGGGTCGCTCACTCGAGCAGGCCCTCGACCACTATGTCTCGCAAACACCCGCCGCCGTGGAGCGGATGGCCGGCGCACGGCGAACGTCGCCAGCGCGCTTCGATGCCGACTATTCGTACGACTCGAGCCAGCTCGCCGGCCACCGCTGGATGCTGGTCGGCGACGCCGGCGTGTTTCTCGATCCGGTCTTTTCCACGGGCGTCTTGCTCGCGATGCAATCCGGCCTCGAGGCGGCGGACGCGATCGACGACGCGCTCGCGTCCGGCAAGTGGTCCCGTCGTCATGTCACGCGCTACGCCCGCGTGGTGCATAGACGCTACCGATTTTTTCGGCGCTTCGTGGTCGGGTTCTACGACCCGTCGTTTCGCGACTTGTTTCTGGCGCCCAGTGCTCCGTTTGGAATTCGCGAGGCCGTGCTCTCGGTGCTCGCCGGAAACTGGCGCCCGTCGATCGCAACCCGGCTCCGCGTCGCGCTCTTCTTCTTTTTCGTGTCGCTGCAACGTCGTTTCGGGATCGTGTCACCACGGATGAACGAGGAGCGATGATGCCGGCCGTACCGCTCAAGGGTCGCGCCAACGCACCAGCTTCCCCGTCGGGGTGAGTGGCAGGCTCTCTACGACCGAGAACCGCCGCGGGATCTTGTAGCTCGCCAAACGCTCGCCGCAGTACGCCGTAAGGTCGGCAGTCTTCGGCGGATGCTTCGCGTCGGCGGGGACGATCTCGGCGACGGGAATCTCGCCGAGGTGCGCATGCAGCTGCGCGCTGACACGGCTCCGCGCCACCGCGGGATGCGCGTCGAGGACTGCCTCGACCTCTTCGCAGAAGAACTTCATGCCGGCCATGCTGATGCGATTGGCGCGGCGGCCGGCGAGATGGAGATCACCGTCGGCGTCGCGCCAGGCGAGGTCGCCGGTGCGGAAACCGTCGGGCTCGAGGAGCGTCCGCGCCGGCGTCCACGGGTCGAGGTAGGCGTCGAACATGCCGGGGCCGCGGAGGCAGATCTCGCCGACGGTGTCGGGCGACCCCGACGTCACCGGCCGGCCGTCGTCACCGCGGAGCCACACCTCGTAGGCCGGCAATGCGCGGCCGAGCGCGGTCGGCTTGGTCGATGCGCTGTCCCGGTTCATGAGCGGCAAGCCGACCTCGATGACGCCGAGCGCTTGCACGAGCGGGCGATCGAAGCGACGCGCGAATGCCGCCGCGGTCTCGGCACGAAGACCGTCGGCCGTCGAGATCGCGAGGCGCACGCCGGCGAGTCGTGCGGCCGAGTCGTCGTTGGCGAGGAGATCGTAGTGATACGGCGACGCGTAGAGGACGGTCGCGCGCGCGCGATCGGCAAGGGTGACGATGTGCGCGGCGAGCGGGCCGGCCGGTAGGAGGATCGTCGCGCCGAAGCGCAGGTAGAGCAGGATCGAGACGACGAAGTGGTGCGCCATCGGCAGGACCCAGACGATGCGATCGTCCGGCGTGATCTCGAGCGCTTCGTTCGCCGCGGCGAGACGCGCGAGGATGGCGTCGTGACCGATGACGACGCCGCGGTGACGGTGCGTGGTGCCAGAGGTGAAGCGCAGGTACGCGGGGCGAAGCGCAGCGAGCTCCGCCTCGACGTGTGCATCGAGCCGGCCGAGATCGAGCGCGTGCGACGCGAAGCCGTCCTCCTCGAGGACGATCCGCGCCAGGCGCGCCTCGCGCGCGTGGCGATCGCGGGCGGCGGGTGTCGCAGCGTCGGGAATCGGGACCATGCAGAGATCGGCGGCGAGAATGCCGAGCGCGGCCTCGATGAAGCCGCGTCCTTGCCGCGCGACCAGGCCGCAGCGCTCACCCGCGACCGCGCCATAGCGACGGAGACGCGCCGCGATCGTCTCGAACGCGTCGACGAGCTCGGCGTACGTGATGGTCGTCGAGCCGCCGCGCGCGTCGTCGATGATCAACGCCGGGTGTCGCGGCTGCGCGCGCCCGTGCGCGCGGATGTGGTCGATCACCGTCATGTCGACTCTTGAATCGCACGACGAACGTCGGCGGGATCGACCGCGGTGAGCGCGGAGCCGCTATTCGCCGCGAGCGCCGCTGCCACGCCGATCGCCTCGCCGGTCGCGAGCGCGGTCCCGATGACGCGCAGGGCGCCGAGTGCCTCGTGCGTCGCCGACATGCAGCGTCCCGCGATGCCGAGCGACGGGTGCGTCACGCTGACGAGCGCGCCGAGTGGGATCGACGACGCGCCGCTCGGGTGCTCGAAGGTCGCGCGGTGGTGGTCGTGCCAGAGCTCGATCGGCCAGCTCGAGATGGCGACCTCGTCGTCGCACCGGCGCGCCGCGAGGACGTCGTCGTGCGATACGACGACACCGCCGCGCAGGCGTCGGGTCTCGCGGATGCCGACGCGGCGCGGCCAGGCGAGGATCTCGGCGGCGCGGAACTCGGCACGCGTGCGGCGGAGGTAGTCGAGCAGCGCCGCTCCGCGCTCTCTGCCGAGGCGTTCGAGCTCGGCGACGCAAGCGGCGTCGAGTGGATCGAACGGACGATCGTCGGGGCGCGGCATGTTGAGGGTGACGTAGACTTCGCCCGCGGCAGCCCCGGGTCGTAGCATCACCGACTCGCAGCCGGCCGGCAGCTCGCCGAAGCGGACCGCGCCCGCGGCCGCGACGCTCACCTTGAGACGGGCGAAGCCTTCGACCGCCGTGCCCGCGACACCGCCGATGCGGAAGATGAACGACGGACACTGGAGCTCCGACGCCGACGCGACCATCGTCGCGGCGCCGCCGAGCGCTCCGATCGCGCCGTCGCCGGTCGCGTCGATGACGATCCGGCTCTCGATCGCCGTCGGGCCGCTCGCCCGAGCGACGACGAGCGCGCTCGTCCCCGCCGAGGTGGCGAGCTCGACGCCGACGACCTCTGCGTCCGTCCACCACTCGAGGGCGGCGACATCATCACACTCACGCGCGGCGTAGCCTTCGAGGACCGCGGGAAAGATCGGCAGCAGCCAGACCTTGCCGGCGCGCTCGGGCGAGCCGGCACCGCCGGCGCGCCGCAGCCCCTCGGCAAATCCCCGCGGCAGACCAGGATTCGCGTAGACGGGACCGTCGGTTTCTTCCGCGGGCAGATAGAGCCCGCAAAAGGTATGCACGAGGGCGTGCGCCGCGTTGCCGCCGAGCGCAGGGCCGCGCTCGACGAGGAGGGTCCGCGCACCGAGTCGGGCGGCAGAGAGCGCGGCCGCGACGCCCGCCGTGCCGCCGCCCGCGACGACGACGTCGAAGCGCTCGCTCACGCCCGCGCGCCGCTCGCCATCTGCTCGTAGACGCATGCGGCGAGGCGCTCGGCGTTGGCGAGATTCTGCGGCGTCAGCTCCCGCTCGTCGACCCACACCCCGGTCTGCTCTTCGACGGCGAGGAGCACCTGGGTCAACGTCAGCGAGTCGAGACCCGACGCGATCAGATCGGTCTCGGCGGTGAAGTCGTCCCCGACACGCAGAAGATCGCGGATCGCCCCAACGACGAGCGCGACGAGCTCCGCCTTACTCCACACCTTCCCCATTGCCCGATTCGATCGCGAAAGCCGCTGGCGTTGTCAATCGAGCGGGCGCGCTCACGAGATGCGCGCGGCGGTATGCCGCGTCCCCGACTGTCACGCCTCTTGGCACGGCGGCGGCGCCACGGTACGGGCTCGCTGCACATGACAGCGACCAAGACAGCTGGGACGGTTCCGGCGCTCTTCGATCACACGGTCACAAACTTCGCCGCACGGCCTGCAATCACGGACGAACGCGGCTCGGTGACGTTCAGCGGCCTTTCCGAGCGCGTGGCGCGAAGTGCGACCGTCCTCGCGAACGCAGGGATCGGGGGCGGGCATCGCGTCGGCATTCTCCTGCCGAACTCGATCGAGCTCGTCGAATGCCTTCTCGCCGCCCTCGGGTCCGGAGCCGCGGCTGTCCCGATCAATCCATCGGCACGTGCGGCAGAAGTGCGCCGCATCGCGATGGAGCTGGGTCTCCATGCACTGATCTCGTCGTTCCCCGTCTCATCCCATCTCGCGTCCGACGGGGTCGGATACTTCGCTCACGACGGCGAGCAGCTGACGCTCGTGCGTCCCTACCGCGGTCAGCGCGGCCGAGCCGGCGCGCCGGTTCCTGACGACCCGGCGCTCGTCGCGTACTCGTCCGGCACCACCGCGGCGCCGCACGCGGTCGTCCGCACCCACGCAAACTTGTGGTGGGAGGCGGAGAACTTCTGGTCTGCGACACGGCTGCATCCCTCCGACGTGATTCTCGGTGTCGTGCCGCTGACGCATGCTCACGGTCTCGGCAATGCGCTCCTCGCGAGCCTACGCTCGGGCGCGCGTCTCATACTGCGCGCACGCTTTCTCCGCAGCCAGACGCTCGACATCCTCGCCAGCGAACGCGTCTCGGTGTTCCCGACGGTACCTTTCATGGTCCGCATGCTCGAGACGGCTGACCGCCGCCGCACGTGGGATCTCTCCGCTCTGCGCCTCTGCTTCAGCGCCGGCGCGGTTCTCCCGCGCGAGGTATTCGACGCCTTCCGCGCCCGTTTCGGTGTGGCCGTCCGGCAACTCTATGGCCTCACCGAGGCGGGAAGTGTCGCGCTCAACACGACGCCAGAGGTCGAGCTCGATCCGCTGAGCGCCGGCCGTCCTCTTGGCTCGGTCGAAATCACCATCGAGGACGCACAGGGCCGCGAAGTACCGGCAGGCTCCGTCGGCGAGATCGTCGTACGGAGCCCCGCGAGCTCCGGTGGTTCTAGCCGTCCTCTCCACACGCGCGACCAGGGACGATGGTCGCCTCGCGGAGAGCTCGTGGTCACCGGCCGGACGAGCCTGTTCATCAACACCGGCGCCAACAAGGTCGATCCGTTGGAGGTGGAGGCCGCACTGCGACTCCACCCCGCCGTCGCCGACGTCGTCGTCTTCGGCGTGCCAGCGCCGCACGGGGAACAGCTGGTCGCCGCCGTCGTGGTTCCGCGCGGCGAATGTTCGTCCGCGACCTTGCGTGCGCACTGCAAGACGCTGCTGGCAGCGCACAAGATTCCGCGTGTCTTGAGCTTCCGCACGTCCCTTCCGCGCTCGCCGCTCGGTAAGGTCTTGATCGGGCGCCTCATCGCAGAGGTCTGATCGGATCCGTAATTGACACCGCTGTCGGCGCATTGTTTACAGGCGCACGCACCGTGAGCGCATGAACGTTCTCCTCATTTCTGCCAACACCGAGAAGATACCGGATCCGGTGTATCCAATCGGCGCCGCGTGCGTTGCGGACGCCGCACGGCGCGCGGGACACAACGTCTCCGCCGTCGATCTGTGCTTCGTCTCGGAGGTCGAGGACACGCTGCGCGTGGCGGTCGAGGAGACGCGGCCCGATGCGGTCGGCATATCGCTCAGAAACCTCGACAGCTCGGCGTTTCCACAGAACACGTCGTACATCGACGACTACGCTCGGATCATGGCGGCGTTGCGCTCACTGACTGACGCTCCGATCGTCCTCGGGGGTGCCGGTTTCACCGTCATGCCAACGACGGTTCTCGAGCATCTCAAGGGCGACGTCGGTGTCGTCGGCGAGGGCGAGCAACTGTTCCCTTGGGTCCTCGAGCGCCTGGCCGGCGGCGCGCCTCTCGTCTCCGACGACGGGGTCATCTGTGAACCCGTCGACGGCGGCGTGTGCGTCCACGGGCGGGTGCGCACCGATTCACTCGACGCGCTCGGCACGCCGGCCCGCGATCTCTTCGATGCGCCGCGATACTACGAGCGCGGCGGCACGCTCAACGTCCAGACGAAACGCGGATGCGCCTTCGACTGCATCTTCTGCAGCTATCCACTCATCGAGGGCAAGAAGGTACGGGCACGCTCACCGGCGCAAGTCGTCGACGAGATCGAGGAGATCAAGGCGACGCACGGCGTGCGCCACATCTTCTTCGTCGACAACATCTTCAATCTGCCGATGGACCACGCCAAGGAGATCTGCACGGAGCTGCTGCGGCGCGACCTCCGCATCGAGTGGTCGGCGTACATGAATCCCAAGTTCATGGACGAAGAGATGGTCCGGCTTCTGGCCGCATCCGGATGCAAGGGAATCGAGTTCGGCATCGACTCGGGCTCGCCGACGATGATCGCGAACCTTCACAAGATGTTCTCGCCCGACGATCTCCGCCGCGTCGCCTCGTTGTGTCATGCGGCCGGGCTCAACTTCTGTCACAGCTTGATCTTCGGCGGACCCGGCGAGACCCTCGCCACGGTCGAGGAAACTATCGCCCTGATGGAGGAGCTCAAGCCGACGGCGGTGATCGCGATGACCGGCATCCGGGTCTTGCCGGGAACGCAGATGGTCGAGCATGCCCTGCGGGACGCGCAGATCGACGAGGACGACAACCTCCTGTACCCGAAGTTCTACGTCTCTCCGGGTTTTGCCGATGAGATCATCGATCGCGTCGAGGCCTACGCGCATAGCCATCCGAACTGGATCGTTCCCGGCAAAGGCATCAAGACGAACGTCGAGGTTCTGCAGCGTCTGCGGTCTCGGAAGATCAAAGGTCCGCTCTGGCGCCTGCTGAAGTCGTGACGCGCCGGATCGCGTGCTCGTCCTTCGATTGACCGCGACATCGAACGGGGCTAACTGGCTCGACGATGGCTGACTTCGATCTCGTCGAAGATGACGTGCGTGCGGTGCTCGCACGCGCCGAGAGCATGGCCACACGCGGCGCGCGAGACACTCTCGCGCAAGCGCTGCACGGCGAGCCGCTCGACGCCGCAGCGATCGCGGCCTTGTGGTTCGACCGCAGCATCGACACCGATACCGTGTACGAGACCGCCCGCTCGGTGCGCGGCGCGCGCGCGGCGAATCTGGAGACCTTTGCCCCGCTGTACCTCACCAATACGTGCGACGCCGCTTGTCGCATGTGCGGCATGCGCCGCGACAACCCGGCGCTCGTCCGCGATACGGCGGATCAGGAGCGCATCGAGTCGCAGCTTCAGATCCTGCTCGCGCGGGGAATGCAGGCGGTCGCACTGCTCACCGGCGAGTACCGGAGCGAGCACCGACCGTGGGCGATGTCCTACGTGAACCGCGCGCTACAAACCGCGGAGCGGTTGGGTTTCAATCACGTCCTCATCAACGTCGGCTCGATCGAGGAGCACGAGTTCGGCGCGTTGCTCGCCGGCATCACACGGACGGCGGACGGGACGATCGCGCCGAAGTTCACGATGTGCACGTTCCAGGAGACCTACGCGCGCCACGCCTACGGCAAGTTCATGGGCCGTGACCCGGAGAATCCTCGCAGCGACTACGATCGCCGCCTCACGAACTTCGATCGCGCTCGGCGTGCCGGCTTGCGCGTCGTCAATCCCGGTGTGCTCCTCGGGCTGTCGACCGACTTGGCGTTCGAGATGGTCGCGGTGATCCGGCACGTTCGGCACCTGCTCGAAAGCGGCATGGAGGTGTACCTCTCGACGCCACGCCTTCGACGGATCGCGGGCGGCGGTCCCGGGAACGGGATCGACGACGACGACTTCGTCCGCATGCTCGCATTGCTGTCGCTCGCGCTTCCGGACGCCAAGCTCGTCATCACCACCCGCGAGCCCCGCGAGATTCAGCGCCGTGTCGCCTCGATCGTGAGCGTCTTGTCGGCGGGCTCCTCGGCGGTCGTGCCATACACCGACGACGGCGCGCGCTTCCCACTCGAGGCGAGCCAGTTCGAGGTGATCGACCAGAGGCCGTTCGAGACGATCCTCGCCGAATACGTCGCCGCCGGCGTCGCGATCGAGAACTTCGCGCCGCCCTCCTGAGCACGCGCCGCGAGCGCGTCAACGATCCGACGCTGCCAAGCGCTTCCTGCGCCGCGCGTTGCTAATCCCCCGGCGCACCAGGTGCCCGAGTGTCGGGAGACCGAACTTCGGCCATTCGAGCAGCGCCTCCATGAGCGTGATCGTCCTGCGGCCGTCTCCTCGCCAATCGCTGACCTGACTGGGCTTGTAGATCTTCGGCACGCGGAAGAGCGCTCCGCGGTCGAGCACGTCGCCTTCTTCCCGATATTGCACGTGAACCGGCACGCCGAGCGTCTCGCCAAGGCGGCGCTCCGCTGCATGCGAATGGGGAGATGAGACTCCCGGCGCCTCGACCAACAGCTCGATGCCGCGTTTCAGAATGATGACGAAGAAGACCCGAGCCCCGATCGCCGCGATGAACTCGTAGCACGCGTCGAGCAGGGCATACGGGGTGATCCGCTGCCCCGCCATCACGATCATGTCCGTGGCGCGTCCGAGGACGCGTATTGTCGGTGTCTGCGCACCACACTGACACGGGGACACATCGACTCGTACGAGGTCGCCCGTCGTGTACCGCACGAGCGGCATCACCTCGTGGATCAAGCTGGTCACCGTCAGGATCCCGGCCGCTCCCCTCGCGACGGGCTGGAGCGTGTCGGGATCGAGAACCTCGGCTTCGAAGAGATCCGTCATCAAGTGCAGGGCGCCCAGTCGACAGCTCAGCCCGAGAAGCATCGTCTCGTTCGAGCCGTAGATCTCGATCACGCGGGCGCTCCAATCGGTCTCGATCGAGCGGCGGAGCGCCGGCGGCAAGATCGCTCCGCCGAGCAGGAT
>JBGPIT010000042.1:0-21196 GCA_041485125.1 Binatia bacterium | reverse complement strand
CTGAGAAACCGCTTCGAGTGGGGGCTGATCGCCGACATTCAGCCGCCGGACATGGAGACGCGCGTCGCCATCCTCGAGAAGAAGGCGGAGATCGAAGGCCTCGATCTGCCGCGCGACGTCGCCATCCATCTCGCGTCCAAGATCGACTCGAACGTACGCGAGCTCGAGGGCTCGCTGACCAGGCTCTCCGCCGTCGCGTCGGTGTCGAAGACGCCGATCACCGTCGAGTTCGCCCGCACGGTGCTGCACGATCTCTTGAAAGACCGGAAGCCGGTCACGATCGAGGCGATTCAAGCGGCCGTCTGCGAGACCTTCCACCTGCGACTCACGGATCTCGTCTCGCCGCGCCGGAGCAAGGACGTCGCCCTACCGCGTCAGGTCGCGATGTACCTCTCACGCAAGCTCACCAGCGCCTCGTATCCGGCGATCGGAGATCGATTCGGGCACCGCGACCACACGACGGTCATGCACGCCGAGCGGACGGTCATCCGGAAGATGACCGACGACCAGCCCCTGCGCACGACCGTCGAGCAGCTCGAGCGGGATTTGCAGACGCGAAGCTGAGCTGTCGAGGTGGTGTGGACAGTCGTTGGAACCGCGTTGGACGGAGGTGTGCATCGACCGGTGGATACGCGCGCTCCGCGGACGCCCGTCCGCTCGAACGGTTGCCGGTCCACACGGGATTGGATCGCCAAGTCACCGTCACCGGAGAGCTTCTGGCCCTTGTCCACGTTTCCTCGTCACCTATTACTACTAGTATTCTTTACTAAGAATTTACTTTTAGAAGAGTGATCGGCTAGAACGCGAGCGACGGGAATCAGAGGAGCCATGGATCTACGCGTAGAGAAAGCCGAGTTCCTGCAAGGGCTGTACCTGACGCAAGGAGTGGTCGAGAAGCGCAACACGCTTCCGATCCTCGCAAACGTGCTCATCGATGCGACGGGATCGGAAGTGATGCTGACCGCGACGGATCTCGAGGTCGGCATCCGTCGTGTCTTTCGGGGGACCGTCACGCGTCCCGGATCGATCACGGTGAGCGCCCGGAAGCTCTACGAGATCGTCCGCGAGCTCCCGAGTGACGAGATCAACGTCCGCTCGGGTGACGGCGGTTGGGTCGAGGTGACCGCCGGCAAGGCCCGCTACCGGATGGTCTCGATGGATCCGAAGGAGTTCCCGAGCATTCCCGCAAGCCAGCCGGTCGCGAAAAAAGGCGGCGTAGTCATGTGTCTCGCGAGCGGCGTGCTCGCGGAGATGATCGAGAAGACGCTCTTCGCGGTCTCGACCGACGAGACCCGACTCAGCCTCGGCGGCGTGTTCCTCGAGAGCGTCGAGAAGAACCAGGTGCGGATGGTCGCCACCGACGGGCACCGTCTCGCGGTCATCGATCGTGAGGTCCCCGGCGTCGAGGTGAAGCCGGGCGTCATCCTGCCACGGAAAGGGCTGGTGGAGGCCAAGCGTCTGCTCGAGGGCTCCGACGGCGAGGTCACGTTTTCCATCGCCGGTAACCTCGCGCGTATCGAGCGCGCGGGTGTCGAATTGTTCATGCGGCTCATCGAGGGTGAGTTTCCCGATTACCGCCAGGTGATTCCCAAGGAGAGCAAATACACCGTACGGGTCGACCGCGAGGCGCTGTTCGGAGCGTTGCGGCGAGTGTCGATTCTCTCGAGCGAACGCTCGCGCGGCGTGAAGCTTCGGCTGCAGCCGGGTGTCCTCGAGGTCCTGACCGCAAATCCGGACATCGGCGAGGCGAGCGAAGAGGTCGAGATCGACTACACCGGCCCCGAATTCGCGATCGGATTCAACGCCCGATACCTGCTCGACGTGCTGTCCGTCGCGGGTGTGACGGGCTCGATCGAGATCGGTCTCATCGACGAGGTGAGCCCCGGAAGAATCCGCCTCGGTGAGGACGAAGGCTACACCTACGTCGTCATGCCGATGCGCCTCTAAGTCTCGAAGATTCCTAGCGGAAACGCTTTACCTGCCCGCCCGGTCCTGGTACATTATTTGGGGTGGTGAGGAGTGGCTTGAGAGGGTTGTCCAAGCCCCGTCTTTCGTCGATTCGACCAGCACAATGAGCAAGCAATCCGCGCCTGACACGGCGACCTATAGCGCCAACAACATCAAGGTGCTGGAGGGTCTCGAAGCCGTCCAGAAGCGCCCTGGGATGTACATCGGCGACACCGCTGAGCGGGGTTTGCATCACCTGGTGTTCGAGGTCGTCGACAACTCGATCGATGAGGCGCTCGGCGGCCACTGCGACCGCATCGACGTGACGATCCACGTCGAGAACAGCGTGACGGTCGAGGACAATGGCCGCGGCATTCCCGTCGACATTCATCCGACCGAAGGCATCTCCGCTGCCGAGGTCGTGCTGACGAAGCTCCACGCCGGCGGCAAGTTCGACAAGGGCGCGTACCGTGTCTCGGGCGGCTTGCACGGGGTCGGTGTGTCGGTCGTGAACGCGCTGTCGGAATTGCTCGAGGTCGAGATCAAGCGCGAAGGCAAGGTCTACTTCCAGCGCTTGCGGCGCGGCAAGCCGGAGGCGCGGCTGCAGCAGACCGGCACGACCGAGCAGCGCGGCACCAAAATCACCTTCAAGCCCGATCCGCTCATCTTCGAGGTGCGCGAGTTCAACTTCGACATTCTGTCGCAGCGACTGCGCGAGCTCGCTTTTCTCAATCAGGGCGTTCAGATCTCCATTCAGGACGAGCGTGACCAGAAGAGCCACCAGTTCCACTACAAGGGCGGGATCGTCGAGTTCGTCGAGCACCTGAACAAGACGAAGACGCCGCTGCACGACGTCGTCTACGTCGAGGGCGAGCGCGAGGGCGTCGAGATGCAGCTCGCGATGCAGTGGAACGAGGGCTACAGCGAGAACATCTACCCCTTCGCGAACAACATCAACACGATCGAGGGCGGCACCCACCTGATCGGCTTCAAGTCTGCGCTCACCCGTACGATCAACAACTACGCGAACAGCGCCGGCCTGCTGAAGAAGGACGAGGAGGCCCTGCAGGGCGACGACACGCGCGAGGGTCTCACCGCGGTCATCGCGGTGAAAGTCCCCGAGCCGCAGTTCGAAGGCCAGACCAAGACCAAGCTCGGCAACAGCGAAGTCAAAGGCTTCATCGAGACGCTGGTCAACGAGAAGCTCGGGACGTACTTCGAGCAGCACCCGGCTGACGCGCGCAAGATCGTCCAGAAGGGCCTCGAGGCGGCGCGCGTCCGCGAGGCGACCCGGAAGGCGAAAGAGCTCGCACGTCGCAAGGGCGCGCTCGACTCCGGGTCGCTGCCCGGCAAGCTCGCCGACTGTCAAGAGCGCGATCCGGCGTTGTCCGAGATTTACCTCGTCGAGGGCGATTCGGCCGGCGGCTCCGCCAAGCAAGGCCGCGACCGGAAGAACCAAGCGATCCTCCCGCTCCGCGGCAAGATCTTGAACGTCGAGAAGGCGCGCTTCGACAAGATGATCTCCTCCCAGGAGATCCGCCTGTTGATCACGGCGCTCGGCGCCGGCATCGGCAAAGACGACAAGGACATCTCGAAGCTGCGCTACCACACGATCGTGATCATGACCGACGCCGACGTCGACGGCTCTCACATCCGCACGCTCCTGCTCACGTTCTTCTACCGTCAGTACCCGGAGTTCATCGAGCAGGGCTACCTGCACATCGCCCAGCCGCCGCTGTTCAAAGTTCGGAGGGGCAAGAACGAGCGATACCTGAAGGATGAGACCGCGCTCGAAGACTACCTGATCGAGCTCGGTACCGAGGACGTGCGTCTGGAGTCGAACGGCACGAGCTTCACCGGCATTCCGCTGAAAGGCCTGGTGAAGCGCGCCATCCGGTTCGAGAAGATCATGGACGTGATCGAGCGCAAGAAGCGTCAGCGCCACGTCGTCCACGCCGTGGTCGCGTTCGAGCGGGACCCGCAAGAGTGGCTGCGCGATCGCGCCGCGAGCAACGAGCTCACACGGGCGGTGGAGCAATACCTAGAGACGGTCGCGCCCGACCTATTGCCGCTCAGCACGACCAGCGAGGACGACGTCGAGCACAACGTGCAGCGCCTGGTCTTCACCACCAAGACGAACGGCTCCGGGACGCGCACCGTGATCGACAGGGAGTTCTGTCTCTCGCCGGAGTTCGAGGAGCTGCGACGCCTGTGGAAGGAGCTGCGGGTCGCCGGCACCTCGCCCTACACACTCACCGCCGGCGACCGCGTGCTGCGGGCGACCACGCTGCGCGAAGTCGTCAACGACATCGAGCGCGGCGCGCGCAAGGGTCTCGACATCCAGCGCTACAAGGGCCTCGGCGAGATGAATCCGGAGCAGCTCTGGCAAACGACCATGAACCCCGAGACCCGAACCCTTCTCCAGGTGAAGCTCTCCGACGCCTACACCGCGAACGAGATCTTCTCGACCCTGATGGGCGACGAGGTCGAGCCGCGCCGCAAGTACATCGAGGCGCACGCGCTCAGCGTCAAGAATCTCGACATTTGATCCTCTGATTCGGCGCCCCGGCGCGCCCGAGTGATGCATGGACGAAGAACCAATCAGACAGCACAAGATCCCCGTCAACATCGAGGACGAGATGAAGCAGGCGTTCATGGACTACGCCATGAGCGTCATCATCAGCCGCGCGCTCCCCGACGTGCGCGACGGCCTGAAGCCGGTGCATCGTCGCATCCTGTACGCGATGTACGACCTTGGGAACGACTGGAACCGCGGCTACAAGAAGTCGGCGCGCGTCGCCGGCGACGTCATAGGCAAGTACCACCCGCACGGCGAGTCTGCCGTCTACGACACGATCGTCCGCATGGCGCAGAACTTCTCGCTGCGCTACCCACTCGTCGACGGGCAGGGCAACTTCGGCTCCGTCGACGGCGATCCGGCGGCGGCCATGCGTTACACCGAGATCCGCATGGCACGGATCACGGCGGAGCTGGTCGCCGATCTCGACAAGGAGACCGTCGACTTCGTCCCCAACTACGACGAGACGCTGCGCGAGCCGCTGGTGCTGCCTGCGCGCATCCCGAATCTCCTCGTGAACGGCAGCTCGGGGATCGCGGTCGGCATGACCACCAACATCCCGCCGCACAATATGAGCGAGGTCGCCGACGCCACGATCGCGTTGATCCGGCAGCCCGAGATCACGATCGCCGAGCTCATGGCGCACATCCCGGGGCCGGACTTCCCGACCGCCGGCTTCATCCACGGCCGCGCCGCGATCCGTGAGGCCTACGAGACCGGCAAAGGTGTGCTGCAACTCCGCGCCCGCGCCGGCACCGAGATCGACAAGAAGACCGGCCGAGCCAGCATCATCGTCACCGAGATCCCGTTCCAGGTGAACAAGGCGCGCTTGATCGAGCGCATGGCCGAGCTCGTCAACGAGAAGCGCATCGACGGAATCAGCGATCTCCGGGACGAGTCGGATCGCGAGGGCATGCGGATCGTCGTCGAGCTCAAGCGCGAGGCCGTCCCCGAGATCGTGCTGAACCAGCTCTACAAGCTGACGCCGATGCAGGACTCGTTCGGAATCATCATGCTCGCGATCGTCGACGGCCGGCCGCGGCAGCTGAACCTGAAGCAGATGCTCCAAGCCTTCGTCGCCCACCGGGTCGAGGTCGTGACACGGCGGACGCTCTTCGACCTCCGCAAGGCCGAGGAGCGCCTGCACATCCTCGAGGGCTTGCGCATCGCCCTCGACAACCTCGACGCGGTGATCAGGTTGATCCGCGCCGCGGCCGATCCGGCGGCCGCGAAGAGCGGCCTCGTCACGACCTTCGGCCTCTCCGAGATCCAGGCCCAGGCGATCCTCGACATGCGCCTTCAGCGTCTCACCGGCCTCGAGCGCGACAAGATCATGCAAGAGCACGCCGCCACGGTCGGGCTGATCGCCCGTCTGCGCGCGATCCTCGCCAATGAGCGCGAGATCTACGCGATCATCGTCGGCGAGCTCGAGGAGGTGAAGAAGACCTTCGGCGATCCCCGGCGGACCGAGATCCTCGACGAAACCACCGAGATCTCGATCGAGGACATGATCGTCGACGAGGACATGGTCGTCACGATCTCGCACGAGGGCTACATCAAGCGGAATCCGGTCTCGCTCTATCGCGCGCAGCGACGCGGCGGGAAGGGCAAGATCGGCGCGGTCACGCGCGACGAGGACTTCGTCGAGCACCTCTTCGTCGCGTCGACGCACAGCTACATCCTGTTCTTCACCACTACCGGGAAGGTCTACTGGTTGAAGGTCCATGAGGTGCCGCAGGCGGGCCGGGCGGCGCGCGGCAAGGCCATCGTGAATCTGCTGCGACTGCAGCCGGACGAGAAGATCTCGGCCTTTCTGCCGGTACGCGAGTTTCAGGAGGGACACTACGTCTTTTTCGCCACCAAGCTCGGCGTGGTGAAGAAGACGGACTTGATGCTGTACGCCCACCCGCGGCCGTCGGGGATCATCGCGATCGGCATCGAGGAAGGCGATGAGGTGATCGGCGTCCGGCAGACCCACGGCGGCCAGGAGATCATCCTCTCGACCCGCAACGGCCAGTCGATCCGCTTCAAGGAGGAAGAGGTCCGCAGCATGGGGCGCGGCGCCGGGGGCGTGAAGGGGATCACCCTCGACGGCGACGACGAGGTCGTCAGCATCGAAATCCTGAGCGCGTCGGCGAGCGTGATGACGGTGGCCGAGAACGGCTACGGCAAGCGCACCGACACCGACGAGTACCGGGTGCAGTCGCGCGGCGGCAAAGGCATCATCACCATGAAGACGACCGACCGCACCGGCAAGGTGATCGGCGTTCGCCAGGTCACCGACGAGGACAACCTCATGCTGGTGACGAGCCAGGGCAAGATCATTCGCCTGCGGGTCGCCGACATCCGCTTGATCGGGCGGAACACGCAGGGTGTGCGCCTGATCGACGTCGAGCCCAGTGAGCGCGTCGTGAGCCTGGCGCGACTGGCGGAGCGCGAAGAAGCCGAGGCCGAACGCGAAGGGAACGGCGCCGCCGACGAAACGCCTGGTGACGGCGGCACGGAGAACGGCGCCGACGAGTGAACGGTGGACGCATGCGCGGGTGTCGGTCACCCGCTGCTGCTCGTCGCGGGTGCGCCGCTACTCGCGCGGTTTCCGGGCGGCCTGCCGCGGGCTGCTGCGCGGCTCCGCGCCCGGCGCATCGTCGCCCGCCTGCCGCAAGAGATCCGACGCCTGATCACACCACTCGATGTAGTCGCGCTCGTAGAGGATGCCCCGCAGCAGGGTCAGGTAGGCACCGAGGCGAAGGCGGTTGGTCGTGATCGGTCCGCTGCGGAGAAAACGCTCGAGCTCCTGATACTGCTGCAGTCGCCGCTCGTGCACGACGCGGTGATCGGCAACGAGCTGGAGCGCTTCGTCACTCGAAAGCAGGCCGGACGAGAAGGTCTTCAGCATCATCTCGTCCTTCGACCGTTGCGCGCCGGCGGGCTCGCGCAGCCAGGTGAGCAGATCGGCATGCCCGCTGTCGCTCAGCCGGTAGACCTTCTTCGTCGGCCGGCCGCGCTGCGCGACGGCATGGTGGACGATCTGTCCGTCCAGCTCGAGGCGCGCGAGCTCCTTGTAGATCTGCGGATGGGTCGCGTGCCAGAAATACCCGACCGAGCTGTCGAAGAGCTTCATAAGCTCGTAGCCACTCAACGGGTCGTGCGCGAGAAGGCTCAGGATCGCGTGCTTGAGTGACACAGGCGGATTGTCCTCGTGGGGTCGGCGTTCGTTCCTAACCACATTCGGCCGAGACGCCGCAAGCAGAACCGACGCACGCTCCCTGGCGAACCGGTGCTTGCCCTGCCGCATTCGGTGTGAGAAGTCCCGCGTCCGTGGCCACGATCGGAGTCGTCGGCGCGGGCAGCTGGGGAACCGCGCTCGCCAAGATGTTGGCCGAATCGGGCCACGCCGTCACGCTCTGGGCGCACAATCCCGAGGTAGCGCGCGCCGTCCGCGAGCGACACGAGAACCCGGCTTACCTCCCCGGCTTCGCGCTTCCCGCTTCGCTCGGCGCGACGAGCGATCTGGCGGAGGCGGTGCGAGGGAAGGAGATCGTGCTCTCGGTGAGCCCTTCGCACGTCGTGCGCGAGGTCATGAGCGAGGCGGCCCACCACCTCTCGGGCGACCCCTACGTGGTCACCGCGTCGAAGGGCGTCGAAGAGCGGACGTTCAAGACGATGGCAGGCGTGCTCGGGGACGTCCTCGGTCCACGCCATGCGTCGCGCATCTGCGCGCTCTCGGGGCCGAGCTTCGCGCGCGAGGTCGCCGCCGGCCTGCCGACCGCCGTCACGATCGCGGCGAGAACGCACACCGTCGCCGAAGCGGCGCAGAAGGCGTTCAATACCAGCACCTTTCGGGTGTACTCCTCCGAAGACCTGGTGGGGGTCGAGATCGGCGGGGCGGTGAAGAACGTGATCGCGCTGGCAGCCGGCGTGAGCGACGGCCTCGGGTTCGGATCGAATACCAGGGCCGCCCTGATCACCCGTGGGCTCGCCGAGACCGGCCGACTCGCGCTGCGCCTCGGTGCGAACCCGATCACGCTCTCCGGGCTTGCGGGACTCGGCGATCTGGTGCTGACTTGTACCGGCGACTTGAGCCGCAACCGCGCGGTCGGCCTTCGCCTCGGCCGCGGCGAGTCCCTCGACGCGATCCTCGCCGACATGAAGATGGTCGCGGAGGGAGTGAAGAACACGCGCTCGGTGCGCGCGCTCGCCGCGAGCGTGGGCGTCGAGATGCCGATCACCGAGCAGATGTACGCGCTGCTCTACGAGCGCAAAGACCCGCGGACGGTCGTCGGCGAGCTGATGACGCGCGGACTGAAACCCGAGTTTTCCCGGATCCAGTGATCCGGACGATGGAGAAGAGAAGGGGATCGCGAATGTCGAAGGGAACCTGCAAGCACGAGAGTTGTGAGAAGACGGTCACCGGCAAGGGCTATTGCGCCGGTCACTACAAAGCGTGGCGACGAGGCTCGTTACCCAAGGGCCGCTACAAGATCTGCACGCACGAAGCCTGTCGGAAGCCCCGGACAATCGGCTCGAAGTGCGAGGAGCACGGACGCAAGGCCACGCCGGCGCCGCAGGCAGCCGCCGGCGCGTGACCCCGAAATTGACAGCGCAGACCCGCTGTGATGGATAGGCGTGCACGGCGATGAAGCGAACGTTCCAACCCAGCAATATTCGAAAGCTGCGCACGCACGGCTTTCTCGCGCGCATGGCGACGCCTGGCGGACGCCAGGTGCTGAAACGACGTCGCGCGAAGGGCCGCAAGCGGCTGACGGTCTCGATTCCCTCGAAGCAGCCGAAATGAGGTCGCCCTCGGGCGAGGAGTTCCCGAAGGCGATGCGTGTGCGTCGCCGCCGGGAATACCTGGCGTCGTCGCGGGTCGGACAGCGGCGACACGCGCCTCATTTCACCGTCGTCTGCGTGCCCGGGCGCGGCGGAAGCCGTCTCGGCATCACCGTGACCCGGAAGATCGGGGGTGCTGTCGTGCGCAACCTCATCAAGCGACGCGTCCGCGAAGCATTCCGCCGCGACCCGCAGCACCTCGTGGCGGATCACGACTTGATCGTCATCGCGAAGCAAGGCGCGGCGGAGATCCCATTCGACGCCGTCGCGCACGAGCTCGCGGAGGCGGTCGCGCCGCTCGCCCGGTCGCGACGGCGAGCGTGACGTTGCGCCGAGCGCGCCGTACGCTGCGGGAAGCGGTGGTGCTCCCGTTTCGCGTCTATCGACTCACCCTCTCGCCGTTGTTTCCCCGAAGCTGTCGCTTCGAGCCAACCTGCTCGGCGTACGCGATCGAGGCGATCGCTCGCCACGGCGTCGGGCGCGGCGTCGTCCTCTCGGCGCGCCGTCTGCTGCGATGCCATCCATACGCCGCTGCCGGTATCGATCCCGTTCCGGCACCACGCTGACCCATGGAGCGCCGGGCGTTAATCGCCGCCGTTCTCTGCCTGATCGTGCTGATCGCGTATCAGGAGGGTGTCCGGCGCCTGTACCCCCCGCCGCCGGAGGGCACAGCCCCCGCAGCGACGTCAGAGACAAGCCCGCGCCCTGAGGCAGCGGTCACCGGCGGCGAGGCCCCCGAGCCTGCCGACGCCACCGCGCCCACGACCGTCGGGGAGGAGATCCTCGTCGACACCGGACTGTACAGCGCACGGGTCTCGACCGTCGGCGGGCGTCTCATCAGCTTTCGACTGAAGAACTTCCGCACCGCGGTCGAACGCGAAAGCGAGCCGCTCGAGATGATCGAGGTCGCGCCTGCGTCGGCGCGTCCGCTCGGACTCCGCGTCACGTCGGCCAACGGCAAGAGTGAGGACGACACGACGGTCACGTACGCGCCGAGCGTGCGACAGCTGTCAGTCGCCGGCGACGCCGACGACCGTCTCGTGCTGACCGGGACGCTCCCCTCGGGCGTCACGATCGAGAAGACGTTGGTCTTCAAGGGCGACGCGTATCCGATTGATGTCGGCGTGCGTACCAGTGGCGGTACCGCGCCACCGACACGCATCGGGATCGGCTGGCGCCATCAGCTGCCGCCAGTGACGCGCGGGCGCGACAGCCAAGCGGCCTACCGCGGTGCCGTGCTGCTGGTGAACAACAAGGTCGTCCACGAGACGATTGCGGCCTTGCAATCCGAGAAGTCGAAGAGCTTCGACCCGCCGGTCGAATGGGCGGGCTACAACGACCACTACTTCCTCGCTGCGATCGCTGCCGCCGACCCGACGCGGACCCGCGCCGTCGTGAGCGCCGACGAGGGCGGCGTGCAAGTGCTGCTCGCGAGCGACGTCCCGGCCGACGCGCAGTCGGCGGACTTCAGCGTCTACGTCGGCCCGAAGGACGTCCAGATCCTCGAGGCGAGCGGGCACCAATTCGCGCGCGCGGTCGACTTTGGCTGGTTCGCATTCCTCGCCGTTCCTTTGCTGCGCCTCTTGAGGCTTTTCCACCGCGTCACCGGCAACTACGGCATCGACATCATCTTGCTGACGATCCTCGTCAAAGTGCTGTTCATCCCGCTTTCGAACAAGAGCATGAAGTCGATGCGCGACATGCAGCGCCTGCAGCCGCAAATGGCGAAGCTGCGGGAGAAGTTCAAGGACGACCGCGAGCGCCTCAACAAGGAGATGATCGAGCTCTATCGCCGCCACCGCGTGAACCCACTCGGTGGCTGCCTGCCGATGCTGCTGCAGTTTCCGGTGTTCATCGGGCTCTATCAGGCGCTCAATCAGTCGATCGAGCTGCGCCACGCCGGCTTCGCGCTGTGGCTCCGCGACCTCTCGGCGCACGAGTGCTATCCCTGGCCCGGCCTCGTCGGGGATCTCGCGTGCAACAATCTCTCGGTGCTCGGATTTCCGATTCCCTTGCTGGTGATCCTCATGGGCGCGAGCATGATCCTGCAGCAGTGGCTCTCACCGTCGTCTGGGATGGACCCGACGCAGCAGCGGATGATGATGGTCCTGATGCCGGTCATGTTCACGGTGATGTTCGTGAACTTTCCGTCGGGCCTGGTGCTCTATTGGCTGGTGAACAACCTGCTCACGGTCGCGCAGCAATGGCGGACGAACCGGGCCACGGCGTGAGCCGGAGCCGCGATGCGCTCGGTCGAAGCCGAAGGCAGTAGCATCGACGAGGCGATCGCCCGCGCGTTGCGCGCCCTCGGAGCCGAGCGCGATCAGGTCGAAGTGGAGATTCTCGAGAACGTGCGGCGCGGCGTTCTCGGCATCGGCAGCCGTCCGGCGAGGGTGCGTGCGACGATGCGGGCTCCCCTGCGCTGGCTCGAGGAGGCCGTCTTCGACGACGAGCCGACGGTCGCCGCCGATGGCCCGCAACCGGTGGAGGAAGAGCGGCGCGCGAACGACGTCGCCGCCACTGCCGACGACGCAGCGACCGTTCTCGCCGAGCTCTTGAGCCGCATGGGCTTCAGCGTAATGGTCGATCAACGAGTGAGCGCGAACGGCGAGCGCACGCTGGTCGTGAACGGTCGCGACGCAGCCGGGATCGTCGGTCGGCAGGGCGAGGTCCTCGACGCGCTCGAGTACCTGATGAATCGCATCAGCGACCGCGGCGGCCCGGACGCCCCGCGCTACACGCTCGACGCCGACGGATACCGCGAGCGACGGCTTACGAGCCTCGCGGACCTCGCCCAGCGGGTCGCCGACAAGGCGCGGCGCAAAGGCAAGCCGGTGACCTTGAGCCCGATGAACCCGACCGACCGGCACGCACTGCATGCCGCGCTTCGTAGCGAGACCGGGGTCAGCATCCGGAGCCTCGGGCAGGGTTTCTATCGCAAGCTCGTTGTCATACCGGACGGCGCGCGGCGCAGCGGAGGCAAGCCAAGGCGGTGAACGCGCGCGCGGATACGATCGCGGCGGTCGCGACGCCACCGGGACAGGGCGGAGTGGCGATCATCCGCGTGAGTGGCCCCGACGCGCTCACGATCGTGCGTGCGCGGATCACCGGCGCGCAGCTCGTCGAGCCCCGTCGTGTGTACGTCGCGCGCGCGCTCGCCGCGCCCGGCGGAGCGACGCTCGATCAGGTGCTCGTCTTCTCGATGCCCGGACCGCACAGCTTCACCGGCGAGGACGTGGTCGAGATCCAATGCCACGGCGGCTCAGTCGTGAGCCGGCGCATCCTCGAGAGCGTGCTGACGGGTGGCGCCCGCGCCGCCGAGCCGGGCGAGTTCAGCAAGCGGGCGTTCCTGAACGGCCGGATCGATCTCGCGCAAGCCGAGGCGATCGCCGATCTGATCGCCGCGCAAAGCGACGCCGGCATGCGCTTGGCATGGTCGCAGCTCGAGGGCGCGCTTTCTACGCGCGTCGAGACTCTGCGGAGCGCCATCGTCGAAGCCCGCGCGCTCTGCGAAGCCGCGATCGATTTTCCCGACGAGGAGCTTCCCGAGATCGGCGACGGCCGACTCGCCGGCGAGCTCGGGCGCGTGCGCAGCGAGCTTACGCGCTTGATCGCGACCTTCGAGCGAGCGCGCGTGCGCTATCAGGGCGCCCGCGTCGCCATGGTCGGCAAGCCCAACGTCGGCAAGTCGAGCTTGCTGAACGTACTGGCAGGCCGCGAGCGCTCGATCGTGACGCCGATTCCCGGCACGACTCGCGACGTCGTCGAGGTGGTGGTGGCGATTGCCGGGATTCCGGTCGTCCTCGCCGATACGGCCGGCATTCGCGACAGCGCGGACACCGTGGAACGGCTCGGCGTCGACCGCTCGCTCGCCGCCACTGACGATGCTGCCGTCGTCCTCGCGGTCTTCGATCACTCGCGGCCCCTCGATGGCGACGACGCGATGGTCGCGACTGCCGCGCGCGTTCGGCCGGCGATCGCGGTCCTGAACAAGAGCGATCTCCCGGCGACGTTCGCACCGGCCTTGCTCGCGGGGCTGCTGCCGGACGCGCGCGTGGTCGAGGTGAGCGCCATCACCCGATCCGGCCTCGATGAGCTCGGTAGTGCGCTCGCAAACCTGCTCGTCGGCGGTGATGAAGCGGAGCCCGAGGTCGCGATGTACCGGGCCCGGCACCACGACGCGGCCAGGCGCGCCGTCGACGATCTCGAGCGTGCGGAGGCGGCCCTCGCCGCGAATGCGCCGCCCGAGCTCATCGCCAGCGATCTCGACGCTGCCGCGACGGCATTGGCGGGGATCACCGGCGAGATCAGTAGCGAGGACGTCCTCGATCGGGTGTTTGCCGAATTCTGCATCGGCAAATAGGTTTGGCGTCGAACCGGATGACTGAGCGAGTCTACGACGTCATCGTCGTCGGTGCCGGCCACGCCGGCATCGAGGCGGCCCTCGCGGCGGCGCGCATCGGCGCCGACACGCTGATGCTGACGCTGAACCTCGACCACATCGGTCAGATGTCCTGCAATCCCGCGATCGGCGGCATCGGCAAGGGCCATCTCGTGAAGGAGATCGACGCGCTCGGCGGCGAGATGGCGCACGCGATCGACGCGACCGGCATCCAGTTCCGCACGCTCAACACCAAGAAGGGTCCGGCGGTGCGCGCCACGCGGGCGCAGGCGGACAAGGCGCTCTACCGCGCCCGCATGAAGCGGGTAGTGGAATGCACGCCGGGTCTGACCTTGCGGCAGGCGAGCATCGAGCGGCTCATCGTCGAGGACGGTGCGGTCTCCGGCGTCGAGAGTCAGATCGGCGAAGTATTTCACGGCCGTGCCGTCGTGCTCACGACCGGGACGTTTCTGAAGGGCCGGGTGCACGTCGGAGCCAAGCACTATGCGGCGGGACGTGCCGGCGATTTCGCCTCGATGGGTCTCAGCGAGTCGCTCGCGGCGCTCGGCTTCAGAATCGGGCGTCTGAAGACCGGTACCTGTCCCCGCCTCGACCGTCGCACGATCGACTTCGAGGCGCTTGCCGTGCAGCCCGGCGATCCCGAGCCGACGCCGTTCGCGTTCGAAAGCGCCGGCATTCAGCAGCCGCAGGTGCCATGTCACATCACCTACACGACGGCGGCGACGCACGAGGTCGTCCGCGGCGGCCTGTCGCGCTCGGCGATGTACTCCGGGAACATCACCGGTCGCGGGCCGCGGTACTGCCCGTCGATCGAGGACAAGGTGGTGCGTTTTCCGGACAAGGAGCGGCATCAGATTTTCCTCGAGCCGGAAGGACTCGACACGGTCGAGATCTATCCGAATGGTCTGTCCACGAGCCTGCCGCTGGAGATCCAGGTCGCGATGGTCCGCTCGATCCCTGGGCTCGAGCACGCCGAGATCATGCGACCGGGGTACGCCATCGAGTACGACTACTGCGACCCGCTTCAGCTGCAGCCGACGCTCGAGACGAAGCTCGTCGCGGGGCTGTTTCACGCCGGCCAGATCAACGGCACGACCGGCTACGAGGAGGCCGCGGCGCAAGGCTTGATTGCCGGCGCGAACGCTGCGCGGTCCGCGAGACGCCGCCCAGGGGTCGTGATCGGCCGTGACGTTGGCTACCTCGGCGTCATGATCGACGATCTCGTCACCCGCGGCATCGGAGGCGAGCCGTATCGGATGTTCACCTCGCGTGCGGAGCACCGTCTCGTCTTCCGTGAGCAGAACGCCGATGTTCGACTCGCGCACATCGCCCACGAGACCGGGCTGATCAACGCAACGAGGCATAAGCGTGTCCAAACAAAACGCCGTTTAATCGACGGCGAGATCGCACTGCTTGAGCGAGTTGGACTCGCCAACGAGCTCCGCCGGCCGCTCGTGAGCTACTCGGATCTCGCTGCGCGGCGTCCCGAAGGTGTCTCTTCCATCGATCGAGCGCTCTGGAGCGAGATCGAGTGTCTCGTCAAGTACAAGGGCTATATAGAGCGCTCATTGCGTGAGATCGCGAGAGTCCGCGAGCTCGAAGACATCGTCATCCCGCATGACCTCGAGTACGACGCGGTGAGCTCGCTGTCGTCTGAGGTTCGCGAGAAGCTCGCGCTCGTCCGCCCTCAGACGCTCGGCCAAGCGGCGCGCATCCCGGGACTGACGCCGGCGGCGATCTCGATCTTGGCGGTGCAGCTGAAACGCCTCCACCGTACCGCCGGCGCGGACAGCATTCGCGATCGTGACGTCGCGACTCCGGCTCGCGCGCGCTGACCTCACGCACCTCGCCGAAGGTGCGGCGAAGGTTGGTGTCGCCCTCGACTCGCCGGCGTTCGAGCGATTCGCGCGCTATGCCGAGCTGCTCGATATCTGGGCGCCGCGCACGAATTTGATCTCCTGCGCAAGCGCGCGCGAGCTCGTCGATCGACACTTCCTGGATTCGCTGGTCCTGGCGGAGCTCGTCGCCGACGCAAGTACCATCGTCGACCTCGGCAGCGGCGCCGGGTTCCCGGGTGTCCCGCTCGCGATCGCCTTTCCGCGTACGCGAGTAGTCCTGGTCGAGCCCCGGCACCGGCGCGCAAGCTTCTTGCGCGAGATACGACGGAAGGTCGCTACGAACACCGACGTGTTGGTCCGTCGCGCGGAGGGGCCAAAGAATGCGCCGGGTGTCGCCGCTGACGTGGTCGTGTCGAGAGCCGTATGGTCCGACGAGGCGATCTTCACGGCCGCGGAACGGTGGCTCCGCCTAGGGGGCCGGCTCGTCTGGATTCGCGGTGCCGAGTCATCGGCAGCAGCAGGGGCCGATCGCATGCGAGCGCTGACCGCTACGGAATACGCGATCGAAGGCTCCCATCGGGGAAGGATCGACGTCTTCGAAAAGATCGACGTTTCGGATCGGCAGGACTGCAGGACGTGACGAGCGCACGCTCGTTTCACGTGAAACATTCTCGTGCTGTTCGGAGAGTATTGGGCGGAGTGGTCGACTTTCGAGAGCCGATGTTTCACGGTGAAACACGCATCGACTTGCACGCGAGACTGATTGTGCTTCACGAGGCGCGTCCTTTGTGTTAGCACCGCGCACGACCGGCGACGGGAGGGGTTGTGGGAAGAATTCTGGCGGTCGCGAATCAGAAGGGCGGCGTGGGCAAGACCACGACTGCCGTCAACCTGAGCGCCGGCCTCGCTCTCGCCGGTAAGTCCACACTCCTCGTCGATCTCGATCCGCAGTCGAGCGCCACCAGCGGCGTCGGCTTTCATGCCCACGAGATCAAGAGCTCAGTCTACGACGTCATCATTGGGCGGGTGCGGGCGGAGGATGCCACCAGGCCGAGCAAGATCGAGAACCTCTCCGTCCTCCCCGCGAGCCGCGATCTCATTGGCGCCGAGATCGAGCTGGTGCCGTTGCCGCGCCGCGAGTTCCGACTCAGTGAGGCGCTCGTGTCGGTGCGGAGGAATTTCGACTACATCGTAATCGACTGCCCACCTTCGCTGGGACTCCTCACGGTGAATGCGCTGACCGCCGCGGACGCGGTTCTGATTCCACTCCAATGCGAGTACTACGCACTCGAAGGGCTGAGTGCGTTGCTGGACACGATCGGCCACATTCGCCAGAGCTTGAATCCAAGCCTCGACATACAAGGTCTCCTACTAACGATGTTCGATACTCGTAACAGCCTCTCGCACCAGGTCGTCAAAGAGGTCCGACAGCACTTCCCAAACCAGGTCTTTGATGCAGTAATACCAAGGAATGTTCGACTCAGTGAGAGCCCGAGCTACGGCGTCCCGGCGCTCGTCTACGATGCCGCTTCGCGCGGTGCGCAGGCCTATACGGCATTGGCTAGCGAAGTCATTTCAAAACAAGGTTAGGGAGACTCTGATGCGAAAAGCACTCGGCCGCGGGCTCGAAGCCTTGATTCCCGGAGCGGGCAAGGCGCCGGCCGTTCCGTCGACGGATCGGCACGATCTTTCCGACCGCGAGTTGCCTATCGACACGATCAGTCGGAATCCCCGACAACCGCGAACCACCTTCGACGAGGCCGCGCTCGACGAACTCGCGGCGTCGATCCGGGTCCAGGGCGTGATTCAGCCGCTCCTCGTGCGGCCGCGTGGCGACGGGGCGTACGAGCTCGTGGCGGGTGAGCGTCGCCTGCGCGCCGCCGAGCGCGCCGGGCTCCGCACGGTTCCGGTCGTCATCCGGGAGATGTCGGACGACGAGAGCCTCGAGATCGCGCTCATCGAGAATCTGCAGCGCGCAGATCTCTCGCCACTCGAGGAAGCGGCTGCCTATGAGCGGCTGATGCACGACTTCGGCCTCACGCAAGAGGAGGTCGCGGAGCGGGTCGGGAAGAGCCGTCCGGCGATCGCGAACACGCTGCGGCTGCTGCGTCTTCCCGATCCGATCAAGCAGGAGCTCGCCCGCGGGCGCCTGACTGCGGGGCATGCGCGTGTCCTGCTCTCGATCGACGACGCGGATGCGCAGCTCCGGACCGCGCGGCAGATCGTCGCGCGTCAGATGTCGGTGCGCGACACCGAGAAGCTCGCGCCGAGCTCGCGTCGCGTTGCCGAGCCGCCCCGCGACCCGCATCGCCATGCGCTCGAGCGTGACCTCTCTGCCGCGCTCGGCACGCGCGTCAGGATCCACCCGCGCGGGCGCGGCGGCCGCATCGAGATCGAGTACTACTCGCTCGCCGAGCTGCAGGGCCTCGCCGACCGCTTGCTCGCCGGCCGCAACGTTTAGCAACTATCTGGACAGCCGGAATTTTGAGAGGCTGGACGGCGGTGACGGCGGTGGACAGTCAATGAGACGGGTGGTAAGAGAGCCCGGTTTTGGCTCGTAGGGGTCCCGTCCAACAGTGGAGAGGAAGCCTTCCATGGCAATTTTCGGGAAAGAGAACCGGGATCGGCACGATCGGTTCGACCGGGACGAGACGCGTGCCAGCGTAGACGAAGCGCCGCGCATCGATAGTGATGCGTTGGAACGCGAGCCGATGCCCCCGACGGGCAGCGGTGAGGTGAACGCATACCTCGGCAAGGGCAGTCGCGTTGCCGGCAAGCTGAACTTCGAGGGCACGGTCCGCGTCGACGGCCAAGTCGAAGGCGAGATCGCCGCTCAGGACACGCTGATCGTCGGCGAGAGCGCCCTGGTGAGCGCGCAGATCTCGGGCAGCACGATCATCATCAAGGGCAAGGTCACGGGCGACATCACGGCGCGCAAGCGCGTCGAGATCAAGGCGCCAGGGAAGCTGTTCGGAAACGTGACGACGCCGAGCTTGATCATCCAGGAGGGCGTGATCTTCGAGGGTCACTGCTCGATGGGCGGCGGTGAAGCGGCCAAGAACGATCGCAAGGTGACGCAGTTTCCGAAGGAAGAGAAGATCGCCGACTCGATCCCGCTCAAAGCCTCCGAGGTGCTGAAGTAGCTCGGAGGTCGCGCTTCTTTCCGTACCCGACGGCGACGCCGTCGCCGTTCTCTCACCAGTCACATCCAGAGCGTGGGCCTCAGCTCATTTGACGACGAAGAACACGACGCGATGATCAAGCTACCGCCGGACATAACCTTTCTGATTCAGCTCGTGAGCTTCCTCGTCTTCTGGCAGCTCATGAAGGTTCTGCTCTTCAATCCCGTCCAGCATGCGCTGCACGAGCGCAACGCTCGCACCGCCGGCGCACAACAGACGGCCGAGAAATTGCGTTCCGAGGGATCGGCGCTGCGCGCACAGCTCGACGCCGCGCTCCAGGCGGCGCGTGCCGAAGGCATGCACGGCGCCGACGAGATCCGCCGCCGCGCCGAGATCGAGGAGCAGGCGATCCTCGGACGGTACCAAGACGAGGCGAACACTCTCCTCGAGCGCGAGCGCGCCGAGACCGCGCGTCAGGTCGCAGCCGCCCGCGCGCCACTGCGCGCCGAGGCCGAGCGTCTCGCCGAGGCGGTCGTCGTGAAAGTGCTCGGACGCGCGGCATGAACGTTCGTCGCCTCCCCGCGCTCGCGGTCGCCGTCGCACTGCCGATCGTCACGGTCGCCCGCGCCCTCGCGGAAGAAGGCGGACACGGCGGGCACGCCGCCGAGCATCACGCGCCGGGGATCGGCGACCTCCTCTTCCCGGCCATCAACTTCGCGATCTTCGTCGTCATCATCGTCCGCTTCGTCGTGCCCGCCGCGCGCGAGTACCTCCGTCGCCGGCACGAGGACGTCACGACTGCCGCTCAGGAGGCGGCCACGGCGCTGAGCGCGGCCGAGCGCGCTGCGATGGAGATCCGCGCACGCCTCGCGGCGATCGCGACCGAGAGCGAGACGATCAAGGGCGACCTCGTCACGATCGCGTCGGGACAAGCGGACCGCACGCTCGCGCAAGCCGCGGAGGCGGGCAAACGCCGCGTTCGCGACGCCGAGTTGCTCGCCGAGCAGGAGCGTCGTCACGCCCTCGCGGAAGTGCGCGAGGAGACGGCGGCGCGTGCCACCTCGCTCGCAGAGGCGCGGATCCGGGCCGCCGTGTCGCCGCAGGATCAGGCGGTCTTCGTGCGCGAGTTCCTCGCGGCTGCGCCCGCACGATGAGAGCGGCCGCGGTTGCGCGCCGGTATGCGCGCGCGCTCTTCGAGCTCGCCGAGGAGCGCGGCCACGTCGACGCCGTGGCGTCGGCGCTCGCGACGACCTGCACGCTCTTGCAGGACGAGGACATCGCGCGGGTGCTGCGCGGCCCTGCGGGCCGGCAAGTGAAGCAACGTGTGCTCACGGACGTCGCCCTGGGCATCGCCGCTCCGGCTGAGTTCCGCGATTTCGTCCTGCTCCTCGCGGACCACGATCGGATCCGCCAACTCGCCGCGATCCGCGAAGTCTTCGACGCGCTGCTCGATCGGCGCCGCGGCATCACGCGCGCCCGCGTGCGCAGCGCCGCACCGCTCCCGGAGTCGATGCTCGACGAGATCACGCGCGTGTTCGAGCGCATCACCGCCAAACGCGTGATCGCGACTACCGAGATCGATCCCGAGCTGATCGCGGGCGTCGTCGTCGAGGTCGACGGCCGGGTATACGACGGCAGCGTCCGCACCCAGCTCGAAAAGCTGCACCGACAGATGGCGAGCGGCGACTAGCCGCCGCCGGCGCGCCGCGACGCGACGCGCGCGCGTGATGGACTGATCGCTCCCGAAGGAGCATGGACCGGGACGCGGGAGTCCGGGCCAGGAGGAAGGACCCGATGGAGATTCGCGCTGCGGAAGTCAGCGAAGTCATCAAGAAGCAGATCGCCGAGTACAGCAGAGATCTCGAGGTGCGAGAGACCGGCGTCGTCCTGTCGTGCGGCGACGGCATCGCGCGAATCTACGGCCTCGACAAGGCCGCGGCCGGCGAGCTGCTCCAGTTCCCGCACGATGTTTTCGGGATGGTCCTGAACCTCGAGGAGGACAACGTCGGCGCCGTGCTCTTCGGCGAGGTGCAGGCGATCGGCGAGGGCGACGAGGTCCGCCGCACCGGCCGTATCGCGGAGGTTCCGATCGGACCGGCGCTGCGCGGCCGCGTCGTCGACGCGCTCGGCAACCCGATCGACGGCAAGGGCGCGATCCAGGCGACCGAGACCCGCCGCATCGAGCTCAAGGCGCCCGGTATCGTCGCGCGCCAGCCCGTCAAGGAGCCGCTCCAGACCGGCATCAAGGCGATCGACACCATGATCCCGATCGGCCGCGGCCAGCGCGAGCTCATCATCGGCGACCGCCAGACCGGCAAGACCGCGGTCGCGCTCGACACCATCGTCAATCAGCGCGGCGGCGACGTCACCTGCATCTACGTCGCGATCGGCCAGAAGCGCTCGACCGTCGCCCAGGTCGTCGACAAGCTCACCAAGTTCGGCGCGATGGAGTACACGACCGTCGTCGCCGCGACCG
>JBGPIT010000041.1:0-21440 GCA_041485125.1 Binatia bacterium | reverse complement strand
GCGGGCCCGTCCCCTCCACGAGCGCTCCCCGGACTGAGTGATGGCGTACGCGGCTCCGCGTCACGTGGACGACGTCGGCCGGGATCGCTTCATGCGGCGGGCGGCGGTGCGATCGATCACGTTCCGCGCCGCCGCGCTCGACGCGCGTCCGAGCCAGCGCGAGTACGTCCTCGCCGGCAGTGTCCTGCTCGTCGTGCTCGCGCTCCGGCTCGCGTACGTCTTCTCGTTCCGCATCGACACCGACGAGCCGCAGCATCTCCACATCGTCTGGGCGTGGACGCAGGGACTGCTGCCTTACCGCGACGTTTTCGACAACCACGCGCCGCTCTTTCACATGATGCTGGCGCCGTTCGCGGCGGCGTTCGGCGAGGACCCCGCGATCATCGCGTGGATGCGCGTCGCGATGATCCCGATCTCCGGCTTCACGCTGTGGTGCACCTATCTCCTCAGCCGCACGACGTTCGGCGAGTCGGTCGGCGTCTGGGCCGCAGTATGGCTCGCGGCGTGCCCGCGCTTCTTCCTGACCTCGGTCGAGTTTCGCGCCGACACACTCTGGGCGGCGCTGTGGCTCGCCTCGCTGACGGTGCTCTTGGCGGGACGCCTCGAGCCATGGCGCGGGCTCGCCGGCGGGTTCTTGCTCGGAGCGGACCTCGCCGTGTCGCTGAAGACCGGCCTTTGCATCGCGGCGCTCGCGATCGCGACCGGCGTCGTTCGTCTGGTCGTACCGCGACCGTCCGGCGTCGAGGCGAGGACGCTGCGCCGCTTCACCGTCGCGGCGGTACTTGGCACGTCGATCGTCCCGCTCGCTGTCATGCTCTTTTTCGCGACCAAGGGCGCGCTCACGCCGTTCCTCTACGGAACGATCACGCACAACGTGCTTCCGGGCCTCCAGCTCGGCATGGGCTGGCCGCTCCGCCTCTTGACGCTCGCCGCGTTCGTGCCGCTCTGCTGGCTCGGCGCGCGCGTCTGCTTCGTCACCGCACGATCGCACGGCGAAGCCGCGCGGCGCATGGCGCTCTTCCTCGCCGGCGCGGTCTACATCGCCCTCCTCGAGAGCCTGTGGCCGGTCGAGACCAAGCAGGACTACCAAGTCGCCTTGCCGATCCTCCTCGTCTTCGTCGCCGCGCTCGGCGTGCTGGCCGGGCGCGCCGCGGTCCGGTCGCGCCCGCGCTGGCGGCTCCGGGCGGGCCTCGTGCCGTATGCGCTCACGCTGGTGGCGCTGGCCCAGATCGGCGTGCTGCTCGAGGTCGCTCCCGTCGCCGGCGGACCCATCCGCGTCGACCCGGACCTCATCGCCGACGTGCTCCGGCTGACTCGGCCCGGCGACGAGGTGATGGACCTGAAAGGCGAGACCGTCTTCCGGCCGCGGCCCTTCTTCTACGCCCTCGAGACCTTCACGCGCGAGCGGCTCGAGCGCGGACTCTTGGCCGATACGATTTCCGAGCGACTGATCACGACCGCCACCCACGTCGCGGTGCCCGACTCGGACCGACTGCCGCCGCGCGCGCGAGCGTTTCTCCGCGACCACTATCTCTCGGTCGGGCGGCTGCGCGTCGCCGGCCGGATGCTGACGACGTCGCCATCGCGGGCGCGGACCGGCATCGTCTTCCACGTGGAGATTCCTGCGCCCTACGCCGTCGCCTCCGCCGCCGGGACGGCGCACGGCGAGCTCGACGGCGAGCGCTACGACGGCCCGCGCGCGCTCACGACGGGGCGCCACGTTTTCCGGACGAAGGCCGACGAGGGACCGCTCGCGTTGGTCTGGGCCCCGACGCTCGAGCGCGGGTTCTCGCCGTTCGCGGCACGGGCGGCGGACCCGGGCATGGTGCCGTCATCATGAGCGCGTCCTTCCGTGGCTTCACGAGCGACGATCGGCTGCTCGTCCTGGCGCCGCATCCCGACGACGAGACGCTCGCGACCGGAGGCTTGCTCCAGCGCGCCGCCGCGGCGGGCGCGTCGACGCGAGTCGTCTTCGTCACCGACGGAGAGAACAATGCCTGGCCGCAGCGGGTGCTCGAGTACCGCTGGCGGATCGCAGCGCCCGATCGGCTGCGTTGGGGCGCGCGGCGCCGGTGCGAGGCGCTCGGCGCGCTCGCCGCGCTCGGCGTCCCGGCGCGGAACGCGACCTTCCTCGGGCTTCCCGATCTCGGCTTGGCACGCCTCCTCCTGACCGAGCCGGAACGCGTCGTCGCGCCGCTCTCGGCCGAGATCGCGCACTGGAACCCGACGATCGTCGTGATGCCGTCGTGGCGCGACCGCCATCCCGATCACAGCGCCGTCGGTCTGCTCGCGCGCCTCGCGTTGGCGCGTCTCGAGGGCCACCGGAGCGGCCTTCTGGTCGCGTGCTACCTCGTCCACACGTCGCGCGCCCTGCGGCCGGACGACGACGCGCCGCTCTGGTTGCGGCTCACTCAGGAGGAGAAGGACCGCAAGCATCTCGCCGTCGACCGGCACGCAACGCAGCTGGTCTTCCACCGCCGCTCGTTCACGCGCGCCGCACACACCGACGAGCGATTCGCCACGATCGAGGCGCCCGCGGCCGTCGACCGCACGCACCCGGTGCGTTACGCCGCGTTGCGCGGCACGCGGATCGAGCTCGAGCTCGCGCCGTCTCTCGCCTTGGGCGCGCTCCGGCGGACGGTAGCGGTCTTGATGATCTGGGGCTCGCCCCGCGTCGCGCAGGGCGTTCCGAAGAACGTCCGCGCCCGCCTCGGATTGGACGCCCCGAGCCGCGGCTGGGGGCCGATGGTGTCGGAGATTCGCGTGCACGGCATCCGGCGGTCGGCTGAGATCGCGCTGCCGGTCGGCGGCTGGCGCGAGCTCGATGCGCTCTTCATCAAGGTCGTCCGCCGCATCGGCGTCTTCGACTCCGACGGCTGGCGCGAGATCCCGACCTTGCCGCAATACGCGCGCGTCCCGGAAGCGGTCGTGGCCGCAGCGCCAGCGGAGGAGCGGGTGACGGCGATCGCCGCGGCCCGCTCGTCCGCGGGCGCCGCCTGAGACCGTGCGCGAGCGCCACCGCCAGCGCTCGCGACCAGGCGACCGCCGACGACCCGAGCCGGCGGATCGGCGTCGGCTCGGCCACCCGTCACACGCCGCGGCGGGTCACCATCACCTTGATCGTCTCGGCCATGATCTTGAGGTCGAGGATCAGCGAGTAGTTGTAGATGTACGCCAGGTCGTACTTGAGCTTGTAGGCGGCGCTGGTGTGGTACTCGCCGTTCACCTGCGCGAGGCCCGTCAGGCCCGGCTTCACTTGGAAGCGCTCGAGGTAGCCGGGAATCTCCTGCGCGAAGCGGCGCACGAACTCCGGCCGCTCGGGCCGCGGGCCGACGAGGCTCATGGTGCCGTTCAGGACGTTCAGGAGCTGTGGCAGCTCGTCGATCCGGCTCGCGCGCAGGAGACGGCCGACCGGTGTCACGCGGCGGTCGCCGACGCTGGCGATCACCGGCCCGCTCTCTTCCTCGGCGCCGTCCGCCATGGTGCGGAGCTTCCACATCACGAACTCGAGGCCGCCCTCGCCGACGCGGCGCTGGCGGAAGAAGATCGGACCGCGCGACGTGAGCTTGATCGCGATCGCCGCCAGCGCCACGACCGGCGCGGTCAGCAGCGCGAGGACGCCGGCGGCGGCGAAGTCGGTGCCGCGCTTCACGACGTAGGCGATGTCGTCGCGCGGGTTCTTCACCACCTCGACGAGCGGCACGTCGTGGATCCTCCCCGACGAGATGCGTCCGACCAGGATGTCGTAGACCGACGGCACGACGCTGACGCGCGGCCGTCGCGCCTGGCGCAGCAACCCGTCGACGAGACGGTCGCGCCACGAGAGCGGCGAGAGCAGCACGATCTCGGCGACGTCGAGCTCCTCCAGCAAGCGCGGCAGGTCGGCGAGCGTGCCGAGCCAGCGCGGGTCGAAGCCGCGCGCCGGCGCGTCGGAGCGCTCGCCACTCGGGCCGCGCGCGCCGGCGCCATCGCTCCGGCGCCGCGCCAGGGACTCGGCCGGCGCGCTCCCTGCTCCCACGCCACCGCCCGCGAACGCCAGCACCGTTCCGTGCGTCGCGGCGCCCGCGCTGGTCGCGCCCGCGGCCATCGTCGACGCCGGCACCATCGTCAGGCGGGTGCTCTTCGCGGCGGCCGCGCGCCCGATGCTCTCCTCTTCCGGCTCGACGGTGACCGCGCCCACGACGTCGACGTGGTGCAGCCGCGGCGAGCCGACGCCGCCGAGGAACTCGTCGATCTCGTCGCGCGTACCGACCAGCACCACCCGCACCGGCGACGTCGCCGCCAGGCGGCGACCCGCCCAATCCCGCATCAGCGCCAGCCCGGACGCGTTCACGAGCCAGTACAGGACCAAGACCGAGCGCGGGAAGTTGACGTCGCCCGCGAAGAAGTAGAGCGCGGTGATTGCGAGCAGGTGGACGAAGAGCGCCGTCACGCTGTCGACGATCGGCCGCAGACCGGCTCGCAGCGCGCGCAGATCGTAGAAGCCGAAGAAGTAGAGGATCACGACCTCGGTCAATAGAATCTGCGGCAGCATGTGGTGCAGCTCGAAGATGCGGATCGGCGGCAGGAAGTCGGCGGTGAACGGCACCGGCAGCCAGATCCGGATGAAGAACGCGATCGCGTAGGCGACCACGGCCCAGGCGAGATCGAACGCGACCAGGACCGCGATCGTGCTCTGCTCGCGGAGTCCGAGCCGCTGCATGCCTCAGGCTCCCGTCCGGCGCGACGCGGCTGCCGCGGCCGCGTCGGAGCGCTCCGCGCCGTTCGCCGCCTGCGGCCATCGCTTGGTCGTCGGCAGCACCTGCCAGCCGGCGGCGAAGCCGTGTCGCGCCTGCCACCACGCCGCGACCCGCGCGACGCCGCGGAATGCGAGCGATCCGGCCACCAACGGATACTCCGCCACCCGGATGTCACGCAGGAAGGCGCGCCACGGGGCGCGGCCGAAGCCGTGCACGCGGTGGACGTCGGCGAGCTCGCGCGCGAGCTGCATCTTGCCGAGCTCGTGCCGCACCCGCTGCCGCAGGTACTCGGCCGAGGTGGCGGGGGGCCGCAGATAGACCACCGCGTCCGGCGCGCGCGTGAAGCGCTCGCGGCCGAGCTGCACGGTGAGATACCCGTCCTCGGCGATGACGTTCGCCGGCAACACGGGCGGTACGGCGTCGGCACGCACGGCATAGAGCCGGCCTGGAATGTTCGCGAAGTCGAAGCGGTACGGCAGCGCGCCGACGCGGCTGATGAAGCCGTCGCCGTGCGCGAGCACCGCGACCTCGCGTCCGGCGACCGCGGCAAGCCGCGGCTCGGCCTCGAGGCACGCGACGAGCAGGCCGACGGCGTTGGCGCTCACCCGCACGTCGGCGTCGGCGAAGACGATGAGCGGCGCCGCGGCGGCGGCGCGGATCGCGTTCCACGCCACGATCTTGCTGCGCGCGGCGAGACGGAGGACGCGGAGCGCGCACCGCGGTGAGGGAGACGCGCGCAGATCGGGCGCTTCCGTGAAGGTCGCCAACGTTGCGTCGGCTTCGAGCTCGCCGCTCACCGCGATCGTGAGGCCCGCGGCGGCGGCAAACACGCGTACGCCGGCGAGCGCGGGCGATGGGCTCTCCGGCCCGTTGATCGCGACCAGCAACTCGTACGCGCGCCCGCTCCGCGCGGCGCTGGCGTCGAGGCTCGCGAGCGTCGCGGCAAGATCGGCCTCGGAGGCGCTCGCCGGAACGCCGACCGTCAGCGCCGGTGGCGCCGGCGCAATCGCCACCTGGACGGGCGGAGAGTCGCCGCGCAGCGTGGCGCTCATCGTGCCAGCTCCGTCGCGCTGCCCGGGCGCGCGGCAGCGCGATGGTCCACCGGCGCGATCCGCGGCCGTGTGAACAGGTAGCGATGCTTCCAGAAGTAGTAGGCGAGCGCGTAGAGGTGCCGCGCCGTGAGCATCGACCAGAGCTTGCGCGTCACCCGCCGCTCCAGGTGCATCACCATCGCCGCGGGCACGTACACCACCGACCAGCCGGCCAGGCGCATGCGCAGGCAGAGATCGACGTCCTCCGGGCCATAGAAGATCCGCTCGTCGAGGAGACCGACCTCGGCGAGCGCGGCGGCGCGGATCACCTGACAGGCGCCGATCACGTAGTCGACCTCGCGCACCGTCGCGTGGTCCCAGCCACGCAGCTCGACGTCGTCGGTGAGCGATCGCCCCCAGCGCTCGGGCAAGCGGCGGCCGAGCTTGTCGAGCAAGGTCGGGAAGCGCCGGCAGCTGTACTGCAGCGCCCCGTCGGGACCGATCATCTTCGGCGCGACGACGCCGGCGCGCGGCATGGCGCGCAGCTGCTCGACGAGGATCGTGAACGCGCGCGGCGCCGCCACCGTATCGACGTCGAGGAGCGCAACGAGCTCGCCGCGCGCGCGCCGCAGCCCTTGGTTCCGCGCGGGGGCGACGCCGCGGTTCTCGGCGTTGCGGATCACGATCAGCTCCGGATGCGCGGTGAGCACGCCGGCCGTGTCGTCGCGCGAGCCGTTGTCGACGACGATGAGCTCGGTCGCGACACCCTCGGTCGCCGCGGGCAGCGCGGCGAGACAGCCCTCGAGGAGCGCTCTCGAGTTCCAGGTCAAGATGACGATCGAGAGCGCCGGCTCGCTCACGAGAGCTCCTGACGCGCCATCCGTTGCAGCGCTGGCGGTCGCTCGCGGCGCGCCGCCGGATCGCCGGTGGCGCAGAGCCACGCCATGCGCGCGTAGCGCCGCGCGCGGGCGGCGTCCTCGCGGTCGCCGGTGCGTGCCGCCGCGCGGGCGGTGAGCGCGCGCGCCGCGAACGCGACACCCGCCGCGACGCGGAACGCCCGCTCGTGCCACGCACCGCGCCGGCGGCGGAACCAGCGCAGCGTCCCCTTCAAGACGGCGACATCGCGGTCGCTGCCGTAGCGCCGCGCGCCGCTGCGGTTGCCGTGGTGCACGATCGAGGTCGCGGCGAAGTAGACCACGCGCCATCCGACGGCGTGGAGGCGGTCGCAGAGATCGAGGTCCTCGCCGTACATCTCGTACGCCTCGTCGAAGCCCGCAACCGCCTCGAGCACCTCGCGCCGGCAGAGCAGAAAAGAGCCGTAGAGCCAATCGACGTCGCACGTCGTCGCGGGCGACGAGCCGTGCACCGGCGCGTGCCCGCCGCGCCCCCGTACCGTGTCGAGGACGAGCCGCGACACCGTGTGGAAGCGGTCGACGGTCGGCTGTGGCGTGCCGTCGGCATTGGTCGTCCGGCAGCCGAGGACGCCGATCGTCGCGTCGGCCGCGAGGTGACGGACGGCGCGCGCGAGCCCGGCGGCATCGATGATCGTGTCGGGATTGAGCACGAGCACGAACGGCCGGCGGGTCGCCTGCCAGCCCTGGTTCGCCGCCGCCGCGAAGCCGCGGTTGGTCGCGTTCACGATGACGGTCGCCGCCGGGGCCGCACGCCGAACGAGCGCCGGCGCGTCGTCACCCGACGCGTTCTCGACGACCACGAGCTCGACGCCGGCAGCAAGCGCCGCATCGAGGCTCGCGAGCAGCGGCGTCACCTCGGCGGCGCTCTGCCAGGTGACGACGACGATCGCGAGATCGCGCAAGGTCGCGGCGTCTGCGGACGCTTCAGGCAAGCGGCGGCTCCACGGCATGCAGCGCGTGACTGGCATCACCGAGAATGACGCGGTAGGCGCGCGGAACCTGTCGCGCCAGGCTGTCGAGGTCGTAGCTCGTGGCGAGGCGGTGGGCGATCGCCGCGAGCTGCCGTTCGGCGGCATGGAGCTGCTCCTGCTCGCTTGCGGTCGGCTCGTAGATCTTCCGCATCCGCGCGACCGCGGCCATCTCGAGGGTGTGGCCGAGGAACTGGAGCTTCGCCGCGTCGGCGTTGAGCTTCGCTTGCGGCGTGCCGGCACCCCCGATCGCCTCGTCGATGAGCTTGATCTCGGGACTGAGACGGAAGAGCGCCGCCTGGATCAGATTCCGCACCCGCTCGCGGAGCTGATTGCCGCGGTAGCCGTGCGCGAGCGCGTCGAGGAGCCCGTCGATCACGTGCGTGCCGTTGCAGGCGTAGGTCTGCAGAGCGCTCCGGCCGTAGGGCTTGGTGCCTTTCATGGCGGCGAAGGTGTCGGCGTAGCCGGCCTCGGCCGTTTGCAGCTCGGCCTCGATCAGCGCCGAGACGGTGAACGCGCGTCCTTCCGCGTTCTCGAAGCGATCGGCGTCGGGCTTCAGGTCCGCCGAGAGGACGCTGACGGTCCATGCCAGCTCGTCGCCTTGCGTCGCCGGCGTGAAGAGCGCCTTGGCACCGGCGGTGAGATCGGCGCGGGTGATCGATCCGCCTTTGGTCGGAAGCTTCCGATCGGGTGCGACGCCGCGCTCGTACATGATCTGCAGAAAGTGGTTGGGATGCGCCTCGATGTTGAGCGGAAAACGCGGATAGGACCTGCCGCCGGCCGGCACCATCTCGATCCAATTGCGCGACACGTAGTCGAGGACCGGCTCATCACCGTGGCGCGCGTCGGGACCGATGGGTAGGAGAGCGTGCATCAGCACCCAGGGGTCGTCGGTCTTGAGGGCGCGCTCCGTGACCAAACGGCGGAGATCGGCGCGCGCCGACGCGAGCGCGTCGGACGACGCGGATGCCGCGCCCGCGGATTGCGCCGCCGGTGACGCGGCCTGCGCGAGCGCCGCCAGCGCCGGCACGGCGGCGATGCCCACACCGGCCCGCACGGTCCAGCGCAAGAGCTCTCGTCTGGTCCAGGTCACCACGGCCTCACGCCGACCTGTCTGCTCGTCGAGATCACGATTCCCCCTCCTCCGGATGCACTACCTCGTGGTCACGTCGACTCAGCCGAGCCGCGCGCGCACGCCGCGCCACAGGCGCCGCAGCGCCGGCCGGCGCCGATCGTCGAGCTCGCCCCGCAGGCGCGCGATCTCGCCGTGCAGACGCGACTCCGCCGTGCGCGCGGCCTGCTCGCTCTCGGCTCGGCTGTGACGCTCGTCCTCGAGCGCCCGCTCGAGCTCTTCGATCCGCGCTTGCAGGTCGGCGATGAAGTCGTCCATGGCTGCACCCGCGCCACCCCCGATGCCGAGCATGTCGGCGATCCCGAAGGCCCGCACCACCCGCTGTTGCTCGCGCCAGTAGCCCTGCCCGAAGAGGCTCGGGCGCAACGGCTCGCCGAAGAGCGGCACGATCTCCCGATCCGGCCGCCGCCGGCATGCTTGCACCGCCTCGCGCTTGGCCCAGAGCGCCGGCAGCGCGTCGACGAATCCGGTCACTGTATCACGGTAGATCGCCTCGCGGCACGCACCCGCGGCGCGGGCGCGCGCGTCGACCAGCAGCAACGCCGCGGCGAGGACGATGTGGACGTGCGCGTCCTCGTAGTTCTTCGCGACGCTCGCGAGCGCGTTCCGCTCGAGCAGCCGGAGGCGAGCGTCCTCCGCCATGCCCGAGCCGTGCTGGCGGTGGCGCGCGAGCGCGCCCGGGACGTACACCACCTGCTCGCCCCGCACCCACAGGCGCCAGCCGAGATCGACGTCCTCGAAATACGCGAAGTAGTCGGGATCGAAGCCGCCCGCCGCGAGGAAGCGGCGCCGATCGGCGATCATCGCGCCGCCACTGGCGAAGAGCGCCGGTACCGGCGCGGCGCGGCGCGCCTCGTCGAGCGCGGCGGTGGTGACGGCGTGGCCGTGCCTCCGGCTCGCGCCGTGGCCGTAGAAGTTCATCGACGCGCCGGCGAAGTCGTAGTGACCGCCGTCCCAGTCGAGGATCGTCCCGCCCGCCGCCGCGGCACCGGTCGCGTCGAGCGCCGCAACCATCCGCGTGAGCCAATCGGGCTCGACCCACAGGTCGTTGTTGATGAACGCGACGATCTCACCGGCCGCTTCCGCCGCGGCGCGGTTGCACGCGAGGGCGAAGCCGACGTTCTCGGTCGAGGGGAGCAGGCGCGCCTCCGGCCAGCGCCGCCGCAGCCACTCGATTGAGCCGTCGGTCGAGGCGTTGTCGACGACGAGGAGCTCGCGCCGGTCGCGCGGGTACGCGAGCGCGTCGAGCGCCGGCAGGCACTCCTCGAGAAGATGGCGCCCGTTCCAGTTGACGACGACGAGCGAGACGACCGGCTCCCTCATCGCCGGCTCCGGGCCGTGGCGACGAGCCGCCGCAGCCACGCGTAGGCGCGATACAGGGGATGCGACCACACGCGGCTCGCGAAGGCCTCGAGCTCGACGAGGCGCATCCGCTCGGAGGCGTCGAGGTCGTCCGTCGCCGGTGCGACCGACATGACATCGTCAAGCTCGTCCGCGGGCGCGCCGGCGAGGTCGAGGATCGCGTTCAACGCGGCCGCGTCCGCCGTGACGTCGGTCGTGCGCGATGCCTCGGCCGCGAGCGCATGGACCGCGTCGTGCGACGCGCCCTCCGCCGCGAGATCGATCACGAGCAGATGGCGGTACGCCGGCTCGCGCCGGTCGGCGACCCGGCCGTTGTAGAGGGCCTGCCCTGCCGCGTAGCGCGCGCCCATGCGCGGCTCGGCGAGACGGAGGTTCGCGATCTGCACGAGCGTCCAGTACGGCAGGTAGCCGTTCGGCAGGACGCCGACCGTCGCGCCGGCGCCGTGCCACCACGCGACCGTCGCGTCGAGATCGGGATGGCCGTGGCCGAGGTGCTCGCCGAGGTACGCGTGCGCGTAGCCGTGGCGTACGCGGATCAGCTCGAACAGCAGCGCGTCCGCGTCGGCGACGCCGGCGGTCGCGAACGGCGCCGCGAGCAGGACGAAGCGGCGCGACACCCGCGCGAGCTCGCGTTGGAACGCGACGCGCTCCGCGGCGGGTACGTGCTCGAGCACGTCCATCGACACGACGACGTCGAAACTCGCGTCCCCGAAGGGCAGTGCCGGGCCGCCGGCGCGCCGATGCTCGGGATGATCGCTACCGCGCACGTCGACCGTCGTGACGGTCGCGTCCGGAAAGAAGTCGCCGGTCGTCGCGAGATGGCCGCCCGCGCCGCCGAGCACGCCGCCGACGTCGAGGATGGCCGCGCCGCCGGCGCCGAGCCGATCGGCGACGTCGCGGCACTGCGCATAGCGCTGGAACATGTCGAACGGCAGCCGGCGGAGCAGCTCGTCGCGGCCGGCCGGCGCGGCGTCGAGCGCGAGGCGCCGAACGAAGAGCGCGGCGCTCGTCGTCACCCGCAGATGATGGCCGCCGGCGGCGAGCGGCAGCCACGGCAGACGCACGCGGCGCCATTCGTCGTCGACGGTGCAGTCGGCGAGGTGCTGATCGTCGAGCGAGAGCGTCACCGCGGCGTGGCCGTCGGCGGCGCGAAGCTCGATCTCGGTCTCGAGCGCGACCGGCTCGCGTCCCGCGACGAGGACGTAGAGGAGCGCGTCGCCCTGCCCTACCCACCGTGTCGGCGGCGGCTTGTCGTCACCCGCGTACGCGAAGCCGGCGCGCAACCGGACGGCCACGCGGTCCGCGGCGGGACCGGCGACGCTGCCGAGCTCGTCGACCTCACCGAAGCCGTCGACGTGCAGCCGGCGCGCGACGCATAGTCCTGACGGCGCGGCGCGCACGGCGGCGAGCTCGAGGTTGTAGGGCGCCTGAAAGAAGCGGAAGTCGACGCGGAAGCCGAGCCCGAGCAGACGATCGACCCAGTAGGACGGCGGGCGCTCGGAGAAATGCGTCTCCTCGTGACGATCGAACAGCAGTGGATCGGGTGTCGCACCGATCAGCGTACCACCGGGGCGCAGCACGCGGTGCGCCTCGCGCAGGGCGGGCTCGGGATCGACCAAGTGCTCGAGCACGTCGAAGGCGCTCACCACGTCGAAGCTCCCGTCCGCGAACGGCAGCGACTCGAGCAGCGCGCGTCCGACCCGGCCGCGGGCCGCCGGCGCATCCTGCGCCGCGCGGGCGAGCGCGTACCCGCTCACGTCGACGCCGGCGGCGGCAAACCCGCCGGCGGCCGCCTCGCCGACGAGATAGCCGTACGCGCAGCCGAGATCGAGCCAGCGCGTGCCGCGCGGGTACACGACGGCGAGGTGCGCCACCCAGTGGCGCCAGCTGGCATGCTCGTGCTCGTACCCGGCGGCGGGATAGCCGCTGCCGACGCCGTGGTAGTACCCCTCGTCGTACAAGGCTGCGAGGGCACGCGCGTCGAGCTTCGGCGCGGATCGCATCAAGCGGCGCTTTATATCAGCGGCCGAACGCGATCGTAAGCGGCGCGTATCGCCGGAGTCCACGCCCGTTCGCGCCGCGCTCACGGCTCGCAGCCGGCCGCGGCGGGGACGTCGTAGAGGTCGAGCGCCGTCGCGCCGGCCGGGGGAACGTCGAGCCAGAGCTGGAACACGCGCGCCGGCGGCGGAATGCAGGCGGCCGTGACCGGGCCCGCGCCAGCGCCTTGGCCCTCGACGACGACGTCGACGCGACCCGGACCGGAGAGCGCCGCGACGACGCGTGTCACCCCGCGCTCCGGCGCGAGGCCGCATGTGAGTCGTGACGGCAGCTCCCGCGGCTTCTCCGGTGTGCCGTCGCCGTAGCGTTTCGGCTGCGGGACGGCGCGCATCGGCACGACGATCGGCGAGCCGTCGCTTGCACACGACGCGTAGTCGATCGTCGACGCGTACTCGGCGAGCACGAGCGGACCGACTCGTGTGAGCGTGACGGCGTTCGACTTCGGCAGCTGCTCGAGCGCGTCCACGACCGGGTCGTCGCGGTACCAAATCGCGAGCTGACGGCTGGTCTCCGCGGGTCGGGGCCGTGCGCGGTGGGCGAGACGCAACCAAAAGCCGTTGTCACCGGTCGCGTCCTCCCACGCCGGTCCGTGCAGGCGGTGCCAGAGCGCGGCGAAGTCCGCTTCACCGTCTTCGACCGGCGAAGACTCGGCCGCGTCGACTGACGGGAAGCGCGACCATGCGGTCGCGATCCGTTCCGCGAGCGCGCGTTTCACGCCGAGCGACACGAGACGCCCGGGCGCCGCCGCGTCGCGGCCGGGACGCGACGCGAGGGTGAGAAGCGCAGGATCGACGACGAGGTACTCGTAACGCGCGGCGTCCGCGAGCCACGCCCTCATGCGAGCCGCGACGACGACGGCCGCGATGACGAGGACGGTCGCAACGATCGCTCGGGCGCGCACGGTGGTGCGCTCACGAGCGTCGATCGGCTGCCTAGCACCGGCAGAGCGCGCAGGCGCGGCAGCGGCCGCGTCCGACCCGCGGCCCCTCGCCGCCGCCGCCGCGCCTGTGACCAATGCCCCCGCGCCGAGTGCCCACACCGGTAGGAGCGCATCGAGATAGTAATACCAGGGCGACCCCGGAATCATCACGACGAGGCCGAGCGTCGCGAGCGCGGCGAGCACGGCGAGACGCGCCGCGCGCTCGCCGCTGCGACCGAGGATCACGAGAGCGACGAGCCCGAGCAGAACGGCCGCCGCAACGACCATCGATGCGGCGACCGCCACCGCACCGCCGGAGGGGTCGACGTCGCTCCATCGCGCGAACGCGGCGGGAACGCGGATCGGCAGCGCCGCGATCGCGACGATGCGATGGATCGCACCGCCGCTCTGCTGCTCGACCGCGAGCGCCGCGACGCCGCCCTCGGTCGCCGGCCGCGCGACGAGCGCCCACGCCGCCGGCGACGCGACCAGCGCGAAGGCGGCGGCGCACGCGAGCCACGCGCGCGCCGGCGTCCGGTCGAGGAGCAACACGACAAACGCGGCCGCGACCCACGGTACCATCGCGAGATGCAGCTGGACGGCCAGGCCGAGCAGCGCGCCGAAGAGTGCCGCGCGTACGCCGGAGAGTGGCGCGTCGCGACCGCACCGCCCGGCGACGAGCCAGAGCAGCACGATCGCCGCCGCCGGAAGCGCGGCTGGTGCCCACGCGATCCTGCCGTCGAGGACCCAGACCGGGTGCGACGCGGCGATCGCGAGCGTCACCAACGCGGCGAGCGGTCCCCAGAGCCGTCGCGCCAACGCCCAGGTGAGCAGGACGGCAGACGAGGAGAGCAGCGACGCGAACCAGTAGCCGGCGAGCGGATCGCGCCACAGCAGATAGGGAACCGTCCAGAAATAGTAGTAAAGCGCGCCGAGTCGGGTCACCCGCCGCATGGTGGGACCGATCGACGGCAGGTCGCGACCCGCGATGACGTCGAGGGCAGTCGCGATGTCGCGCGCCTGGTCGACGCCGAACCAGCCGAGATCGAGGCGGTACACGCGGAGGGCGACGGCGATGAGTGCCAGGGTCGCGACCGCGACGATCTCCACCCACATCCAGTGCTGCCCGCGCCGGCCGCCCGTCATCCGGCGTGCACCATAGAGCGGACGGTCGCGCCGGGTCTACGGCGGGGACCGCTCGCCGCCGTCACGCAGGTAGCCGAGCGCACGGAGCCGGTCGCGGACGTCGGAAGGGAACGTCGTCGGCACGGCCGCCGGAGGTGCCGCTTCGCGCGATCCTCGAGCGGCGTCGGTTGCCTCGTTCGCGACTGGCGCCCCCGACGCCGACCGTCGCGACGATGCGGCCGCGGCCGCGCCCGCGACGAGCGTGTCGAGCTCCGACTCGAGCGCCGCGGTCTCGGTCGCGTGCCCGGCGCTCACGTCGACGTCCTCGCCCGGATCCGACTCGAGATCGTACAGGGCCGGCGGATGGCGCTCGTACCAGATCAGCTTGAAGCGACCGCGGACGAGCGCGCGCATCGCCCCGAACACCCGGTCGTCAGCGCTGCAGTTGCGGCGTGCGGCCCGGTTCGACTGGCGCAGCGCGACCGCGAGCGGGTCGGGATCGTCGCCGTGGGCGGCGTCGGAGTCGTCTTGCTCGGCGACGATCGCGCGCGGCGCGCCGCCGGTCGCGGCAAACGGCAGGACTTCGCCGGCGAGACCCGCCGGCGCCGGCACCGACGCGAGCGACAGCACCGTCGGCATCACGTCGGCGAGCGCGACCGGCGTGTCGATCACGGCCGGCGGCAGACCCGCGCCGTGCACGATCAGCGGCACCCGCAGCAGCGGCTCGCGCACGCTGAACGAGTGCCCGACCAAACGATGCTCGCCGAAATGCTCGCCGTGGTCGGCGGTGACGATCGTGACCAACGTACGATCGGCGCCGTGCTCACTCAGCAGGGCGCGGATCGCGCCGAGCTTGCGATCGGCCGCGTGGACGCCGCCGAGGTAGAGACCGCGCAGGACCGCGAGCGCCTCGGCGTGCGGGTCGGCGCTGCAGAAGTAGCGGTCCGGATTTTGTGGGATGGCGCGCGCCCGCTCGGCGTCGATGCCCGCCGGCAGAAAGGGATTCTCGGCGCGCACCAGGTACGGCAGGTGCGCGTCGAGAACGTTCACGAAGAGAAAGAACGGCCGGTCGCGACGTCGCGTACGCAGCCAGCCCTCGACGGCGCCGCGCGCCTCGTCGTCGTGCTCGTCGGCGGTGTGTGGATCGAGCGTGAAGCCCTTCACGTCGCGGAAGCCGTCGAAGCCCTGCGTCATGTTGAACGCCGCGCTCACCCAGGGATTCTCGGAGACGCCGAAGGTGTCGTAGCCGGCGTCGCGCAGGCGCTCCGCCAAGGTCGTGAGGTCGTCGGAGGCGCGCGTGCGCGCCCAGCTCACCTGGTGCTCGCTCGGAAGAAGACCGGTGAAGAGCGTGGCGTGGGACGGCAACGTCCACGGCGCCTGCGAGCGGGCGTTGGTGTAGCGCAGGCCCTCGCGCGCGAGCGCATCGACGTTCGGCGTCGTGCCGGCGACGGACCCATAGGCGGAGACCGCGTCCGCTCGGGTGGTGTCGAGAACGACGAGCAGAAACGACGGTCGCCGATCGGGCGACGCGCAGCCGGTGAGGACCACGGCCGCGGCGACGCAGCACCGTGCGAGGAAGCCGCGCATGGTCGCCGCCGCGCGCGCCGAGCTCGGGCGACGCTCGACGGCGGTCACGAGGTCACCGACGTCACCGCGCGCCGGCACGCGATCAGCGAAAGCGCGCGCGGCGGACGTACAGATCGTCGGGCCTCCCGACGCTGTCCGCCTCGACCAACGACTTCGGCTGCGCGCGGAGGTTGCCCCAGTGCTCCCAGGTGACGTAGACCGCACCCTCGCTCGCAGTTAGCTGTGGATAGAGTAGACGCTCCTGGGTCTCGACCTGCGTGATCGCGTCGACGACCTCGGGCTCGGGACGCCACGTCACGCCGCGGTCCCGCGAGCGATCGAGGAGAATCCGCTTCTGATCCTCCTCGTAGACGACGTCGATCGTTCCGTCGGCCTCCACCGCGACGCGCGGGTTGGCGAACCGTCCGCTCCGGTGCGTGACCCGCGTCAGGCCCTCGCCGCGGCGTATCCAGCTGCCGTTGGCATCCGTCTCGCCGTAGTAGACCTGCGAGTCCTTGTTGAAGTTGCCGGCGTGGAAGACCACGTGCGCGGCGGTACCGTTGCTGATGAGGTGCGCGCGCGAGGCGGTGCCGCCGTCGACCTCTTGCAGCAGGACGTCCTCGCCCCAGGTCACACCGCCGTCGGCGGAGACGTCGCTCCAGACCTGCCCGATCGGGCTCGTGCCGGTCGCGGCGCTGGTCCAGACGACGATCGCCCTTCCGGAGGCGAACACCACTTGCGGCGCCGCCGGCGACAATCGCGTCTTCGCGTCGTCGATCCGGACGGGCGTGCTCCACGTCGCGCCCTTGTCCGGCGACGCGGTGGCGTAGACGAGCCGTCCGCCTTTCGCCTCGTCCTCCCACACCACGACGACGCGCCCGGCGCCGTCGCTCGCGATCCGCACCGAGAGCGCCGATCGCCCCGGCGTCTCCGCAGGCTCGATCAACACGTCGTGCGGCAACCAGGTCGCGCCATGATCGAGCGAACGGTTGAAGAACACGTTGAGTCCGCTACCCCGCTCGTCCGACCACGCGACGTACACCGCACCGTCGCGGTCGGCGGCGAGATCGGGGACGAACGGCGTGATCTCCGAGCTCAACGTCTGCGCGGGTGACCACTGCCCGCCGCCGTCACCGGAGCGGCGGAACAGCACGAACTTGCTTCCGCTCGCGAGGATGCGGGCCTGCCACGCGACATAGACCTCGCCGGCGTCCGGTCCGCCGGCGATCGCCGGACCGATCGAGACGGTCGTGCGCATGTCCTCGGGTGTCAGGTACTGCTCGGGATCGAAGCGCGCACGGGCATCGGCGGCGCGCCGCACGACGAACGGGCGGTACTGACCGTCGGTTCGCATGAAGGCGACGAGCGCGCCACCGCCGGGCAAGGGATGGATCGCGGTGTAGTAGGGGCTCGTGAAGCGTCCGAGCGCGCCGGGCTCGCGGTTCAGCCGTTCCGCGTCGTCCCAGCTCACGTCCGATCGCTGACAGCCGACGACGCACGCGAGCAGCAGGAGGGTGCCCCAGGCGACCGCGCGGAGGCGCGTCACGCTCATGAGCACGGAAGAATGACGAGGGCGGTCATGCAGAGGTCGGTTGCGGAAACTGGTACCCGAGGAAGGCGGTGAAAAAAAGGGGACCGGCGCAGGCACCGGTCCCCTTGGTTCAACGATCGAACGTGACTTCCGACTTAGAAGAAGTCGACGTTCGTGTACTTGCCGCTCACGACGGCGCCGAACGGGCCGACCGCCATGCCGTGGAAGCCGAAGAGGAACTGATCCGAGTTCTCCGAGCCGAGGAGCGAAGGACCACCGTCGGCCGGATCGAGCTGCTGGCTCTCGCAGTTCGTCAAGTGGAGATAGCCCGGGGCGTCGATGGTGGTGATTGGCGGGATGATCGCGGTCTCACCCGTTTCCGCGAGGGCGTCGACGATCGGTGCGAACCCGACGCATTTGAAGCAGAAGTCGGGCAGCGAGATACGCGACTCGACGTTGTCGACGTACGCTACGTTGCAGCAGACCCTCGCCGTGTCGCCATTCGAGAGTCCGAAGAAGCGGGTGAGCGGACCGACCTCGCTGCCGATGAACGAACCGTTGCCGCTGTCCGCGCTGAACTCGATAGCGAGCAGGATGATCTCGGAGTCTTCGAGCGTCGTCGGATTGAACGACTGGATCTTCAGACCGGGGAAGGTGGTCTCACCGTCGCCCAGGACCGCCGGGTCCGGGAAGCCGGCGGTGTCGAGGTTGAAGCCGATCGCATCGTGCGAGAACGAAGACGAGGTCCCGACGTTCGCGATCGTCCAACCGCCGACGATCTGATTCTCGATCACCGCCTGCGGATCGAGCACCTGGCAGCCGGTGCTGCCGCTGGCCTTCTCGAAGGCCGTCACGACGACGAGGCCCTTGGTGCCGGTGAGATCGATGATGCCACCGATCTTGGAGTTTTCGTTGCCGGTCTGAACCTCGTTCTGCAGATTCGCCGGGTCGACCACCGTGGTGTCGTTGGGGGTCAAGCAGACGAAGATGTCGGCGAGGTGCTCACAATCCTTGGACCAGAACGACCAGTGCGTCGCGATCGTATCGCCGGCAAGGTCGTCACCGATACGGCTGATGATCTGGAAGCTCTGATGCCCCTCGGTGTTGTCGTACGGCATTATCAGTGTGCCGGACGGCTCGGTGTACGTGACCGTTCCGCCGAGATCGGCGCTCGCTTGCGGCGCGTACGCGAGGGCCATCGCCCCCATCAGCGCCACTCCAATACTCAACTTCGGTAGGATACCCTTTCTCATGATACGACTCTCCTTTCGTGTCTCTCCACTCGTTCGTTCTGACTGCGCAAAACTCTCCTGAACTCTCCACGTCGGACCCGGTGACGACGAATGCGACGCCTCTCCTATCTCACTCCCCGCATCACCTCCCTCCCGCGTTCTCGTTCGATTGAGAGAGCGTCACAAAACCGATTGCGAAATTGTGCTGGGACCCTAAACGACCCGATTGGACCCGCTGCCCCCCACGCGCAAAATTGCCGCGCATCCTAGACTGAAGCTTCTGAAACTGTCAAGCGCTGAATCGGCCAACGATATTCCCGCACTCGCGAATCTCACTCCGACAGGACGATGTACCAAGCGCCGTCGCGCTTGATCCAATGATCCGTGACCGTGAAGGGTCTTTGGATGATCCGAACCTTGCCGCCGGGCTGGCGTGCCGGAAAATTGGCTTCGCCGCTCACCGTGACATCGCCCTCGTCACCGTTCTCTTTCACCCCGGTGACGGTGTGACTGAGGACGTCGAATGCCAGCTGACGGCGTCTGAGGAAAGCGTCTCGGGAAAGGGAGCCCTTGAGCTTCGGGTCGAGATAGCCGTCATACACCTCCTCCCACTGCTTGCGCTGCTTGAGATCGAGATACTGCTTCGCGCGCTCCTCCAGAGGCCCTCTCGTGTCTCCTTGCGAGCAACCGAGCGCAATCGCCACTAGCAGGACGAGATAGCGTGCTCGGTGCAGACCCGGACGTGGCGGCAACGAATAACGGCGGACCTGGACCATGTCAACCCCTTGTGAGGTTCAGGAGAAGCGGCGCTCGGCGCGACGCTCTCGCGGCAACCAACGGTGCTCGATGCGCGCAATCCCGAACTCATTCGACGGGTTGCGCACGCGAAACGGAGAGATGCGCTCGTGGATGTCGAAAGGCAGAATGCCGTTCGCATTGTCGATCGTTGCGACGTTCAAGTAGTAGCCGCCGCCCAAGAGCGGCAGGCGCGGCACGTGCAACGCCGCGGTGAAAGTGCCGTCCGGCTCCGGCTCCATGGCGACACCGTCCATCTCGGTCGAGACGCAGTAGCACACGAGACCGTCGTTGCGCACGAAGGCGATGCCGACGCCGGGGGCGATGCTCGTGGTCGGACCCCGCTCGACCCAGACCCGCACCGTGAGCGGTTCGCCGCTCTCGACGGTGTCGACCGCACGGCCGGCGCCGTCCTCGATCGCCACCCGTACGAGCCGGACGATCGCGGTCTCGGCGCGCGCCGCCCGTTCCACGGCCGGCGCCGCGACCTCGCGCTGCCGGACGTCCTCGAGGTAGGCATCGACCACCTCGTCGACGCGGCCGAGCGCGGCGACGCGTCCGCCGCGCAGCCAGAGCGCGCGGTCGCAGAGCTTCTTCACGAAGTACATGTTGTGGGAGCAGAACACGATCGTCTTGCCGCGTGCGCGGATGCTGGCGATGCGGTCGACGCACTTGGTTTGAAAGTGCTGGTCGCCGACGGCGAGCGCCTCGTCGATGATCAGCACCTCGGGATCGACGCTCACGGCGAGCGCGAAGGCGAGTCGGACGTACATGCCCGACGAGTAGGTGCGCACGGGTTGGTCGAGGAACCTGCCGAGCTCGGAGAACTCGAGCACCTCCGCGATGCGGGCCTCGGCATCCTCGCCGCCGATGCCGAAGAGACCAACGTGCACGCGCGCGTTGTGGCGTCCGGTGAACTCGGGATGGAAGCCGGCGCCGAGCTCGAGGATCGCGGCCACCGGACCCGACACGCGCACCGTCCCGGTCGTCGGGCGCGTGGTGCCGGTGAGGAGCGCGAGCAACGTCGACTTGCCGGCGCCGTTGTCGCCGATGATGCCGAACGATTCGCCCGCGGCGACCTCGAGGTCGACGTCGCGCAACGCCCAGAACTGCTGATGCAGGCGACGGCGCGTGAGCCATTCTCGCGCTCGGTCGAGCGGACGGGCGTAGAGCCGGTAGGCCTTGCCGAGATCACGAGCCGAGACCGCTGGCAGCATCGGGCGACGGTCCGGGTCAGACCAGATCGGCGAACTCGCCGCGCGCGTGCTGGAAGAGCGCGGCGCCGCCGGCAAAGGCGGCGACGCTCACGAGCGCCAGCCATGCCTCGCGCGCGCCGAGCGGCACGACGCCGTGCAGGAAGAGGTCGCGGTAGTCTTCGACCAGCGCGGTGAGCGGATTCAGCGCGAGCAACGGCCGGAGGCTCTCCGGCACGAGCGTGTAGGGATAAATGATCGGCGTCAGGTAGAACCACATCGGCAGCACCACCGCGAGGATCTGGGCCGTATCGCGGAAGTAGACGTGCAGCGCCGCAACTGCCCACCCGAGCCCGATCATCAAAAGGAGCTGCACGCCGGCGAGCAGCGGCAGCGCCAAGAGCGCCGGCCGCGGCGCCACGCCGTAGGCGAGCATCAGAACCAGGAGCAACGCCAGCGCGATCGCCTGGTTCAGCAACGCCGAGAGCGCGACTTGCACCGGCAGGACCTCGACCGGGAACACCACCCGTTTCACCAGCACGGCGTTGTCGACGATGCTGGTCGCGCTCCGCAGCAGCGACTCCTGCAGCGCCAGCCACGGAAAGAGCCCGCAGGCGAGATAGAGCACGAACGGTCGGTCGGTGCGGCCGAAGCGGACGTCGAGCACGGTCGAGAAGACGAACGTGAAGATCGCGAGCTGCGCGAGCGGGTGGACGACCGCCCAGAGCGCGCCAATCGCCGAGCCGACGTAGCGGCCGCGGAGCTCTCGCGCGACGAGCGCGCCCACGACGCCGCGCGCGCGCCACACCGCCCGCCCCATCCGGGCCGGCGCCACCGCCGTCCCGGCGCGACTCAGTGTTCGCCCCCGCCGGACT